>QZJS01000038.1 GCA_003597945.1 Desulfobacteraceae bacterium | reverse complement strand
AGGCCCTGGTCCAGGAGTTTTTCGATGGTTATCCGCACTTCGGCGCGGGCCTGCTGGCGTTTGCGCCAATCCAGCACCAGTTTGCCCGCCTTGAGGGTGAAAAGCAGGTCCCGGGCCACCGCCTTGACCTTTGCGCGGTCCGCGTCGCTCATTTCAATGGGCGGTCTGGTCAGCAGGTCAAAGAGGGCGAGTTCTTCCTCGCTCAACTGTTCGCCCACGCCCCGTTGGGTTTCGGCGTCCAGGCTCTGGGCGAAGGCCACCAGTTGCTGGAAAAATTCCTCGGCGTTGAGGCTGCCCGCGTTGTAGGCGTCGATCATGGCCTGGAATTTTTCCAGATAATCCATGCGGGTGCGGTTGAGCCGCACCATGTCCATGAGTTTTGCCGCCACGGAGCCTTTGAGTTTTTCGTTGATGGTGCGTTTGCGACCGGCGGCAAATTTTTCGGCCAGTTTTTCAAAATCGATACTGCTCAAATCGATGCGATGGGCGTCTTCGAACGGCGGCAAGGTTTCCCGGATGACATAGCCTTCGGCGGCGATGGAGCGGTCGAGCAGGTCTTCCACCTGCCCCATGATTTGGGAGATGTCGGCCGGCGGGGTCAGGGCGCGGATTTTATCGGCAATGATCCCCACGGGCGCGATTTCGGCGGAAAATGCTTTGGCGTCCGGATCGGGCAGAATCGCCTTGTAGATGCGCCCTACGGCGTTGGCCAGGTCGAGATAGCGGCGTTTGGCCTCTTCGGAACCCACCAGCGCGTCCACGGCGTCATCGAGCATGCCGATGCGAGCAAATCCCTCGGCCCGGGCAATGGCCGCCAGGTCCACCTCATGTTCCCGGCACAGGCGCCGGGTGTCGTCTATTACCTGTTGCAGGGCCGCCTTGAGCGCGGCTTTGTGGGCCACGGGTTTTTCGCCCCCGGCCGCGCCGGCGGTCCCGCCCTGCCCGTAAATGGCCAGGGCCCGCTCCAGGTTGCGGAACACCCCGGCATAATCCACGATCAGGCCGCTCACCTTGCCCGGATAGACCCGGTTGGCCCGGGCGATGGTCTGCATGAGGGTGTGGTTGCGCATGGGCTTGTCCAGGTAAAGGGTGGAACAGCTCGGCACGTCGAAACCGGTCATCCACATGGCGCAGACAAAGACCAGCCGGAACGGGTCGTCCGGATTTTTAAACCGGGTCTCCAGGTCTTCATTGATCATGCGTTTGCGGTGCGGGCGGATATCGATGCCTTTGTCGGCCATTTCGCCGATCTCATTCTGGCCCTGGGACACCACCACGGCCATGTCGGTTGATTTCAGGAGTTCCACGCGTTGATTCAGGGCCGTTTCATGCTGTTGTTCAAACGAATCCTCCGGGTCGCTTCGGGCCGCGTGATCCGTAAAGGCGCGCCATTGCGCGAGTTCGGCTTCGGCTTCCCGCAGTTTTATTGCCCAGCAGGTTTTCACCTTGTCATACATGCGCACGGCCGTGGCCTTGTCGATGCAGATCATCATGGCCTTGCCCGGAAAGCCCCGGCCCGTGAAATGGTCCACCAGGTCTTTGGCGATGGCTTCGAGCCGGTCGTCCCGGGTGATCAGATGGTATTCCCGGGCGAATTCGCGCTCCAGTTTCTTTTCCTGGGCCTCGTCGAGTTCGGCTTCTTCCAGCAGGCGTTCCATGTCCGCGTTAAGATCGTCGTTGACCAGTTGCAGTTCCGGGATGCGGTTTTCATAATAGAGCCGCACGGTGGCGCCGTCATCCACGGACTGCTGGAAATCATAGACGCTGATATAGTCGCCGAAGACCTGCCGGGTCTTTTCCTCGCCCATGATCAACGGCGTGCCGGTAAAGGCCAGAAACGCCGCGTTGGGAAGGGCCGTGCGCATGTTTAAGGCCAGGGTGTCGTACTGGCTGCGGTGGGCCTCGTCGGTGATGACGATGATGTCGTTGCGGGTGGAGAGTTCCTCGGCCGCGCGGAACTTGTGGATCAGGGTAAAGACATACCGGTGATCCTCGGTGAGCAGTTGCCGGAGATGCCGGCTGCTTTCCGCCTGGGCGTGGCCTTCGGTCACCACCCCGGCCGAGGCGAAGTTCGTGTAGATCTGCTTATCGAGTTCCTGGCGGTCGGTGACGATCACAAAGGTCCAGTTGCCGGGGAGCTTGCGCATGACCTTCTGGGCGAAAAAGATCATGGACACGCTCTTGCCGCTGCCCTGGGTGTGCCAGAACACGCCCAGCTTCCCTTGCCGGCGCCGGACGTCGGTGAGGGCGGCAATGGCGTTGTTGACGCCGTGATACTGGTGGTTTTTGGCCGTCAGTTTGATCAGGCCGCCGGGGACTTCCTGGAACAGGGTGAAGTTTTCCACCAGATCCAGAAACCGGGCCGGTTCGCAGACGCCGCGCAGCATGGTTTCCAGGGATACCCGGCCGGGTTCGGCCTCGTTTTCGATCTTTTTCCACTCGGCCAGATGCTCCCAGCCGGCGGTGACGCTGCCCACCCGGCTCTGGGAGCCGTTGGACACGATGATCAGGGCGTTGGGCCAGAACAATTGGGGGATGGTGTCTTTGTAATCGCGCAGGTTGCCGGTAAAGGCGGTTTCCAGGCGGCGATGAACGGCCTTGAGTTCGATAAACAGAAGGGGCAGGCCGTTGACAAAGCCCACCAGATCGGCCCGGCGGGTGTGCATCTCGCCCGCCACCCAGAACTGGGAGCAGAGCAGAAAATCATTGCCGGCCGGATGGTCCCAGTCCACCACCCGCACCGCTTCGACGGTTTCGCCGTGGCCTTCCGGATCGGGCACATGGACCCGGACCCCGTTTTTCAGTAGATGATAGATCTCGCGATTGGCGGCGGCCAGACTCATGCGGGAGCGGTTCCGGGTCAGTTCCTCGATGGCCTGATCAATGGCCTGGTCAATGGCTTCCGAGGGGATGTCCGGATTGAGCTTTTGCAGGGCCGGCCGCAGACGCGCGGTGAGAATGACCTCGGCCTTGGTCTCGCGGCCCAGGATGCTTTCGCCGTGGTCAAACTCATGAAGCGCGTTGACCGTCTCCCACCCCAGCTCGTCCAGCAGGGCAATGGCCGGCTGCTCCACCAGGGCCGTTTCGGTGTATCCGGCGGGGGTCATGTGCGGGGCTCCTTATCGCCGCTAATCAGCGGCACGGCTTTTTGCGTTCGCTGAATTAGCTCGTTCGGTAATATTGACAGGGGGATCAAATTCGATTTTACCATTTTTCCAATAGGGAATTTGACAATTATTTTTTTTTGCTTCTTCGACCGCTTTCACTGTTGCCCGCCTTAAAGTCTGGATGCCTAATAGTGAATATTTGTGATGTTTTTTCATTATCTGTCCTCTGATTCTTCTATAATTTGCGGGGCCTTGCCGGAATTGTCGAATATCGTCCACAAGTCAGCTAAATGCTTGTAAATTTGTTGAAAATTTTTCCAACTTCTTTCATCACATCGCTTGACATCATGATTTTCTTTGATTAATTTTCATACAGCTCATTTACCATGTGTAAAAGGAGTTACGAAGCCGTCCGAATGGGCGGCTTCAGCCTTTTATGCCCTTTTGATCACGGGCCGCAGGTATACAAACCTTCCCAATCCGCCTGCATTCTTCGGTATTACCCCTGTTCCGGTGTTTTGAACTCAATTATCTCACCCTCCCATCTATATTTGTTACCACGTATCCCATAAAATTAAACAGCCGCTCCTCCAAGAGAGCCCTTTGCACCGCCTGAGATGTCTTATCACTGTTTTTCAGCAGCACTGAAATTTGATCAAAAACGGCCGTAGAAGCCAAGTCTATGTTAACAAGATGGAACGGAAATGACCGCGGACTTCCCAGCAGATTCCATAAATGGTTGAGGTCGTCCAAAATGGTCTGCTTTTCAGCCGTATTGGGGTCCGGCGAAGGATCGAACATCAAATAAGCCAAGCGTGGTGATTTGCCCGATGCACAGGCGGCTGCGGCCCGGTGCACCATCTGATAAACAGCACCGGAAAAATCAGCAGGAGCAAAAGAGTTTCCTGAATGGGTTTGGAGTAGATGGAGCCATCCCGTCAGGACGTTAAGGCGATTATCCGGCGACGCTCCCTTATTCAGCCAGTCGCTGACGGTTTCATAGCGCGGCTCGGTCCACTTCGCCTCAATGGCCAGCGATCCGGCTCCGGCCAAAACCATCAGGTCGGTATGGGATGCCTGTCCCTTGCCTTTAGGCGGATTCACCGTGTATTCAAGGTGCAATGTGTAATCGGCAGGCATGCCCAACTCGTTCAATAGGGAACATACAGATGACGGTTCATGCTTCAGCCATGACAGCAGCGGCACGGTCGAACGAGTCGGGGATTTAAATTCTTTTGCCCCGTAATACGAGAGCATATTATCAATTGACGCCACTGGATGTCGATCATAATGAAGATGCATCACGCAGCCGCCTCGGGTACTGAGATGTCCAGCTCCGACACATCCACCGCTCCGGAGATGAGTTTGGGCAGCAGCAGGTCGCGGGTGCGGCGGAGGACTTGGTTCCGGTGGTTCAATGATTGAATCATCTTGAATTTAGGGCGGATATATTCCTGAAAGCGCATTAAGATTTCATCAGTAGGTTGTGCCAGGAAAAATTGATCAAAGCATTCTTCCCGGACACGTTGCCGACCCGTAGCGCCAGACATACTTTTTATGGCGTTATCTCGGAACGAATCGCTACGCGCCATCAGATAGACGTATTCCGGGCATAATGTTCTTGACCGGAGGACGATAAACTCTGTTGATCCGCAGGCTACAATGTCGTCTGTTTGCAAAAATTGGACAAAACCAGTTTTGCCATTCTCGAGGCACGGTGTGATCCGTGCGAAGAGGGTATCTCCATTTTGGAAACGCGCTCCGCTGGCTTTTGATCGATATTCAATTTCAGAGATAAGCATCGAATCGTTAGCCAAACTGCCCATCGAAACAAATGGGATTTGCTTGTTTTTTGGCACTGGGAGCGGGGGACGTAATATAACAGCATTTGGCATCGTTTTCACCTCCCACCCCTCCGGAATCCTCCCCAGCGGTGAATCGACAAAGCGGGCGTTTTGGTGGCCGGGGAAGCGGAACTTGACGAACCACTCGCGGTAGAGGTTCTGGGCCATTTCTTCCAGAATCTTGATCCGCCGCAGGTTGTTTTCAATCAGGTCGTCGTAAGCCGAGAGGATAGCGGCGATTTTGCGTTGGGTCGGCAGAGGGGGACAAGGGACCTGAAGATCAACTATGGATTTCAGATCGGCCCTTTGGCGTCCAGACGCACCCGACATGCTTTTTTCAGCGGGCTTTCGAATGATATCGGATTTGGCCAGATAATAAATAAAAGCAGAATCCGATATCTTTGGCCGTGCGCGAAACACAAAAAACTCGGTTGAACCAAAAGCCGCTTGACCTTGCGTACCTTGATACTGCGCAATTTTACCGTTTTCAAGACAAGGCGTAATTCTTGCGAATAAAATATCGCCGGGTAAAAACTTAGCCCCACCATTCTTAAAAATGCGATGATGATCCGCACGAACATAGCGACTGCCGGGCTCCACGACTCCCATTTCAACAAATGGATATTCTTTCGCTTTTTCGATCTTAACTCTGGGATTAATCTCAACCATATCGAAAAAAGACATCATATCCATTACATAAACCTTCCTAATCCGCCTACATTCTTCGAAATTAACCCTATTGCGGCAAAATGGATCAAGATTGTCTCTGCATTGCGGAGACAATGGTTCCCGGCCAATGTTCGCAATAGCCGCACTGGGTAGAGCGCTCCCAGGTGTTCCCGGAAAGCGGCATATTATTCCTCCTCCAGCAACTTCACCACATTGCCCGCGATCCGCTCTTCAAGCTCGCGCGCCTCGGCGTTCAAAGTTTCCAGCTCCTCGTTGAGTTCTTCCAGCCGCTCCTTGAAGTCGAAATCATCCTCGGCACGGGCCGCCACGCCCACATAACGGCCGGGGTTGAGGCTCCAGCCCTGGGCTTCGATATCGGCGATGGCGGCGATTTTGCACAGGCCGGGGACATCGACATAGCGGCCTTCGGGGAAATGTTCGGCCATGAGCGCGGCGCTGTCGTGGAGGTTTTCCGGGTCATCGCCCCGGTAGAGGCGGGCGATGTTGGCCAGGAATTCGATCTGGCCCGGGGTCCAGTCCCGGTGGGCGCGGTCGATCTGGCGGTAGATGTGGCGGGCGTCGATGAACAGCACCTGGTCGGCGCGGGGGGTGGCGCGTTTGCCCTTATCGAAAAACCAGAGGGTGCAGGGCAGGGTCACGGTATAAAAGAAGTTGGAGCCGACGGCCACCATTACGTCCACGGCCCGGTCGTCGATGAGCTTCCGGCGGATATCGAGTTCCGAGCCCCGGGCGTCGGAGGCGGAATTGGCCATGACGAACCCGGCCCGGCCGGTATCGTTTAAGGCGCTGTAAAAGATCTGAATCCAGAGATAGTTGGCGTTGTCCGTGCGGGGCATGCCGAAGGGGAAGCGGGGATCATCCTTGAGCCGGTCCTTGTCCACGCGGTCCACGTTAAAGGGCGGATTGGCCATCACGAAATCGAACCGGCCGACGCCGCGGTGCAGGTCTTCGTAGTAGGTGTTGCCCTGACGGATGTCGCCGGCGAGTCCGTGCACGGCCAGGTTCATCTTGCCCAGGCGCACGGTCTCGGCCACCTTTTCCTGGCCGAAAAGGCTCAGTTCGGCGCTGGGGTTTTTCTGATGCTCCGCGACAAAATGGGCGCTCTGCACGAACATGCCGCAGGAGCCGTTGGCCGGGTCGAAAATGCGGCCGTGAAAGGGTTCGATGATGCCGACGATGAGCTGAACAATGGCGGTGGGGGTGAAGAACTCGCCGCCCTTCTGGCCCTCGCTCATGGCGAAATGGCCGAGGAAATACTCGTAGATTTTGCCGAAGGCGTCCCCTTCGATGTCCATGGGGATGGAATTCATAGTCTTGAGCAGTTCCTTGAGCAGGGCGTTTTCGAAGCGGTTGTAGTTCTTGGGCAGCACGTCCTTGAGATCGGGGTTTTCCGCCTCGATGGCCCGCATGGCGTCATTGACGGCCGCGCCGATATTGGCGCCTTCGGGGAGCCGGATCAGTGCCGAAAACCGCGCCGCGTCGGGCAGATAGAGCACGCCCCTGGCCTGATAGTCGGCCGGCCCGATCCGGCGGCGCCCGCCGGCGGCCTTGCCTTCCAGCTCCTTTGCCGCCGCCTGGAACTTGTAATCCGCGTACCGCAGAAAGACCAGCCCCAGCACCGGGACCGAATATTCCGAAGATTTGAGTTTGGAATTGGCCCGCAGCTCGTCGGCCGCGGCCCACAGGCGGGATTCAATGGCGTTGCCGTTATGGTTCATGCACACTCCGTGCGGGGGGTATTTTATTTTGAAAATCTTTTTTTAATTTTTTCAAAAACTTCTTCTCCGGGAATCAATTTGGCTTTCCCGCGATCAACGGCTATGCATCGGCGCTCAACTTCTTCAGCCCATGCCTGATCAATAGCGTTTTGAGCCGGGAAATCAGCAGCACAGCTTTCTTTCGTCCGTTGTGTTTTTTTTGTTCGGCTTTAAATCTTGACGATAAAATTTCCCTTTCTGGCCTTTTTTAAAATCATATTCTTTTCTCATCTTTATTCACCAGGAGCATTGTTTCCGGCAGGGGGCGAACGCGCCGCCAGTCCCGGGATAAATTTTCAGCCTCCCAGAGATCCACGTTTTTCTGCAAATTAAGCCATAAATCCGGCGTGGTGCCGAACGCTCTCGATAGACGCAAAGCCATATCCGGGGTGACGGCGCCCTTTTCGTTCAATATTTTGGAAAGCGTCTTTCTTGATACATTTAATTTGGATGCCATGTCGGTTACTGTTATTGATAACGGTTTCAGATAGTCTTCCCTCAGGATGCATCCGGGATGGGTGGGCTTTCGCCGTATCTTATTCATAATACTTCCCTTTAATGATAATCGTCATAGTTCACGATATACGCATCACCGTCTATAAATTGAAAAAAAATCCGCCAGTTTCCGGAAACGCGAACAGAAAATTGACCTTTTAGATTCCCGGTCAGTTTATGCAAATATGATCCCGGATAGTTCATGTCCATCACATGATTTGCCGCATTCAACCGGTCCAGTATTCTGGCGATTTTATCGGCATGTTCCGGACGGATTCCTTTTTTATTCCCGGTATAAAAAAATTCTTCAAGACCTTTATGTTTGAAAGATTTGATCATACATAAACGTATGTAACCTTAACGGTTACAAGAGTCAAGAATTAAAATCCATAACAATTCTGAGTAGAAATCACGTCAGGTTGACGGCAGGGTGCGGCGAATCGGGAGGAACACCGCGCTGAAAAAGCCGGGTTCCGGATGCTCAACCTGGTCGAGATTCCGAAAAATACCGCTAAAGCCCCTTAACGGGATCAGATGGGGAAGATGAAAAAATTCAAATTGGGGAGCTCTTGGTAGCTGATCCAGAAATCAGGAGTTGTCGAGGGGTTCATCAAGCGGCTTAGTCCTTCCCTCGTTGATATCTTTACGAACACGCTCAAGAATGCACTCCAGCCGGCCTCCAGGTTTCGAGTCACGAGCGATTTCCATGTCCCAGGCATCGCTGCTGTCAGCCGCGCCGTCTTTTTTTTGAACGACGACCTTGTGACCTTCCCGGTACTTTTTGTAGTACTTGCCGCGTATTCCGCCCTTCATATCAGAAAAGTCATATTCCGGCTTCATTTTTTCCGTGTCCACTGGCGCCGTCAAATCCAGACTCCTTCCTGGCGAACACGGTTATAAAACGGAACGGCCTTATACAAGCCGCTTTGCCATTCATCACGGTTTCGCACAATTGAGGAAACAACTTCGCCGGATTCCCACTCTATTTCATAAAGCCGATGGCGAATCCGGTCTGTGCGTTCATCGCTTACCGGGCCATCAACCAGGATAAGAAAATCCCAGTCCGACTCCGGGCCTGCGTCACCGCGTGATCGGGAGCCATAAAGAATTATATCGGCGCCAGGCTCTATTTCCCGAACTGTCTGTTTAACCGTTTTTAACAATACATCTCGATCCATTTTTATCCTCATCTTGCTATCGGCAGCGGGCGCACGCGCCGCCAGCCACGGGATAAAGTGAAATCAATTTACACCGTAACGGTTAATTTGACCCCGAGACCATGCAGCACTTTAATGATGGTGTCGTAACGCGGTTTGGCGCCTGGGGTCAGGGCCTTGTACAAGCTTTCACGGCCCAGCCCCGCGCTTTTAGCGATCGCCGCCATCCCGCGTGCTTTCGCGACATCCGATATCGCCGCCAGAAAGACGTCGGGATTTTCATCTTCCAGGGCCGCAGTGAGATATTCAGCAATGGTTTCTTCGCTATCCAGATAATCCGCCGCGTCAAATTTCGATAATTTTGTCATGCCCTGCTCCTTAAGCTTTTTGGCATAACGTATCCATTCGGATACTGATTTGCAATAGATTTCGATCAATCAGTACGCCAAAACAGATATATTCCTCCTCTCCGTCAAGGTCGTTTTTTGTCCGACAGCCGTGCCGGTTTCTCCGGGATCTGTGCGCCATGCCAGACGGCCACGATCCAGACGGCATCGGCTTTGACTTTATAAAAAAAGCGGTATGGCGATACGATAACCTCCCGGTAAGAAAGATCCGGAAATTCCGGTATGATCCTTCCGGATTCGGGAAAGTTTTCGAGTCTTCGCAGAATTTTCTCGGCCTGATTTCGAAAATTCAATGCCGCCGATGGCTTATCCTTTTGAATATATGCCAACGCTACAAGAAACTGGGATCGGGCGGAAGGGGGAAATTGAACCTTCACAAAGATTCCCCGGATAGAAGGGCGTCAGCTTCGGCAAGTACGGCATCCAGATCATACCCCTTGCCGATTTCAATTTCCTTGTCCCCCCTGGCTAACTGACGCAGGAGTTCTTTTTCCTGTTCGGATTTCTCATAGGCCTCGACGCCGATCATCACCGCGCTTGCCCGCCCTCTTTGGGTAATGATTAATGGCTCGTTGGTTTTTCGCAATTGTTTCAAAAGCCTGGCGGCGTCCTGCCGCAGATCGCTTACGGGAATAATATTTGACAGTTTGCCCATGGCATACCTCCTGTTGTACTTTTGAACGTACCACCAACGATTTCATAAAACAAGAATTCTTATCTGATCAAGACCGGGGTCAGGGCCGTTTACAAGCTTTCAGGGCCTGTACCCGCGAGTATGAATGAAACCCCTAATTCACTGGCCGCTGCATGGAGTCTAAGACGGCATTCCTTTTGCGGAGCAAAATGATCCCGGCTGCCAGACACGACAGTGACACGCCGAACAGAAAGGCGGGAAGGATGGCGCTGCTTAGAAAAGAGGCATGAACGGCGGGCCAGTTGTTAAGGCGGACCCGGATGTCGTCCGAAGTCACCGGAGTTGATGCGCCGTCCGGGGATACAAGGGACAGGGAGCCGTCGCGGATATGATTCTGGAGCAATTCACCCCTGATGAAAAGTTCAAAATGGCTTCGCGTTTCATCCAGTTGAAGGGCCATGGACATGGGGGTCCACCACATATTCGGTTCGCTGCGGGTGGCCTGCCAGTATTTTTCGACAAAAATGCTTCCAACCACAAAAACGCCGATCAGCCCGATCAACAACAACGGATTCATCTGTTTTCGCACGGGAAACCTCCTTGCTGAAGTTTGTGGGCAGCGGGCAGCCCTGGCTTATTTATCATCGGACTTCTTCAGAGATACAATTCCCTCCGCTGACCGATTCATTGAGGCGTTTGTTTTGTGTTTTCATTATATTTTCTAAAGAATTCAATAAATTCGGATGGTGAGAAAATTTTTATGTGTTTGCGAAGCGCTTTTGGAAAATATTTTGTATTCCCGGTTATTAAGCAAGCGGCCTGCCCCGCAATGGCAATTTCAAGAAAAGGCTCATCATCCGGATCAGGCAATCTTTTTTGCAATGGAGCGCCGGAAATCGCCTGACCGTTTTGTTTTAAATAGTCCAGAAAGACGTCAACCTTTTGCGGATCAAATTGAAATTTGGGTCTGGACAAGACATCCTGATATTCCAGAAGTATCCTGGAATCATATTGAACGATAAGGGCGCCGGCCGAAACCAAACGCACAATCTCGCCGTTTGCTCCATACGGGGTAAGAAGCCCGGAAACAAGAACGTTTGTATCAAGTACGATTTTCATTTTTTCCGTTTGGAGCGGACCCGTTTTATTTCATCGTCGATTTCATCCATTGAAATTTTATCCGTTCCTTTGCCTACGGATTCATACTGGACGGCATTAACAGCCTGCATTGCTCTTGCCCGGCGAAATGACGATAACACCTGCTCAAGATTGTCTTCCGTGATGGATGAAAGAATGGCAATAGGTCTTCCATTGCTGGTTATAACCATATCTTTCTGGTCGGGAAGTTCTTGCCAGATACGGGAAGACTTGGTTTTGAGATCTCTGACGCTTAAAAATTTCATAATAACACCTCCAATTGTGCCCCCGATTGCATGCTCAAATGAGGCCCAATGCAAGGATGAAATTATAGCAAAGTTAAAAAATGTTGACTTTCACGACCATTGTATTACCCTGTTGCCAGAATAATAATATCTTGCGAGGAAAAAAATGAATACGTTAACATTAAAAGTACCCGAATTATTAAATACGCGACTCAACACCTATGCCAGGAAAAAAGGAATGAGCAAATCGGAAATCGTACGCATTGCCCTTTCGGAATATTTTTCAAAAGATGATACGCAATTTGAGGGTTCGTTTTTAGATTTGTCCCGGGATTTAGTCGGCAGCATCGAGGCCTACGAGGACCTTTCCACGAATAAGGATTATTTCGAAGGATACGGCGCATGAGCCATAAGCGAGTCATTGTGGATACCGGCCCGTTAGTTGCTTTTCTAAACAGGAATGATAAGCATCATGATTGGGCAAAGACTCAATTTTCTTTAATATCTCCTCCTTTAATATCATGCGAATCCGTAATATCCGAAGCTTGCTTTTTGCTGCGCAATTTTACGAATGGGGCGCAAAATGTACTTGAACTCATTGAGCGGGAGCTGATCATTCTTCCTTTTGATTTACAATCAGAGTCAAAATCCATCAAGCAGCTTTTAGATAAATACAAAAATGTTCCCATGTCGCTTGCGGATGCTTGTCTTGTAAGGCTTTCCGAACAAATATCAGAAAGCGTTATTTTTACGTTAGATAGGGATTTCAAAATCTATAAAAAAAATAAACGCAATATCATACCACTCATCACGTACATCGCAGTATGATGTTGGCCTTTTTCCCGCCGGATCTGGCGCGTAAGATGAAAGCGGGGTTAGCGCATCGAGTATGAAACTCCGAATTCCCTGGCCGCTTCGTGGAGACGGCGATCAAGTGTCCATAGAAAAACATTGCCGAGAATGGCGGACGCCAACAGATGAATATCCACGTATCCGAGGCCGCGCCCCATGAGCGACTTGTTTTCAATGAAATCCAGAATTTCCGCCAGCTCGCCAACGGGAGTGGAGGGAAGCGCCCGGAGAAGCATTAAAATTTCCGCGCGATTACCTAAATTACCGCATGCCAGTTCTCCGATAATAAACGGATGGCATGCCACAAGGCCGATGTTCAAATAATCAATGAGTTCAGCGTCGGATTCTCTGAAATGCTTGATCCACACGCTGGTGTCGACAAGAATCATCTCATCATTCCGGTCTTCGTCGCCTTGGCGCCCGGATGTTTTGCTCGCTTCCGCCAAGTGCGGCCAGACGCCGGCTGCTCTCCAGGCTGATCAGGGATTCAAGCCCCTTGTGGATTAAAGCTGTTTTTTCTTTTATTCCAGTGAGTTTTGAAGCTCTCTCAACAAGAGAATCGTCAATGTTCAATGTTGTTCTCATATCCGCTCCCTCCGTAAATATGCATTGATCATGCAGATTAATATGCATGATTAAAAGAGATAATGCAAGCGGATTCATCTGCTTTCCCAGGGGAAATCCACTGTTCTTGAGATGCCGCTTTACGGATGACGAGGAACGGGATCGGTGGAATTAATTGGCGTTAACCCGTCGATATTGGAAAATATTTTTAAAACCCGGCCGGTTTTGTCAAAAAAGACCTCGATGGTCAAATCATGAAAAACATTGGTCAGTTTCGGGTCCTGTTTTTCAAACACATAGACCCATGAGGCGCCGATGAGTCCCGGCGAAGGACCTTTGCTGTAAAGATGCTGGACGAAATCGGGACCACCCACGCATGATAGTACCCGGGCCATGTCAAGCCCAGGTGAAAGGCTGTCGAAATTTTGCCTGATTCCCGCGATTCGGTCCGGGTCGGCGCGATAGGGAAACTGATGAGCCGCTACGAATTCGCTGTAAGTGGTCTGAGGGAACACCGCCCCCGGCGAGGCCTTTTCTTCAGCATCTTCGGGGACGGCAATGACCGGCAACACCGATCCCATGAAGATCAACGCAAACATGAATATGAACGTGCGCATCCACATGTTTATTTTCATACCCCTCATCGTCGGAATTTGCAAGCCCACAAAAAATTTCTATGAAAAATCAGCGCGATGCAGTAAAGTGTTTCCTGAAACGTTTTCGCGGAATCAACCATCATCACTTAACCGGGAGGCGGGAAAATGAAAATCTGGCGGAATCAGGACGGCGTGGCCCATGTGGCCGGAGACGATCTTGTCGATCTGTTTTACGGAATGGGATTTGTCCATGCACGGGACCGGGGTTTGCAGATGATCCTGATGCGGATTCTCGGCCAGGGCCGGGCCGGGGAGCTGCTGGACTCGTCGGATGAAATCCTGGGCATCGACACGTTTTTCCGCCGGATGAACTGGCACGGCCACATGGACGGCCAGGCCGCCAAGCTGACCCCGGAAAACCGGCGGATCTGCCAGGCCTATTGCGACGGCGCCAACGCGGCGTTATCGGAAAAGCGGCCCTGGGAGCTCAAACTCGTCGGGTATGCGCCCGAGCCCTGGAAAATCGAGGATATTGTACTATTGTCGCGGATGATGGGGTATCTGACCCTGGCCCAGTCCCAGGGCGAGATGGAGCGGCTGTTCGTGGAAATGGTGCAGGCGGGCGTTTCCGAAGACAAACTCCATGAACTCTTTCCCGGCATTCTGGGCGGCATGGACGCGGACCTGATCCGCAAGGTCCGGCTGGGCGAGCGCATCGTCAACCCGGCATCGCTTTGGAACCGGGCCATGCCCCGGATGATGGCATCCAACAATTATGCCGTATCGGGAAAGAAAACCCGGTCCGGCAAGCCGATCCTCTCGACGACCCCCATCTGGAAGTCAACCGGCTCCCCAATGTCTGGTGCGAAATGGTGCTCATGACGCCGGACCGGTGGGCCATGGGCGCCTCCATCCCCGGCGGGCCCGGCCTGCCCGTGGGCCGCAATCCGGATCTGGCCTGGAGCGTCACCTATACCTTCATGGACGGCACGGATTCCTGGATCGAGCAATGCCGGAACGGCAAATATTTCCGGGAACCCGATCATTGGATTCTCTTTAAGGAACGCAGGGAACGGATCCTGCGCAAGAAAAAGCCGCCGGTGGATCTGGTTTTTTATGAAAACGAGCATGGGGTGCTCGACGGCAACCCGCATGAGGAAGGCTATTGTCTGGCCACGGCCTGGGCTCCGGCCCGATCCGGGCCCATCAGCATCAACTGCCTGCTGGACATGTGGCATGCCAAAACCGTTGAGGAGGGTTTGGCCCTGGCGGGCCGGATGGAAACGTCCTGGAATTTCGTGATGGCCGATACCCGGGGCAATATCGGCTACCAGATGTCGGGCATGATGCCCAAACGCCGGGAAGGGATCAGCGGGTTTGTGCCCCTGCCCGGATGGAAGCCGGAAAACGACTGGCAGGGATTTGTGGATCCCGCGGATCTGCCCCGATGCGTCAATCCCGAAACCGGCTATTTCGTGACCGCCAATCAGGATTTAAACGAATACGGCAACGCCTCGCCCATCAATGTGGTCATGGGGCCTTACCGCTCGGACCGGATCGCGACCCTGCTGGAGGGCAAACCCGGGCCGACCTGCGAAGCGGCCATGTTGGGGGATACCCCCGGCCTGACCTGCGAGGACATCTATGCCATGCATTTTGACGTTTATTCCACCCAGGCCGCGGCCTTCATGAACATCCTGAAGCCGCTGCTGCCCGACACGCCGGCGGCCCGCGTGCTGAAAGACTGGGACCTCCGATACACGCCGGATTCAAAGGGCGCCTGGGCGTTTAAGCAGTTTTATAAGGCTCTCCACCAGGAGGTTTTCGGCAAAAACGGTCTCGGCGAGGCCGTGGTGGATTTCTTAGACGGGTCCACCGGTATGTTTAATGATTTTTACGTCAATTTCGACCGGATACTTCTCTCTTCGGCATCCGCCTGGTTCGGCGGTAAATCCCGCGAAGAGATTTACCGGAACGCCGCCCTGGCCGCCCTGGCCCAGGAACCCAAAACATGGGGCGAGACCCGGCAGGTCATGCTGGAAAACATCTTTTTCGCGGGCAAACTGCCCCGCTTTCTCGGGTTTGACCGGGGGCCCATCACCCTGATCGGCGACCTTGCCACCCCGCACCAGGGCCAGATTTACAAAAGCGCCGGCCGCAAAACCACGTTCGCCCCGTCATACCGGATGGTCACCGATCTTGCCACCAACGAAATCCACACCAACATGGCCGGCGGCCCGTCCGACCGGCGGTTTTCAAAATGGTATTGCTCGGATCTTAACAACTGGATCAACGGCCGCTACAAAACCCTGCGACCGGATGCCGCCGGGACGAAACTGGCGTTTTGACGAATACGGAGGAGGTCCGTTTATCAGTGCCAGAGGATCGATTTTACAGAAATTGCTTTGATTTTGAAATAAATTCAACCTATCATATGACATCAAGCCGTAAGGACACCAATACCGTGATAATCGTCTTGGGGGCGGCATGAATTATGATATAATCCGAGAAAAAATTCTCAACGGGGACTATGTTTATACGCTTCACGCGGATATCGAAAGAAAAGCGGATGATCTCGCTTTTTATCAGATTGAAGAAGCGATTTTAAATGGCGGAATCATAGAGAATTATCCAGATCTTGGCTTTGGCGAGAGCTGTCTCGTGCTGGGTTTTTCGGAAAATATCCCTATACATATCGTATGTGGGTGGCGTGGTGAAAAAATTGGGATTATTACGGTTTATGTGCCCAAGCCGCCAAAATTCATTGATCCCTGGACAAGGAGAAAAAAGGATGACACGGAAATGTAATTTTTGCGGATCCACTGAATATGAACAGCGCAAAACCGAATATTTGTATTCATATAAAGGCAATTATCTTCTGGTGCCGAACACTCCCGTAGAGGTTTGCGCCGGGTGCGGAATGGTTTATTATGATGCCGGGGTTCTCAAGGAAATCGAACGGCGATTTTTTGCCATTCAGAAAAAAGAAGAAAAACCGGATTCCTATGTCGAACTTCCCCGTGCGGCATATGGAGGATAGGGCAAAATATAAGCTCAGATAATAAGCCATTCTATTTCAGCCTGTTACACATCTTTATTTCCGCGAAAAAATCATCAGGCTCTTTGGAGAAACTCTAAGAAAGGAAGGTCATGCCCGAATTTGATGTGGTGATTGTCGGATCAGGCACGGCCGGGCAGACGGCGGCGTATGATCTGAATGCCGCCGGGCTCCGGGTGGCCGTGGTGGAGAGCAGCGACCGGCCGGGCGGCGTCTGCTCGCTGGCCGGGTGCCAGCCGAAAAAGTGGTTCTATGAGGCCGCGGAAACGGTTGCCAGGACAATGCATCTCAAAGACAAGGGCATCATTGACGCGGCTGTGGGATCATGGCCCCAGGTGTTGAGGGAGAAAAACAAGTTCACGTCCGGCGTTTCCCGGGGCGCCATCAAAGGGTTTGAAGAAGCCGGCATCGCCTATATCCAGGGCAGCGCCCGGTTTTCATCTCCGGAAACCCTGCTGGTCGACAACCGGGAGGTGCGATCCCGGTTTGTCATCCTGGCCGTGGGCGCTCGTCCCATGCCCCTTAACATCGCGGGCAGCGAACATCTTCTGTCAAGTGATCAATTTCTGGATCTTCCGGAACTGCCCAAGCGCATCCTTTTTGTCGGCGGCGGGTTTATCTCCTTTGAGTTTGCTCATTTCGCCGCCCATTTGGGGCCGGAAAACAGCCGGCCCGTCATTCTTGAAGCCGCGGACCGCCCTCTGGGTCCTTTTGACGCGGAAATGGTGGACCTCCTGGTGCAGGCATGCCGGGAGAGCAATATCGATATCATCACGGGCGCTGAAATTGTTGCCATCGAAAAAACGGCGGCGGGGTTTTCGGTAAAAACGAAATCCGGCGCCTCCCATGAAACGGACCTGGTGGTTCACGGCGCGGGAAGGATACCCGATATCGCAGCGCTTGATCTAAACGCCGGCGGTGTGGCGTTCAACCGGCGGGGCATTGTGGTCGATGAACGCATGATGACTGCAAACCCCCGTGTCTATGCCGCGGGCGATTGCGTCGCCGGCGTACAACTGGCCCGGGTGGCCGATTTTGAAGGCCATACGGCCGCCGACAATATCCTGGCCCATTTCGGCAAGGCCGAACCGACAACCATCAATTATGACGCCGTTCCCGCCATACTGTTTACCTTTCCCCAATACGCGATGGTGGGTAAAACCGAGACTGATCTGCAAAAAGACGGCATCGCCTACAAGAAACGTTTTGCTAAAAACCTGACATGGCCCACCTACCGGCGCATCGGCCTGACTCATGCCGCCTATAAAATCCTGACATCGCCCGAAGGCCGCATTCTGGGCGCTCATTTCCTGTCGGACAACGCCTCGGGCCTGGTCAATGCCCTCCGGCTGGCCATGATCAACAACATCACCGCGGATCAGCTCTACCGCCAGAGCATCATGAGCCCTTATCCCACCCGTGAAAGTGATTTGATCTATATGCTGAAAGGTTAATCGGAGGGCATCCCCGAATACGACGTCCGGGCGATGATTTCCTGTTTGACGGTGTCGGGCAGGTCGTCGAAATAGGCGCAGTAACCGGCCACCCGGACCACGATGCCGGGATGGCGGCCCGGGTTGTCCCGGGCTTCCTTTAGAATGTCGGGGTCCACGACGTTGAGCTGCATC
>QZJS01000095.1 GCA_003597945.1 Desulfobacteraceae bacterium | reverse complement strand
TCAGGGCTTCACTTAAAAACGACCGCCATTGGCGTTCGGCGGCCTCGGGCCGGGAGTCGGCTGAAAAAAGCCGGCTGAGATTGTCTCTCGCGGAAGCCGCCGCTATCTGCCATTCTCCCGGGACAAAACGGAAAACCGGGCTGACATCGCGATGAAACACGGCCTGGACCGTTTCTTCGTCGATCTTTTTGGTCACCCGGCCGGCAAGACCCGTAAATTCGGCCTGCATTTGCCTTAACCGGACAATCTGCTCCGAATATATCGCGTCAATGGCATCGATGCGTTTTTCATTGTCGCGCAACTGTTTCATGATTCCATTGAGCAAATCATCCAACCGCCGCCGTGACGCCGAGGGAACTTCCTGCTCCCGGGTAATCCCTTGCTGCTTTTGATAAAGCGACATCAGTTCAAGGGCTTCCGCCCGCTTGCGGTGCACGGATGCCAGACGTTCCTCGGCATCCCGGATATTCTGGGCCAGTCTGCCGGATACCGCGGAAATATCGCGAAACACATCCCTTAATTCATTTATACTTATGGAAGGGACAAACAACTGGTTTCGGTAGGTTGATATCTGGAGGAGATCATTGTCGAGGCTCTGGTCGAGTTCGGCTTCAAAAGCCTTTGCGCTTTCAAGGCCGGCGACAAGTATCTCATGCTTTTCACGCTCGATATCGAGCACCCGCTGGAAGGATTTTTCCAGATCCTTATAGGGTCCGGCCTCTTCCGACGCCGGCTCGGCCGCCAAAAGCGTCAACGATGTTAACAGCAGCAGCAAGAAACAGAATACCGCGGCCCCAGCACTTCGCCGCCAGGGGTTCGATTCTTCCATACGATCCTTTCCAAGCGTGATCGCCATCACGCTTTTTCCGTCATCTCAATTACATGTCACATAGAAATATAACTATACCATATACATTATAAAATATCCAATGTCTTTAATGATAAACGGCTGCGCGTAACTGGAACGGATTAAATCCGGCCGCTTTTGCCTTAAGAAAAAACTTTGCTGACGCGCACCCGAAAAAAACCTTTACATGCCCGGCCGGCCCGTAGTAATTCGGATTGTCTGCACGGAAAATATAATGCGCTCATATTATTTAATAAAACCTTATTTCATCCAGCGACGGCGCCTGATCATGGCCGGGATCATCGCCCTGATGGCGGTGGATACCCTTCAACTTTTCATCCCCCGGGTGGTCAAGCGGGCCGTGGACGACCTGGCCGTCCTGGTCGCCGATCCTCAGCTCGGCCTTTACGCGGCCCAGATACTGGCCATCGCCGTTTGCATGGCCATCCTGAGATATTTCTGGCGGCGCTTCCTCATCGGCACCTCCCGGGTAGTGGAAGAAGGCCTCCGCAATGAACTGTTCGCCCATGTCCAGACCCTGTCGGCCCCGTATTTCGACCGGTCCCGGACCGGGGATCTCATGGCCCACGCCGTCAACGACATCACCAATATCCGCATGGCCGTGGGCATGGGAATGGTGGCCCTTACCGACGCCGTGTTTTTAGGGACGGCGGCCATCTGCTTCATGGCATACATCAATATCGAGCTGACCCTGTTTGCCCTGATTCCCATGCCGGTCATCGTCTGGTTCACCAAGGTTTTCGGAAAAAAAATGCACCGCCGGTACGGAACCGTTCAGCAGACCTTTTCTGAGTTGACCGAGGCCGCGCGGGAGAGTTTCGCGGGAAACCGGGTCATCAAGGCCTTTAACCGGGAAGCGGCCCAGACCCGGCGGGTGGCGGCCGTGTCCGAAGAATATATCCGTGAAAATCTGAAACTGGTGAGAATCACCGGCACGTTTTTCCCGCTCATGCTGCTGTGCACCAACATCAGCGTGGCCATCGTGGTCTGGATCGGCGGCCGGCAGACCATTCTCGGAGACATCTCCCCCGGCGATTTCGTCGCCTTTATCAGTTATCTCAACCTGCTGGCATGGCCCATGATGGCCATGGGCTGGGTCACCAACCTGATCCAGCGGGGCGCGGCTTCCTTAGACCGGATCGACGCCATTCTCAAGACCGTCCCGGACGTGGCCGATGATCCCGACGCATCCCCGGATATACGGCTCCGGGGCCGGGTCGCCTTTGAAAACGTCGCCTGCGCCTATTCGCCCGACGGCCCGGCCGTGCTTTCGGATATCACCCTCACTGTTCCCGAGGGATCCATTCTGGGCGTTGTCGGCCCCCAGGGCGGCGGCAAGTCCACCCTGCTCGACCTGGTGCCGCGCATTTATGATGCCACCGGCGGCCGGGTGACCATCGACGGAACAGACATTCGGGATATCGGGCTGCAATGTCTGCGGGACCAGATCGCTTTGGCGCCCCAGGAGCCGTTTTTGTTTTCCGGGACCATCCGGGACAATATCACCCTCGGCAGAGCTGTGGACCCGGAAGCCCTGATCCGAACGTCAAAAGACGCGGCTCTGCATGAGGCCATCACCGCCTTTCCCGAAGGGTATGACACCCTTGTGGGGGAAAAGGGCGTGGTGCTCTCGGGGGGCCAGAAGCAGCGCATCGTGCTGGCCCGGGCCCTGCTCCGGGACACGCCGACCCTTCTGCTCGACGATCCGGTGGGCCAGGTGGACACCCGGACCGCGGCCCGGATCATCGACACCATCCGATCCCGCAAGGGACGCCAGACCATTCTTATCGCATCCCATCGCATGGCCGCCGTACAATTCGCGGACAAGATCATCACCATCGACGACGGCCGGATCATCGAATCCGGGACCCATGACGAGCTGCTGGCATCGGGCGGCTATTACGCCAAAACATGGCTGCTGCAACAGATCGCCGGCCCGGCCCCCGCACGGACTCCGATTGCGGAGGATAAGGGGCCATGACCGAACGCTCGACAAGATTTGATGAAAAAACCCTCGGCAAAACCCAGGATATCAGGCTGATCCGTCGGCTATTCCCCTACATCCGGCCGTATCAATTGATGCTCGCCCTGGCCGTTTTGCTGATGATCGGCATCACGGTCATGGAACTGGTGATCCCGTATATTACCAAAGTCGCCATTGACCGCTACATCGTGCCGGTTTATACTCTGGCGGAATCCACTCCGGAGGACGGCCGCCCCCGCATCACAGTGAATCTTGAAAACGCCGGGGTCAACGCCGTTGTCCAGGCCCACCCTGCCCTTTTTCAGATAAAAGGATCTTCCGCGGTCATATTATTTGATGATCTTGACCGATTATCCCGAAAAGAACGTCTCAAGCTGCGACAAAGCGATATCACCGGCGTCGGCAAAATGGCCGCGGCCCTGCTGGTGGCCGTGATGATCAGCTTTGTATTGAATTTCGCGCTGGTGATGATGATGGAATATGTGGGCCAGAAAATCATGCATGACCTCCGGCTGGCCCTTTTTTCCCATATCCAGAACCTTTCCGTCCGCTTTTTCACGAAAAATCCCGTGGGCCGGCTGGTTACCCGGGTGACCAACGATATTCAGAACATGCATGAAATGTTTACGTCGGTGATTATCTTCGTCATCAAGGATTTTTTCCTGATCGCCGGCATCACCGTCGTGCTTTTTTACCTGGACTGGCGACTGGCGGCCGCGGCCTATTGCATCTTTCCCATCGTTTTTTACGCGTCATTTAAATTTGCCGGTTCGGCCCGGGCCGCGTTTCGGACCATCCGCATCAAGATCGCCCAGATCAATTCCAGCTTCGCCGAAACCATCGGCGGCATGCGGGTGATCCAGCTTTTCAACCGGCAGCAGGATAATTTCAAAACGTTCGCCACCATCAACCATGAAAACTACCTGGCCGGGATGCAGCAGATCACGGTCTTTGCCGTTTTCATGCCCTTAATCGAACTCATGAGTTCGGTGGCCCTGGCCATTGTCATCTTCTACGGCGGGGCCGGCATCATCGACCAGCGCATCAGCCTGGGGACCCTGGTCATCTTTATTTCCTATCTGCGCATCTTTTTCCGGCCCATCCGGGATGTGGCGGAAAAATACAATATCACTTTAAATGCTCTTTCATCGGCGGAACGCATCTTTCTGGCCTTTGATGAAACCGACCGGATCTCCGAACCCCGAAAAGCGGATGCCCTTCCCGCGCCGGATACCATCCGGGAGCTGGCCTTTGATGCGGTGTCGTTCTCCTATGTACCGGGCGAAAAAGTGCTCGACGCGGTTTCCTTTGCGGTCGCGTCAAACCGGACCCTGGCCATCGTGGGCCCCACAGGCGCGGGCAAGACATCCATCATCAATCTCATCATGCGTTTCCATGACCCGGACGCCGGGACCGTGCGCATCAACGGAGACAACATCCGGCGATACGGCATCCGGGAATTAAGATCCCGGATGGCTCTTGTCACCCAGGACCCGTTTCTGTTTTCCGGCACCATCCGGAGCAATATTTTCGGAGATAAAGCCAATGTCTCTGAACCCGAAATCGCCCGCATCCTTGACGCTTCCCGATGCGCCTCCTTTATCAGCCGCCTGCCCGACGGCATCGACACGGTGCTTGGAGAAAGCGGCGCTTCCCTGTCCAGCGGCCAGCGCCAGCTCATTTCCATCGCCAGAGCCATGGCCGTTGATCCCCAGCTGATCCTCCTGGATGAGGCCACCTCCTATATCGACTCCGAGACCGAAGCCAAAATCCAGGACGCCCTGGGCAACCTGATGCGCAACCGGACCGCCGTGGTGATCGCCCACCGCCTGAGCACGGCCCGCATGGCCGATCATATCATCGTGCTCCATGAAGGCCGCATCGTGGAATCCGGCACCCATGAACACCTGATGGCCCGGGAAGGGTTTTATCACCGCATGACCCGTTTTCAGGGATAGAGCCGAATTTTTCCAAATTTTTCCCTCAAACTTTTTCTTTTGCCCTTGTCAAACCGCCTTTTACATGGTATGTGATATCCTATTTTATTTTGAGCGATAAACAGCTAACTACAGGATAATATAGATACATTATATTTGATAACGCCCATGCCGGGCATGTTGGCGCGAATTTTTTAAAACACCATCTTGATTTAACCCCAAAACCCAAAAAGGAGAAACAAACATGGCCTACGATGCAACCAAAATGGCGGACTGGCAGATTTCCGAGGAAGCGGAAAAAAACATGCCCATGCCGGAACAATGGAAAGAAAAACTGGGACTCGCGGATGACGAAATGCTGGCTATGGGCCGGCTGTCCAAAATCGATTTCCTGAAGGTCATCGAACGACTGAAGGACAAACCGGACGGCAAATACATTGAAGTGACCGCCATCACCCCCACCCCCCTGGGCGAAGGCAAAAGCACCACCTCTCTGGGCCTGATGGAAGGCCTTGGCGCCCGCGGCAAAAACGTGGGCGGTGCCCTGCGTCAGCCCTCAGGCGGCCCCACCATGAACGTCAAGGGTACAGCGGCCGGCGGCGGCAATTCCCTGCTGATTCCCATGACCGAGTTCTCCCTGGGTCTTACCGGCGACATCAACGACATCATGAACGCCCACAATCTGGGCATGGTGGCCATGACCGCCCGCATGCAGCACGAACGCAACTATAATGACGAGCAACTTGCCCGCCTCACCGGCATGCGCCGCCTGGACATCGATCCCACCCGGGTGGAAATGGGCTGGATCATCGATTTCTGCGCCCAGGCCCTTCGCAATATCGTCATCGGCCTCGGCGGCCGCACCGATGGTTATGTCATGCAGTCCAAGTTCGGCATTGCCGTTGGTTCCGAGCTCATGGCCATCCTGGCCGTGGCCACCGACCTGGCCGATCTCAAGGAGCGCATCAACAATATCACCGTGGCCTTCGACAAATCCGGCAAACCGGTCACCTGCCGCGACCTGGAAGTGGGCAACGCCATGGCGGCCTTTATGCGCAACACCATCAACCCCACCCTCATGAGCACGGCCGAATACCAGCCCTGCCTGGTGCATGCCGGCCCGTTCGCCAACATCGCCGTGGGCCAGAGCTCCATCATCGCCGACCGCGTCGGCCTCAAACTGTGGGATTACCATGTCACGGAATCCGGTTTTGCTGCGGATATCGGTTTTGAAAAATTCTGGAACGTGAAATGCCGCTTCTCGGGCTTAAAGCCCCATGTTTCCGTTCTGACCGCCACGGTCCGGGCGTTGAAGATGCACGGCGGCGGCCCCAAAGTGGTCGCCGGTAAGGCACTCGATGACGCCTACACCAAGGAAAATCTGGCCCTGGTGGAAAAAGGCTGCGAGAACATGGTCCATATGATCAACGTGATCCGCAAGTCCGGCATCAACCCGGTGGTTTGCGTCAATCGTTTCTATACAGATACCGACGCTGAAGTGGCCATGGTCAAGAAAGCCGCCGAAGCCGCCGGCGCCCGCTGCGCGGAATCCAATCACTGGCTCAAGGGCGGCGAAGGCGCGCTGGAATTTGCCGACGCGGTTATTGACGCCTGCGAAGCCGGCAATGATTTCAAATTCCTCTATCCTCTGGAGATGAAACTGCGCGACCGCGTGGAAGTCATCGCCAAGGAGGTTTATGGTGCGGACGGCGTGGACTGGTCACCGGAAGCGACCGCCAAAGCCGACATGCTGGAAAAAGATCCCAAGTACGCCGATTTTGCCACCATGATGGTCAAGACCCATCTGAGCCTGACCCATGACCCGGTCAAAAAGGGCGTTCCCAAGGGATGGCGTCTGCCCATCCGCGACGTGCTCATTTATTCCGGCGCGAAATTCCTCTGCCCGTGCGCGGGAACCATCAGCCTGATGCCCGGCACCGGCTCCAACCCGGCCTTCAGAAGAATCGACGTTGATCCGGCAACCGGCAAGGTGAGCGGATTGTTCTAATCGCCTTCAATCAGAAACTGTAACACAAGATGTTACATGCGTAAACGCCCGGGGATATATGCCGCCCCGGGCGTTTTTTATTTGATGGCCCTTAGGAAATTCATATGGTCAATCGGAACAAGGCCAAAATTAATTTGTCAATGGCCCGGAGATGATTTTATATCCATCAAAAACAGGGTTTGCTTATCTTGACAGTCCCAGATTTTAGTCGCTTTTTTTAAAACAAAAATAAATTAAGATACCGAAATAAAAATCAAACCGCAATATATTGCGGGTACCAATTGTAGCGAAAAGAGTTGAATAGCTATTGCTTTATTCACCTTTGCAGGCAATTTCAATAGTGAATGTTTTTGAAGGCTTAATTCACTCTGATCTTGATTTTTGGGATAAGACTCCCTCGCAACATAAACCATTATTGGATTCCCCAATGTTTTGTGGCATAGAAAATGTCGGATGTGAATATTATTGAGCCATTAGAAAGGACATCAAAATGCGGATCAGTAAAAAGGATATGGCCAAGGCTGCTTCTCTTTTGCCCGCACTCGTCCTTCTGAAACTGGGGATTCGATTCGGTTACGGAAAACAGATGTCAGGCATGTTCCTCAAACGAGTCGGCACCCCCGAACTACAGGCGAAAGCTTTCGGTAATTATCAGCCCGTAGAGCATGACGTATTCGTGGCCACCTTTGTTAAGAGCGGGACCAACTGGATGCTCCAGACGGCCCATCAGATTGCCCACTACGGAGAGGCAGAATTTGAGCATATTCATGATGTCGTCCCCTGGCCGGATGCGCCTATGATTAACATTATCCCATTAAGCGATCCGGGGCCGCTGAAGAAATCTCCCACCGGTCTGCGCGTCATCAAAACCCACAATATTGCAGAGTGCGTGCCCTATAATGAAAAGGCCAAATATATTTCAGTGATCCGCGACCCCAAGGAAGCGTTTGTCTCCAGTTATTATTTCCTGGGGGGGATACTGGGGATACTGGAACATGTCACGGTTTCGGAATGGTTTGATTTGTTCATGAATGACCATCCCGACTTAGGCCGGTTATGGGCCATCCACACCGCCGGCTTCTGGGGCTGGCGGGAGCGCCCCAACGTTTTGGTGATGACCTTTAATGAGATGAAAAAGGACCCGAACCGTGCGATTGCACGGGTGGCTGATTTGATGGGAGTCTCTCTCAGCGAGGCGCAGTTTGGGGAGATCTTAAAGAAAAGCAGTTTCAGCTATATGAAGCAGCATGAACACCAGTTTACGCCGTATCAGATGATTTTTAAAAAACCCCCAAAAAATGTTGTCATGATTCGAAAAGGGCAAAGCGGGCAGTCCGATGAGTTGATTACCGACGAACAACAGACTGCCATCGATGATTTCTGCCGGACCGCCCTGCAGAAAATCGGTTCGGATTTCCCTTATGATGAGGCGTTTGGAATAACACGATAGATAAGTTTTCTCACGATCCTGGTTTCGATATAGATGTCAGTTAGATATCTGCCGCTCGTATCAAGTGGAATTAATTAATCGAATTATGGTTTTTGGGCTTATTTTATCAATGTTGTGATTGACGATTTTTCAGGAATGCCGAAAGGCTGCTATTGCAAGGTGCAATCCGTATTTGAAATTTGTATATATTATTTTTGTTTTTGCACTTTCGCGGGTTTTTTTGTGATAGTTTTCCATCGGAATCAGGCTTTTATCTTTTGAAAGAACTTGTTGTATGTTAATCATAGTCCAAATCTTTTCAGATTAATGGTGGAGATAATTTTGCGGGCAAGTGACATTAAAATTGAAGAAATCATTAAAAGAGATCCCAAAAGCGGTTTTCCCCTGTTTGGCTCTCATCGGTTAATGTTGAGCGGTATCGCTTCATTAAAACGATTCGGAGACGACCTTAATCTTGCGCTGGGTCATGATAAAATGCGCGCCATTTTAACACGTCTCGGGTATGAGAACGGTTTGACTGCCGCGATGGCCATTGGGGAAATGTATGAGTTTGACTCACCTCTGGAGTGGCTCAAGTCTGCACGAAGCCTGTTGATCATGGCCGGTATCGTCAATCTGGAGTTTACAACATTGAATCTGGACTATGATAGCAAAAGGCTCGAATTTAGTGTGCTCGGTCATGAATCGTTCGAAGCCGCCAATTATAGCGCGAACAATCCGGATAAAAACCCGAATACCATTTGCAATCTTCTGGTAGGCCTTTTGAGCGGGTTTGCAAGCGCCGTGCTGGGGCAAGAGGTGCTGGTGCGCGAAACTCAATGCATGGTGCAGGGAAATGATATTTGTGTTTTTGAGGGAAAATCTGTTTCCTTTGATGAAGCAGATCTAAAAGCATGGCAGAAGCAACTGACACTGGAGCCGTTGGATGAAGAAATCACCCGGTTGAAAGCAGAATTGGAGCGTTCACGCGAAGATTTGATCCGTCGCGATACTGAGATAAAGCGATTGCGCAAAAAAGTCCTTTCACCGGAAATCACGCATGGATTAATCTATCGGTCCAAATCCATGTCCAATATCCTGAATTTGGCTTCAAAAGTTGCTGCCACGGATGTCTCGGTGCTGATTCAGGGAGAAAGCGGAACCGGAAAGGAACTGATTGCCCGCTTCATCCACAAACACTCTTCCAGAAAAAAAGATCCATTCCTGGCCGTGAACTGTGCGGCTATGCCGGAGACACTCCTTGAAAGTGAACTGTTCGGCCATGTCAGGGGCGCGTTTACCGGTGCCGCAAATGATAAAAAGGGTCTTCTGATCGCAGCGGGAAGGGGGACCTTTTTTCTTGATGAAGTCGGCGAAATGCCAATGGACATCCAGGCAAAACTGTTGCGTGTCTTGCAGGAAAAAGAAGTCCGACCGCTGGGTGGAACTGCCATGGAACCTGTTCATGCCCGCATCATCGCCGCCACCAACCGCGATCTGAAAACCCTGATCAAATCGGGACGCTTTCGCGAGGATTTATATTACCGGCTCTCGGTGTTCCCGCTGACCATTGAACCGCTCAGGCGCCGCCGGGAGGATATCCTCATTCTGGCCCGACATTTTCTCTCTTCCATCCGGCCGGATCATCACGGATTTGATCCCCGAACCGTCCGCTACCTGGAAAAATATTCCTGGCCGGGCAATGTCCGGGAGCTTCAAAACTGCATCGAATATTCTTCCGTAATGGCCGGAAATAATTCGATTCTTTCCGATCACCTGCCACCGGCCGTCATCTCCGAAGGGCCATCTCTTTTTTCCAGTTTAACCGGCGACGTGCCGTCTCTGGCGGAAATAGAGGCGCATTATATCCAATGGGTGCTCAACCAGGTTCAGGGCAACAAAAAAGAAGCGGCTCGGATCTTGAACATTGGTTCCGCCACTCTCTGGCGCCATCTTAAAAAGCATCCCGATTAATCTCCCCGTCGGTATTCAATCCTATGTAATCACCCGCACCTATCACAATCCGAATTAGCATTTCAAAATGAACTTTATTCCAAAATGAAATGTTTTTCTGCGTGTTTCACAATCACTATTTTATATATAACCAATAGAAATAATATTTAATAATATATTATTTTAAGTTTTGGTATGTGGTTTGCATTAGTAGGGCTGAAGATAAGAACCGGGAATAGACTGGTCAACGGAAACACCGATTTTATTTTTCAGGAGGATCAATCTGCATGGATGAAAATACCCTCTGGTTTGATGATTACAGCTGCGGCCTGATGGCAATCGCAAAACAGCCGACGGCAATGATCAAGGAAATAAAACACGCAACCGCTCTTGCCCGGCGTTTCAATGAGGAAGTCGTAAGCCGCCGGGCATTGGAAATCGACGATGAATTGGATCGTGATCCGAATGCGCTGCCCTATGAATGGGTTCGCCAAGCGTTGGAATGGGGATTATACACCCACTGGATTCCGAAAATTTTCGGGGGCCGGGGATGCTGCTTCCCGTCGCTTTCCCATTTTGTGGAAGAAGTGGCTTCATCCTGCCTTGGCATGGCCAATCTGATCGGTTCGCATTATTTGGGAATTGCCGGGGTGATGGCAACCGGTAATCTTACGGTTCTACAGTGGCTTTGCGAAGATATGGTGCAATCAAATAAGCGCGGAGAAGCATGCCTTGCCAGTTTCGCCATCACTGAACCGTCATCCGGCTCGGACACCGCTTCCGCGGATCTGGTGGATCGCGGCAGCATATCCTGTGAATCGAAAAAGGTGCCGGGCGGTTATGTGTTAAACGGGAGCAAAATATTCATATCCAACGCTCATTTTGCCACCTGGCATATGGTGCTCGCCTTTGAAGATATCAAAAAACCATCGGCCAGTGCGGTTTTCTGTGTGGTACGCACCGGGGCCAAGGGCTTTCAGATCGGCAAAAAGGAAGACAAAATGGGGCAACGGGCATGCCCTGCCAGTGAACTTATTTTCACGGACTGTTTTGTTCCCGATAAACAGATCTGCCTGTCCCCGCATATGGTGAAGGGCATTAACAAACCGTATCGCGATATCTACCAGGGTGTGTTTGACGACCTTTGCTCGATTTCCAGGGCCGGCGTATGCGCGCTTGGGGCGGGCGTCGGCCGGGGGGTTTATAACGACACATTGAAACTGTTGGAAGAAACGCAAACCCCGGATGGGTGGCTGATCAATCAGGAATGGGTACAGATGAAAATGGCCGACATGCTCCGAAATACGGTGGTCGCCCGGCTGATTTACAACGAAGTAAACCATGCCAACAGCATTTATGGGCTCTTTAAACCCCTGCAAACAAAGCCGCTTTACTATCTCTCGAAACTGCTCCCTACAGGATGGCTTGCGAAATTGACGCGCATTATCGTCAAGTGGCCGCTTATTCCGTATTTGTTTCGACAGGACCAGTTGGGCCGCCACCCTGAAATTTACCGCCAGCGCACGAGCGGGTGGGCATCGCTGGCAAAATTTGCCGGCACTGATGCCGGGGTCGAAAACTGCGAAATCGCCCTTCAGATTCTGGGGGAATGCGGCATCCGTCATTCCAACCGGATTGAAAAACACCTGCGAGACGCCCGCCTGCTGACGATCTATGAAGGCACCAACCAGATGAACCGCTTGGATCTGTTCAAGAATTTCATTGGCCGCAACCGCAAGCATGTATCCATGTATTCGGATTAAAGGAATGACTATCATGAAATCATCCAAAGATCAGGAATCCATTCTGCTGGAAAAAACCGCCCGGGAATTTGCCCGCAAAACCCTGCTGCCCGACATTCATGAAACCGATAGATTCCCATACGGCCCATTTTTTCATGACGCATTGAAAATCGCATTTGAATCGGAATTTTTTCACGTCACACTCCCTGAAGCACTCAATGGCATGGGCCGTAAACTAAAGCCGTTGTGCATCCTGCTTCAAAATATTTCCGAGTCGGATGCCAGCATGGGGGCAATTATTCTTGCCAATGCGGCAGCCCAGGAGTTGATGCTGACGGCCGGTGCGGAAAATATTCTTGCCGAGACGATTTCCCCGGATAGGGAAGCAACGGATTTCCTGACCGCCTTCCCCCTTTTCAGTCATCCGGAAGAGAAAATGCTCCGCGTCACCGCCCAACCGCATAACGGATCTTATCACTTGACCGGAACAGCCGAATGCATGGTCCTGGGGTCAATGGCCGGTCGGTGTCTGGTTCCGGCCAAAACATCCACGGGCTATTCCTATTTTCTGGTCGATTCCAAGGCCGATGGCGCTGCTGTCAGCGAGCCTATTAAGAATCTGGGACTGCACGCCTGCCCGGCGGTGGACTTGACCTTGTCAAATGCCGATGGAATCATGATCGGCAGGGAAGATGAGGGCGCGCTGATATTCTCAAAAATGCAGAAAAAAATGATGATTGCGGCTGCGGTGGTCTCGCTTGGAATCATGAGATCTTCATATAAAGATGCCTTTCAATATGCCTCAAAACGCCAGCAGGGCGGGCGAAAAATTATTGAATGGTCGGAATTGAGCGCTATGGTGGGGCAGATGGGCATGAAGACAAGAATTGCCGATATGCTTCTAAAAACGGCGATAGCGGACGCAGATAACGGGAATCCCGGATGGGCGGAACAAGGGTATGCCGCAGCGAGCCAGATTTTAACCGATGCCTGCACGGTGAGCACTTTAGGGGTCCAGGTGTTTGGCGGGTATGGATATATGCGGGATTATTTGCAGGAAAAACGCTTTCGGGATTCCCGGCATCTTCAGTCTGTTTTTGGAACCCCCGCACGACGACCCATCTATTTTTTAAAACAATTCAATAAAATGAACTGACATAGGACGCAATTATTTGAAAAGGAGGAGTACCGGCATGAAATCATTTGGTATTGACAGAAACAGGTTCTTTGAGGGAATTCTTCAGCGCCCGATACCGGAATACGGGGTAACATTGCCGATTTTTTACCATAAGGGCAGATCCATGACCGCCATGTTCACGGCATCCACCCGTGCCGTTAGAGACCGATTGCCGGATTCTCTGCATCCGGTGGAACTTTATCCGGGAAGAAGCATGGTCGCGGTGTCGGCGTTTGAATATGCTTCCACCGGCATCGGTCCGTATAATGAAGTATCCGTGGCCGCAGTGGTCAACCCTGGCAGAAAAGGGCTGCCGATGATTTCGCTGCTCTCTCAATTGCTTCGGAACACGTTTAAAGCATTTATCTTTCATCTGCCGGTGACATCTGAAACGGCCAGGAGAGGCGCGGTTGAGCTATCCGGATATCCTAAATTTTTAGCCGATATCGAGTTTACAGAAAAAGACGGTTTTCTGACCTGTCGAATGTCATTGGATGGTCAGGATCTCTTGACTTTCAGCGGGAGAAAACCAGCGACCAAGCAGGGACCGATTACCCGCACCCTTGTGTATAATGAAAAAGACGGCAAAATGATTTATTCCAATTTTTATGTCAAGCAGGATCAGTTTGTGCAGACCATCGGCGGAAGCGGCGTTCAAATGAAGGTCGGCCGGGGGCATCCGATCTGCGATACTCTCAGGGCATTATCATTAAGCTCCGGTCCGCTGGTATATCAATTCAGCCCTCAGTTCCAGGCCATTTTATTTGATACCAAAAACCTGATAGACATTTAAGAGATATTGCCATGGATCTGAAACACAAAACAGTGGTTGTAACCGGTGCGGCATCAGGTATTGGAAGGGCGCTTGGATTGAAGCTGGCCGAAGCAGGCTGCCGCCTGGCACTGGGTGATATTGATGTCAAAGGATTGGCGGAGACAGCCGACATGATTACCAAAATCAACGGACATGCATCCATCCATCCGGTGGACACTGGGAACAGGGATCAGGTGTATGCGTTTGCAGAATCCGTTATCGGGCATCATGGAAACGTCCATGTTCTGGTCAATAATGCAGGGGTGACGCTCACGGCGTTGATTGCGGAGATGGAGGATGCTGATTTCGAATGGGTCATGAACATTAATTTCTGGGGCATGGTCCATGCCACCCGGGCATTCCTGCCGAAACTCAAATCCACCGGCAAGGCCCATATTGTTAATGTATCCAGTGTATTCGGATTGTGCGGCATCCCCACTCAGGCGGCATACAATTCCAGCAAGTTCGCCATCCGCGGGTTCACCGAATCCCTGAATCAGGAATTGAAGGGTAGCGGCGTATCCGCAACCGTTGTTTTCCCGGGCGGCATCCTTACCAATATTGCAAAAAACGGCCGTTTCAAATCGAACAGCGGTCTTGTAAGGGATAAATCAGATGTTGTTGCCCTGCATGAAAAACTGTCCTTTACATCCGCCGATACAGCAGCCAAACGAATTATTAAGGCCATTCAAAAGCAGGAGAAACGAGTGCTGATCGGATTCGATGCCCATCTTTTTGACATCATTCAACGCGTGTTTCCATCAGGCTATCAGACAATCCTTAATCTTCTGATTTCTAAAAGGGATCATTTGCTTAAAAACAAATGACATCGCCTAAAAAAGAGGCGTGCCGATCCATTAGGGTCTAATCCGGCTAAACTTGAAAATATTTTGTATTTTGGATTGAATAACAATGTGGCTAAGCTTTTATTATTCAGGCATCCTTCTAAAAAGGATGAAAACCGACAGTATTCCAAAGTTTTCAAAAGGCGAGCAGTCGATAACTTTACATTTTTTTTTGCTTTCGGGGCATACAATGAGAATATGAAACTACGGGCATCCCCTTCCGGGTTAGGTTATGATAATATTGTTGCGACCAAACAACAATAACCCAAACCCAGAAAGGAGATACCCGAATGAATTATATCGGTGTGGACTGCCATATTTCAACTCTTGATTTTGCTGTTGTTGATGGAAAAGGAAACATCAAAAAGAAAGCGTGTGTGAATACAGGTGCCAAAGAATTTATGGAATTTGTTAGAAGCATACCTGCACCAAGAAAAATCTATATTGAAGAGGGCGAGTTGGCAAACTGGCTGTTGGAAACAAGTCGAAGGTTTGGAGAGCAATTGATTATCACTGATCCCAGGGAAAACAAATGGATCAGTAAGGCCAAGCAAAAGAATGACCCGATAGATGCAACAAAATTAGCTCAACTTGCAAGGGGCGGATACATCAAAGAGATATATCATCCGGTTAATGACAGAAGAAGGTTTAAGGAACTCGTTTTTGCCTATCATGATACCGTTAAAAGTCAAACCAGAATAAAAAATAAGATAAAAGCCTGTTTCAGAAGAGAAGGCATAAAATGCAGTGGAGAAACGGTGTATTCTGAAACATATCGAGCAGAATGGAAAGAGAAGCTTCCAAAGAATACCATAGTCAATTTAATAATAGACGAATTATGGATTCAACTGGATCAACTTCAAAACACTAAGGAAAAGATTAAAATAAACATCAGGACTTATGCCCGGAAGTATCCTGAAATAAGACGGTTTATGAAAGTTCCTGGGGTTGGTCTCATTCATGCTTCGACTATATCCGCCATAATAGAGACACCCCATCGATTCGCAAACAAGAAGAAAGTATGGATGTATGCTGGTATTGGCCTGACTGAAAGGGGATCTGGAGAAAAAGTTTATTCAAGGCAATTAACAAGGGAATTTAACCGTCCTTTAAAAAACGCAATTAAAAAGGCAACAGAGGCTGCGATCCATGGTAATAACAATCCGTTTATGAGGCAATATTTACGGTTAACAATCGAAAAGGGCGTTCCATCTCATAAAGCCAAGTTGACGGTAGCAAGGAGTCTATTATCGGCATTATACATCATATGGAAAAAAGGAGAAGACTACGATCCTGATATAGATAAAAAAAGAGATAAAGGAAGTAAAAAATAAATCCGCGCATATTTATTTGCTAAGAATTGCTAAAGAATATCAGCCAGCGAAGGATATGCAAGGAAGAGGGAAAGTATCAACAACATATTGGCCGTAAGGTCCTATTTCACAATGAGTATGCACCCTCAATATTTCCGTAGATTTTAATAGGCTTTCAAGCCTCCGAAAGATGTGTGGGAAAAAACTATTTTTATTTCCTTAACAGGATTAAAGTCATTATCATCGTGTTTACGTTAATATTCAAAGCATAATTGGCAAATAAAAAAGCTTGCGATTAACAGATAATACGGGGTGCCCTAAGAGCCAAGAAGAAGGATTTTCAGGGCAAGAAGTGAGGTTCGTTCTTGACTCTTAGTTTCAAAGATATGTTGAGGAGGTTCATTTAGAGGGGAATTATAATTTCTAAAGGCAGTGAACCAGGATTTTGGAGGCGATTTTGGCGGCGGTGAATTCTGATACCATGGTGCCGTCGATCTTGGCCAGCTCATTGATATCGGCCGCCACCACCCGGCGGGACCGACCCACCCGGCGGATCAATTCGAGCAACTGGCGATAGCTTAAGCCCCCGGGTACGGGGGTGCCGGTGCCGGGAATTACCGAAGGGTCAAGGCCGTCCAGGTCAATGGTGATGTAGACGGTTGGTGGCAGGGTTTCAATTACATCGTCGATCCAACTGCAATCTATGGGATCAATGCGGTGGGCGTAAAAAGGTTTGAAATCATTTTTTTTAATATAATCATGCTCTTCAGAGGACAATGACCGGATGCCCACTTGGGCGAAGGCCAGGCCCATATCATCGGCTACCCGCCGCATGACGCAGGCATGGTTGTAACGGCTGCCATGCCAGATGTCCCTCAGATCCAGATGGGCGTCCACCTGGAGAACGCCGATGCCGGGATGGATTTTTGCCGCGGCCCGGATCAGGCCGATGGAAACGGCATGGTCCCCGCCCACGGACAGCAGGAATTTTCCGGATGCCAGATGGGGACGCGCCGCGGCTTCGATCGCGGCCACGGCCGCCTCCGGCTGCTCCGGCGGTTCCAGGGGAAATAGCGTGTGGATGCCATGTTGCTGCCAGGCAATCCCGGTTTCCTCGTCCAGATCTTCCAATTCGGCGGAAGCGGTCAACAGATGGTAGGCGCCTTCTTTGCTGCCGGCGCCGAAAGACGGGGCAACCTCATAATAAATGGGAAGGACGATGACCCGGGCTTTATTGAGTTCGACGGCCGGAACTTCGGGGCCGCCGAAGGGCACAAAAGAACGCCGCGCCATTATTTGACAAAAATCGCGGCGGCGATAACGGTGGTCCAGAGATTTCCTTCCGCGCCCAGAGCCGCCTGGCTGGTGTGGCGGGAATGGATGATCTTGCCCGACATCCGGTAAATCTCCTTGCGTTCGTCATAGTCCTTGTCCGGGTCAAACTCGATGCCCAAGGTGTTGGCCAGCATGGAGGCGGCCAGGTCTTCGGCAAAATCGCCGGCCTCACTTTCCGTCTGACCGTAACCGTGATGTTCCGAGAGGTAACCGTATTTATCGTCTCCTTCGGGCAGGGCCAGGCCGATGCTGGCCACAATGCGACGGCCCGGCTCCCGGCTCTGTTCCCTGGCCATAACGCAATGGGTGATCTCCCCCGGTTCAAGTTTGGCCAGCCCTTTTTCTTTTTCGATTATTTTGCATCCCGGCGGAAATATGGAAGAAACCTGAACCAGGTTAAGATGGGCAATACCGGCTTCACGAAGCGCGTTTTCAAAAGATGCCAGTTGGGCCTTGTCCGTGCCGAAACCCTTGGTGAAAAAAATATATCTTGGGACATACATCTGCTTTGCCCTCCCTTTCCTCACATGATGCTGAAACAATAAATACCGCCCACTCCGCGCCGCCGGTTCCGGATCATCTTCGGCGCAGATGGACAACCTTACAAAAAAGCAACAAACGCTCTTAATAGAGATAAAAACATTTCATTGTCAATTGAAAAAAATTCGTTAAAAATAGGGTCATCAAATACGGGTAAATAATGCCGAATGCCAAAATAACAAAACCGGCCTTGCATGAAAAGGGAAAAAACTGTTAGAAGCCGTTTCAAAACCTCAGATCAGGTTCGAGGGCAAGGCGCGGGCCAATGAAAAAGCGGAGCATATTCGATAATATGTGAGCATTTTGAAGCGG
>QZJS01000028.1 GCA_003597945.1 Desulfobacteraceae bacterium | reverse complement strand
TTCAACTTTTTCCGGTATCTGATTCGGCATGGTTCACCCCAGTTCCGCAAACACGGTTTCCGCTGCCCGGATGGTCGCGTCGATGTGGTCATCCGTGTGTGCGGCCGACACAAACAGGGCTTCGAACTGGGACGGCGGCAGATAAACGCCTTTTCCCCGCATTTTTCGAAAATATTTGGAAAATCGTTCCAAATCCGATGTTTTGGCATCCGCATAATCATTAACCGGCCCGGGGGTGAAAAAAGCGCCGACCATGGAACCCACGCGATGGATGGTCAACGGGATAGCGACGTTTTTGGCGGTACGTCCCAGGCCTTCGGCAAGCCGGGAAGCGGTCTGATCCAGGTGTTCATAGAACCCGGGTTTTTGCAGCTCGGTCAGGGCCGCAATGCCGGCGGCCATGGCAATGGGGTTTCCGGACAGGGTCCCTGCCTGGTAGACCGGGCCGGACGGCGCCACGCACGACATGATGGCCTTGGTCCCGCCATAGGCTCCCACGGGAAGACCGCCGCCCACGATCTTGCCGAAACAAGTCATGTCCGGACAAATCCCGTATAATGACTGGGCGCCGCCGTATGCGACCCGGAATCCGGTCATGACCTCGTCAAAGATCAGGACACTGCCGTATTTTTGCGTCCCGGCGCGCAGCGCGTCAAGAAACCCCTCCTTCGGCGGAACCAGGCCCATATTGCCGGCCACGGGCTCCACGATCACCGCTGCCACTTTGTCTCCCGACCGGGTCATGACCGACGTGAACGCATTCATATCGTTATAAGGCAGGGACATCGTGTGCTCAATCGCGGCCGCGGGCACGCCGGCGCTTCCCGGAATCCCCATGGTGGCCACGCCGGAACCGGCGTCCACCAGCAGCATGTCCGCATGTCCGTGATAGCATCCGTCAAACTTGATGATCAGGTCCCGGCCCGTAAAGCCCCTGGCGGCCCTGATGGCGCTCATGGTTGCCTCTGTTCCGGAATTGACCATGCGCACCATTTCAACCGAAGGCACGGCTTTAATGATCATTTCCGCAAGCGTTACCTCAAGGTCCGCCGGTGCGCCGAAGCTCGTCCCGCGTTTCAGTGTCTTTTCAATGGCGGCGATGACGCCCGGATGCCCGTGTCCCAGAATCATCGGACCCCATGAACCCACGTAATCGATATATTGATTTCCATCGGCATCAATGATGATGGCCCCCTCGGCCCGCTCGATAAACAGCGGATCCGCGCCCACGGACCGGCAGGCCCGCACCGGACTGTTAACCCCGCCGGGTATGATGGCAGCGGCACGTTCAAACAATGCTTTTGATTTCGGATAACCGCGCATTTTCTTTCTCCTTGCTTGCAGTGAAAACCCGTTGACTTGGCCTCTTAAAAAACGTTAGTCACGATAACAGAGGCTTCATGGCGGGTCAAGGCGCGCGTGATATGGAAAGGAAAATAGATGAATCGACGCAAACAAGTCGAACAGTTCGCCAAAATGGCGGCCTACATGCTTGGCCGCCGTCCCGATGAGTTCGGGCTGGTTCCGGATGATAGCGGCTATGTAGCAATAAAGGAATTCATCAAAGCCGTCAGTGAACTCGAGGGATGGCGGCATATCCGCGTAAGCCATGTCACCGAAATCCCGCTTATGCTGGATCGCCCGCCGGTGGAAACCGACAACGAACGCATCCGGGCGGCGGACCGCAGCCTGCTCCCACGGCCCTTGCCCTGTCCGGACCCACCCAGATTACTTTATGTCTGCGTCAGCCTGAAATCCTACCCCATCGTCGCGACCGACGGTATCCGGCCCACCTTTTATCCCAGAGTTATTTCCACCCCGGATGCGGACCTTGCGCGGCAGTGGGGAAAACGAAGGGATAATAATCCGGTGAATCTGGTCATCCAAACCGCGCTCGCCGTTGAAAAAGGCCTCCGGTTCGACCGGCTCGGCGAAAACATCTTCCTGTCGGATGCCATCCCGCCGGGATGTTTTACCGGTCCTCCCCTCCCCAAAGAAACCGTAACGGAAAAAAAAGAGAAAAAAGTCGACGCCATCGATCAATACATCCGGCAGTCCCAGGCCGGATCATTTTTCCTGACCCCGCCGTCGCATGCGCCGCCATCCAAATTCTCCAGAAAGGATAAGGATGCTTCGTGGAAACAGAACAAAAAACGGCTCCGGCGCGACAAAAAACAATTCTGGCCGGATGACGAGAAGGGGTAGAAGAGATAAACCCGCGCTTGCCGGGCCGCATGGTCTGCAAAATTTCCAGAAATAATCGATACTGAAAAAATCAATTGACAAGCAAAACCTGAAAAGATAAAAAAATTAATTTCGTGGGCCGTTAGCTCAACCAGGCAGAGCAAATGACTCTTAATCATTAGGTTGTTGGTTCGATTCCAACACGGCCCACCATGAAAAAAAGGGTTTGCGAGAATCGCTCGCAGATTCTTTTTTATTTTTGACCAATCTGAGCCAACATTTCCAACATCATCCTCGATGTCAAATATCTATTATATATGATGCTCATTTCACATCACAACGATTCATGAAAAAAAATTAGCGTCTATTATTGCATCGATGGAGCCAGGCTCCCCTCCCCATACGAGCTCACCAGTGATCCAGGATGGGAGAAAGGCGGGATCTTTTATTCCCTGTACGATCTGGGCATAGATGCTATTGGACACGAGGATCACCTCGATGTCCCTGCTCTGGAGGAGCAGGGACCCGCTTGGCCTCGCCATTTGGAAGTATCAGCGGAACATTATGTTCTCCACTGATGATTTTATAATTTAATATTGGTTAGTTAACCGTGAAGCGATGAGGTAAATTTTTTCAGGCGCCCATCGCGTGTTAAGCGGGTATTAAGCCGGTGTTAGGTGGGGTGTTAAGAAATTATAATTTATAATATCAGAAGTTTAAATGCAGAATTGGCGCTACGGCAAGAAGGATATGCCCACCCCGGAAAAAAATGACGAGCGGCATACAGCCTGCTTTTTTTGCATCAAGACAAAAAAATCATCACACCTCTTAATTTTTCATCTCAATAACCCATAATAGGGGTATTAACCACTAATTTGGGAGATTTTTAAATGGACAACAATATTTTCGAAGAAATGGTCAGATCGTGGGGAAGCCCGATTGTTCCCCGGCAGCAGGTGGGCAAATTCAGTGGCGGGGTTTTAAACCCGCGAACCATGGCAAATCTGGACTGCCTGGGCGTCGGGCCGAAAAACAGGTTTCGGATTGGATCGAAGGTCGTGTACCGGACCAAGGATCTCGCTGAGTGGCTGGCCAAACGCAGCTCGGTAAATTAGCCGCTGCAAAAAACCGGGAGGGAGCCGTCTTGTACCCGGCCCCTCCCGGTTTTTTTCTGGCTTACCAAAATCCACAATCAAAACAGCTCCACCATCTCCAGGTTCTGGAGGCCCCAAAGGGTGCTGCTCTCCCAGACGTAAGCGTATGCCGGCTCCTCCTGATCAGCCGCAATATTGATCACCCTGCCAGTGTCCAGTGGATCCTCTTCCCCATCAATAATCCTGACCTGAATTGACGTATCCGCCCACACGGCCTGTACGATGCCGCCGGTCACGTCGATGACAATGCGGGGCACGCCCAAACCCCGCTTTGCCGGATTCAACGCCGATGCCCTCCAATATTTGTCACACATAACCCCGGCGGCGTTTCCGGCATAATCGTAACGCTGTCTGGAATCCGGGGCTTGGCAAATAAATCAGGATAGCGCCCTCTAATAGAGATTATCTGGCAAACATTTGGTTACTTCTCGATATGTAATTTTTTCAAATTGTTATCGATATAGCGCAGTGGGGAAAAGATTTTGCAATAGTGTCAGAACAACAGGCACATGGTAAAAAGCTGATTTGTAAATCTTCTAAGTCACAAAAATTGTGATTATTATTTACCTTGTGGGCCAGCAGGGCCGGGAGACGGTGGCGCTGGATATCCGCTGCCGTCAGGAATACCATCCCCTGAGTTCGGAGCAGGGCCTGGACCTGCATTTACCGGACCGAAAGTTAAACCCAGAAATACCGCAACAACTATAACCATTATCAGCTTTCTCATAATTTAATCTCCTTATTATCAGTTCGCATCAGAATTATAGCTGTCCATATGAATTACCTGAATTTATATATCCATTTGATTGCGTTTTCAAGTGGATTTTTTCTACTGTAAGTAACAAGGAATCTGTCCGGTTTGCTATGATTCACCTTAGGAGGTGTTCAGTAAGACCGTCAGAGCTGTTACAGGAGATCCGGATAATGCAATTTAAACAGGCTTACAGAATTTGGTCAGAGGGGCGATTGACACAGGAGAATGCTGCCAGGATGTCGGGGGCGACAAGACGCTGGGCGGCAACGCCCGGAAAATAAAAACGATGAAGGGCGCCATCAACCTGCCCACAGCCATCACTGGTTCGTAATGGCATACACCATATCCCCCACAAAGCGCTTGAAGGATTCATTCTCGACGAATTGCTTGTAAAACTGCGTATAATCTTTGATTGATCCCTGTGCCGCCTTGCTCAGGGCCTGGTCATGGGCCAGCCGGGCCGTGTGGGGCGTGTTGGCTTTGGCGTTTTGGTATGCGGGATCGGCGGCCACTTTGGAGGCGATATCGTCACGGATGTGCTTGGCAATCCGGTCGGTGTCGGTGAATAGTGTGCCGAACTGCTCATTGAACGTTTTTAAGATGTTGGTCAGCCGGTCAAGCTCTGCTTCGCGCTTGCCGCTTCCACTCTCGACCGGCACCGGCTCGATCTCGGCGTTGTCATCGGTCAGCATGAGCTTTTGCGCGGCGCGTTTTTCAACCCGGTAGCTGTCCATGTCGATGGTTTCCAGAATCCCCTTGGAAAGGTCGTCTTCCATGGGCGAAGGGAGTTTGGGGATCAGCAGATTGAGCAGAATCGAAAGTCTCTCCCACTGAATATTGGTGGAAGGCAGAAGCGTCGCGAGAAATTCGTAGGTGCGGACAAACGCCTTGGCCTTGCCCTTGAAGTCCACCTGTCCCTCTTCATCCAGTTGATACTGATACACGGCAACACAGGCGTCGAGGATGGGGTCAAGCTGGTCGCGCTCGGCCCCGCTGAGAAACAGCTCCACCACCTGCCGGATCTGTTCCGGCGTATACACCTGCGCCCCGTCAAGATCCGCTTTCAGGTCGTTGATTTTGTTGGGGTCGGTTTCATCGGCCAGCAGGGTGGTCCGGTAATAATCCTGGAAGGCGTAGGTAATCGCTTCGCTGTTGTTCTGGAAATCGAGCACGAAGCAGTCGCTTTTTTGCGGATGCGCCCGGTTTAATCGGGACAGAGTCTGCACGGCCTTGATGCCCGCAAGCGGCTTGTCCACGTACATGGTGTGCAACAGCGGCTCGTCATAGCCGGTCTGGAACTTGTCGGCACAAACCAGAAAGCGGTAGGGATCGGTCTGTATTCTGGCGGTGATCTCGCTGCTGGAAAACCCGTTGAGGGACGCTTCGCTGACCTTTCCGCCGCCGTAATCATGTTCCCCCGAGAACGCCACAATCGCCTGATAAGGGCTCTTGCGCTCCCCCAGGTAGGTCTTGATGGCATGGTAATACTGAATCGCCCGCTCAATGCCGCTCGTGACCACCATGGCGCGGGCCTGTCCGCCGATCTTGCCGGGGGCCGTCACCTGCTCGTGAAAGTGGTCCACCATAATCTCCGCCTTGAGCCGGATCGCGTGGTCATGTCCCTCCACATACCGGCGCAGCTTCTTCCGGGCTTTTCTGGCGTCAAACTCCGGGTCGTCCTCGATCTTCTTGACCAACTTGTAGTAACTGTCCACCGGCGTATAATGCCTGAGCACATCGCGGATGAAGCCTTCCTGAACGGCCTGTTTCATGGTGTAGCTGTGGAAGGGGCGGTGCTTGATCTTGCCCTCGGCGTCCGGCGGCAGGGTCTCGCCGAACATCTCCAGGGTCTTGTTCTTCGGCGTGGCGGTAAAGGCGAAGTAACTGGCGTTGGTCAGCATCCTGCGCGCCTGCATCCGGGCTTCAAGAGCGGCGTTCACCGTATCTTCCGGGTCCGGCCCCGCGTCTTCATCCTCCACATGGTCCCCGAGGGCCTGATTCATGGCCGCCGATGTTTTTCCGCCCTGGCTGGAATGGGCTTCATCAATAATAATGGCAAAGGTTTTGCCTGCTTCTGTGGCGATCTCATCAAGAATGCGGGGGAATTTCTGGACCGTTGAAACGATGATCTTTTTTCCCTCCACGATGAATTTGCGCAGGTCCCCGGAATGCTCGGCATGACCCACGGTGGCCCCCACCTGCATAAACTGCTTGATGGTCGTCTGAATCTGGTCATCAAGGATGCGACGGTCGGTAACGACAATCACCGAATCAAAGACTTCCCTGTCGTCGCGTTTGAGGCCGATAAGTTGATGGGCCAGCCAGGCAATGGAATTTGACTTGCCGCTGCCTGTGGAGTGCTGGATCAGATAACGTTTGCCCACGCCGTGATCGCATACGGCGGCCAGCGACTGGCGAACGACATCAAGCTGATGGTAGCGCGGCCAGACCTGCTTGCGCTTCTTCCTACTGGTGCGCGGATCTTTCTCCACCACGATCTGAGCGTAATTTTCAAGAATATCGGTCAGCCGTTTGGGGGTGAGCAATACCTTCCAGAGATAGTCGGTTTTAATCCCGTGGGGATTGGGCGGGTTGCCCGCGCCGTCGTTGTAGCCCTTGTTAAAGGGCAAAAACCATGAGCCTTTGCCTTTCAACTCGGTGCACATGCGCACCTCGCCGTCATCCACGGCAAAATGGACCGCGCAGCGCCCGAACTCAAACAGGCGTTCACGCGGGTCCCGGTCGCGCTTGTACTGCTGGACGGCATCCTCGACGGTCTGCTTGGTAAGGCTGTTTTTCAGCTCAAAGGTGGCAATGGGCAGCCCATTGATAAACAGGCACAAGTCAAGGGCACGGCGTGATTCATCGATGCTGTAGGCAAGCTGGCGCGTGATGGAAAAACGGTTTTGCCCATGCAGGGTCTCGGCTTTGATGTTGCCCGGCGACGGGGTCCCGTAGAAAAGGTCAAAATGACCGGCGGGGTGGTGTTCCACTCCCTTGCGCAGCACATCAATCACTCCGCGCCTGCCGATCTCACCCGAAAGGCGGGCGAGGAACTTGAGCCGGTTGATATCGCCGGCTTCATTGACGTCGGCGATGGCCAGCTTTTTGAATGTCAGCTGGGGCTGGGGTTCGGGTCAAGCATAAAAAAAGGAGGGTTCCTTGCGGTTCCCTCCTGCGTGATGTTTCTGAATAAACTATATCAGGATTTTTATCCGTATAATTTGTGGCAGCTACGATACCTGGCGGCGTCTCATCATCCAGATGGCCGACCCTGCCAGTATGAGGGCCATGATGATCATTCCCCATTCCGACATGGTGGGGATGGGCCTTGGGGCAGGAGGCGGCCCAATAACTTCAATCGCTGTCGTTATGTATTGCGTGACGGCAATTGTCGCCCCAGGCGCTAAAGTAATTGGCGACCAGTAGTAACAAGTAGCACTGTCAGCGTCAGATCCAGTCACTGCAAACTCCCACACGTTACTATAGGCTGTAGACCACCTAACATAGGCCATCATATTTGGCGGGGTGGGTTGGGGAGACAATGTGCCTGGTCCATTTACTGTGCCATAAACGGAAAAAAGGGGGCTTGCGGGATCATCAGTTATTTCATAGGCTAAAAATGGAGGGTTTATAAAACTTTCAAAAACGTCTGTCCACGGTCCGGTCGGGTTATAAGCTCTAAACCATGAATCATCGGAGCCGCCCACCATCCAATCCCATTGATACCTGATGCCGATATCAACCGGAGTTGTCCCGTTATTCGTAACAGTCGTCGTGACCCTTAACCTGGAGTTCTCATAAGTTGTTCCTTCAACATCAGTGACCTGTTGAACCGACAGATCATCCCTCCCTGTGATCGGCCATGTTACTTGAGATCCGGTGGTCCCGAGTGGAGAAACCGTTGGGGAGAAATTATCAAGATTAACAATGGTATAATCAGATAAGAGTCCGCCATCCGCAGTTGAAATATAGTCAGTTTGCGAAGTAAATGAACGAATTGTTAAATACGAAGTCCCAGGAGATTCCCCTGCTCCTCCATATAACACATTTTGATTCGGATTGGGATGATTCGTAGCCGTCCCAACGGTAAAAGTGCCTATTCCAGAGCCGGGAATTTGATCCTCCACTGTCAACTTATAAATGGAATTGGAAGAAGTGACAGCACGTGCAGCTACTCGTCGATCAGATTTCAGGCGAGTTTCCGCAGCACTGATACCATTTGAAATCATTAATAGACAAACAGAAATTATAAGTCCTGCTGAAACTAATTTAATCAATTTCTTCATTGTGCATCCCTCCCCCCTTTAAGTCATTGATTTAAAAAGTTATTCATATTTAATTATATCAAATTTTTACCAATATAATTCGAAGCAGCTACGATACCTGGCGGCGTCTCATCATCCAGATGGCTGAGCCAGCCAGTATCAAGGACATGATGATCATACCCCATTCAGAGAGCGTAGGGATGGGCCGCGCCTGAGCCATAGGATCGTTATTAAATATAGTTACATTGTCGAATCCAATCTGATTCTCGGCGCCAGCGAATGCGACGGATCTGGCAATACCTCCAAAAGTCACTTGCACAAACTGCCAGTTATCAAAAGTATACGGGGTCTGACCAGTAGGCGGGGTTACCGGCAAAGGCACGGTAGCCAGGAGATCGCCCGTACCGGCGAGACCCGAATAAATTTCGACCGATCCGGAAGTATTGGCAGCGCAATAATATAAAGAAAGGCCATCTTTAAAACCTGATTCCAGTGTCATGACAGCCGCACTGCCGCTTAAAAAAAACATAATTGTTGAACCGCTCGGATTGTTTGTGAAATTTCCCGATCCCCCCGCTGCCGCCGATATAATAGCCATCGAGTCATCTGAATATCTGACACCGTAGTCTGGTCCTGGGCCGCTTCCCATGCTGCCGGTTTCTCCTGAATAATAGCCCTGGATATATTCATAATTGGCCAAGCCAATAAAATCCATGGTAACCGGGCCAGCCGGCGCTGAACTTTGGTGCGGAGCTTCCCGGATTGGGTCGCCGGTGGTTTTCCAGTCGGGGTTATGTAACACCTGACCATAGCCTTGACCTTCAGCCGCCGAAACTAAAGAATAATTAGCACCGGGTCCTAAAAAACATAAGGCGATCACCCCCCAAAAAGTTAACATTAAAATGCGTTTCGAAAATCTGTCCATCCTCAGTCCTCTCTGTTTGCAGGTTAATAAAAAGTTACCGTTATCTTTCTGAATTTTCAGAAAGATTTGCAAAAAATATGCCGAATTAAATCATTAGGCTAACTAACATAAATCGTGGAATATGCTTTAACTGACGACACTGCTTACCGGCTTATGAGAAGAAAAATCTGGCTATTTTTAGCCATTATTGGTTGAATATAGCCAAGCCGTGTAGCCAGGTATTCCTATGATTCCCGCCAGACTTATGACCGTTTCCAGAATGAAGACCACCCATTTTTTACATCTGGTTATTATAGTCATTTCTTTGTGAAAATCGATTCAGAAAAAAATTGTCGCGAATTTTTTAGGGGGTCTATTTAAAATCAAATAATTAAAAATATTTTAATTTCAAGGAGATATCATAATTATTCGATTCCAATACGCCCAACAATAAAACAAGCTCTTAAGAAAAATCGCCCGCCGGCAAAAACACCACATTCTGCCGACATCAAAAACAAGAAGAAAGGGAGGGAATGTCAAGCGCCCACTCCAGGGCCGCCTCAAACTCGGCCTCATCCCGGATAATCACAATCTTCCGCACCCGCCGGCGGGTCCTCGACCTTCCACCGCCGGACGGGCAATCCCGATACGGCTCAGAGCCGGCTTCGCCGTCACGATTCGCCTTATCGGAATCACCCGCCCGGCGGCGTCCGGGGATGATCCCCGATGGTCCGAATCGTGAACGCTCAGCGGGCTCTGAGGACCATCGGGGATCATCCCCGGACGCCGCCGGAGCCGAATCGAAGCCAACACACTCCACCGTCACCACCATCATCAAGACGGCCGCTCCCCCAGGCCCGCCAGAATAATCAACGCCTTCTCAATGGCATCATTAATCACCACACCGGCAACCCCCCGGTGCAATTAAAAATTCCCAAAAAACAGATTGACAGCCACTATATATTGTGGTCAAATACCGCATCTTACCATATTTAGAAGTCAAATTTCCGGTTGATTTCAATCATTACAATTCTTTCCATCAAGGAGCCGCGCGCCATGAATCAACATGCTTTAGAATCCCCGCCCCTTTTGACCGCCAATGCCGTCACCGTTCTGGAACGGCGATATCTGAAACGAGACCAGGATGGAAAGGTGCTGGAAACCCCTGCCGACATGTTTTTACGGGTGGCCCGCGCCATCGCGGCCGCGGACCTGGAATTTAACAAAAACGCGGATACGGAAACCCTGGCCGGACAATTTTATGCCATCATGACCGATCTCGCGTTTATGCCCAATTCTCCGACGTTAATGAATGCGGGCCGGGAGCTGGGCCAATTGTCGGCCTGCTTTGTTCTTCCGGTGGGGGATTCCATGGAGGAAATCTTTGATGCCGTAAAGCATACGGCCCTGATTCACAAGTCGGGCGGCGGAACGGGATTTTCGTTTTCACGTCTCCGGCCGGCAAAGGACGTGGTTAAAAGCACCACCGGCGTCTCCAGCGGTCCGCTTTCGTTTATGCGGGTTTTCGACGTTGCCACCGAAACCATCAAGCAGGGGGGAACCCGGCGCGGCGCCAACATGGGGATTCTGCGGGTCGATCACCCGGACATCATGGATTTCATCATGTGCAAAGCAGACAACAAACAGCTTAATAATTTCAATATCTCCGTGGGACTCACCGAGGCGTTCATGGAAGCCGTCAGGCACGATGAAAATTATGACCTCATTAACCCCAGAAGCGGAGAACCCGTGGGAACACTAAACGCCCTGAAGGTATTCAACCGCATCGTGAACCAGGCATGGGAGAACGGCGAGCCGGGCATCGTGTTTCTCGATCGCCTGAACCGCGACAATCCAACACCTCACATCGGCATGATCGAATCGACCAATCCCTGCGGCGAGCAACCTCTTCTGCCTTACGAATCCTGCAATCTGGGTTCCATCAACCTCGGAAAGATGGTTGTTGACGGCAAAATTTCCTGGGACCGCCTGAGGGAAGTCGTTCATCTTGCGGTACATTTTCTCGACAACGTGGTGGCGGTCAATCGTTACCCGCTCCCGGAAATCGCCCGCATGACAACCGGCAACCGCAAGATCGGCCTTGGCGTGATGGGGTGGGCGGACATGCTTATTCTTTCAGGAATTCCTTACGACACGGATGACGCGGTGGAGCTGGCCGAAAAGATAATGAAATTCATCAATGACGAGGGTCACGCCGCATCACGCAAACTTGCGGAAACAAGGGGGGCTTTCCCGAATTTCCCCGGTTCTACTTATGAGAAGCGGGGCGAGCCCCCGATCCGGAACGCCACGGTCACCACCATCGCTCCCACGGGAACTATTTCCATCATTTCCAACGCCTCGTCCGGCATTGAACCGCTGTTTGCCGTTTCCTATATCCGCCAGGTCATGGATGACGATATTCTGGTGGAAGTGCATCCCCTTTTTGAAAAAATCGCTCAGGAACAGGGATTTTACTCCCCTGAACTGATGCAAAGGATCGCCCTGCATGGAACCGTTCAGGATATTGAAGATATTCCCGCCGATATCAGGCGGATTTTTGTCACGGCCCATGACATTTCCCCTGAAATGCACATCCGGATGCAGGCGACCTTTCAGAAATACACGGACAATGCCGTGAGCAAAACCGTCAATTTCGCCAAGGGCGCATCCATCGCCGACGTGGCTTCCGTCTACGCGCTGGCCTGGGAGCTGGGGTGCAAAGGCGTCACCATTTACCGGGACGGGTCCCGCGACAAGCAAGTGCTTTCCACAGGCGCCGCCAGGGAGCCGGCAGAGGAAGTCGAACGAGACGGGAAGCAGCCGCTCAAAAAACGTGAGCGGCCGAGGATTCTGAAAGGATGGACTTACCAGATGCAGACCGGATGTGGTCCCATCTACATCACCATCAACGAAGATAACGCGGGCATCTTTGAGCTCTTCACCACCATGGGGAAAGCGGGCGGGTGCGCCGCTTCCCAGAGCGAAGCCATCGGGCGCATGGTTTCTCTTGCCTGGCGAAGCGGTATCCAGGCCCGCCAGGTTGTCAAACAGTTGCAGGGTATTTCCTGTCATTCACCATCGGGCTTCGGTGAAAACAAGATCCTTTCCTGCGCCGATGCTGTTGCCAAGGCCATCCAAGAGCATATGGCCGCCAACGGCCACGCATCCGTTAAGGAAAAACCGGCGTTCATGAAAGGGGCCTGCCCCGACTGCGGCGGCATCATGGAACAAGAAGGCGGATGCAGCGTATGCCGGGCTTGCGGCTTCAGTGACTGCGCATAAATCCCTATAAACCCATCAGTGTCGAAAAGTAGAAAGGGGGCGAAACGCCCCCTTTCTACTTTAGTCCAACTTTCAGTTCCCGATGATAATACCGCCTTTAATTAACGCTTTAGGGCACTTATTTGGCCACCTCGGCTTTAATTTTAGACCACATGTCAAGAATTCTGCGCGTCTCGGCATCCGCGTCAAAGGGCTTACCCTGCTGCACGGCGATCTGCTCGGAGGTCTTGATGGCATTGACCAGAAACGCAGCAACCAGGGCATTGTTGGCCGCTGCCGGCATTGTTGCGACGGCGGTCGCCGCCGCAGGTGCGGCGGCCTTGGCAGGGGCTGCTGCAGGAACGGGCTTGGCTGGTGCAGGCTTGGCCGCTGCCAGTTTTTTAGCTTCGGCTTCGGCCTTTGCTTTTTCCTCGGCCAATCGTTTTTGCTCGGCTTCTTCCTTGGCCCTGGCTTCCGCTGCAGCCTTAGCTAAAGCTGCAGCCTCGGCTTCCGCCGCCTTTTTTTCCTGTTCCAGATCAACCTTTGCCAGCCACTGCCCCTGGGCGGCACGGGCTTCCCCGCTGACATCGCCGGCGATCATTGCGGTTTTAAGATCGCTGTCTGCGGGAGACGGCTCATTGAGCCAGATGCCGAAAAAAGCCTGTTTGAAGTCAATGCCTTCAATAAGACCCACAAAACCGTCATTCTTGTAAACTTTCAGGCCTTCGCCCGGCAAATAAGCAAAATCGACGAAATTGCCCTCTTCAAACTTATCCTCGGGGAAAAATTCCTGAAAAGCATCAAACCGGGTTCGGATCATCTCAAAATCGCCGCCCATGGCATCAAGAGAACTTCGGAGCCCCTTTCTCAAAGCATTCATCATGGTACCGCGACCAGTGCTGCTGATAATATTAAGACGGATGGCCATGGTTTCATCCGCCATCATGATTTTTTTCGCATCGGTCTCCGCGTTTTTTAAATAAAGTCCGCCGACATACGGTTTAATCACAAATGCGATAGTACGGGTGCCGACCCCGTTTAACACCAGAATCGCGTCACCGACCTGAAGTGTTTCGGGCATATCCACACCGTCTACCACTCTTGCCGAACATACCGACACCATCAAAAATACGATCATCAGGGCAATACTTGCTTTTTTTAACATAACCGACTCCTTTTTTAATTGATTACCGTTTAAAGAATCAAACATTGTTTCTTTATAAAACAGCTTAATACCATTGTTTTAATATTTTTTACAGTTTTTTTGCTATGATTCATAAAAAAAGAGGAATCGAAACATTCCGGCTGATTCGCATCAGATATTAAGGGCGCCGATCAGTTCCCGGATATCACTGCTCCCATGGGCATCAAGATATAGCCCGATGCCGTCGATGATTTCCATGGTGGCGCGGGGATTGACGAAATTGGCGGTACCCACCTGGACCGCGGTAGCGCCGGCGATGATAAATTCCAGCGCGTCACGCGCGCACATGATCCCGCCGATGCCGATAACCGGGATCCGGACGGCCCGGGCCACCTGCCAGACCATGCGAACAGCAACGGGACGGATGGCCGGCCCGGAAAGACCGCCGGTGATATTGGCCAATACAGGGACGCGTTTTTCAATATCGATGACCATTCCGGTGATGGTGTTAATCAGTGATACGGCATCAGCCCCGGCATCCTCGACGCTTTTTGCGATCACCACCACATCGGTGACATTGGGAGAGAGTTTGACAATCACCGGCTTGGATGTTTTCTCTTTCACGGCCCGGACAACGGACGCGGCCATTGCCGGGTCCACGCCGAAAGCAACACCGCCGGCAGTGACATTGGGGCAGGAGATATTGACCTCCATGCCGGCGATTTTTTCAACGTCGTTTAAGCATGCCGCGATTTCGGCGTATTCATCCACGCTCTTGCCGTAGATATTGGCAAACACCGGCGTTGAAACCGATGCCAGAAGCGGCAGCTTTTCCCGAATGAATATCTCCACTCCGATATTTTCAAGCCCGATGGCATTGAGCATGCCGCAGGGGGTTTCTACAATCCTGGGCGGCGGATTTCCCGCCGCGGGCTTAAGAGAAAGTCCCTTTACAATGATGCCGCCTAATCGGTTCAAATCCACTATCGATGCGAATTCCGTTCCAAACCCGAAGGTTCCGGAGGCCGTCATCACCGGATTTTTAAGGATAATACCACCAATATCAACACTGAGATTGACTTCCGGCATCTTGTTTTACGCGCCCTTTCCCTTAAAAAAACAATGGAAAAACCGCTTGACGAAACCGCCGCGCGGCTATAATTGAAGGTATCGAAAAAAGTCAGGTTTTGCCCGATTCCCAAGCAAAAAGACTTTTTATGAAAACATCATAACCGATCAAATCCGGCTGCAATCATAGTGCATAATAATCAAGCGGTCAAACGCTAAAACAACGGCGCCGGGGAAACCGGAATCTGGAATCCATGTTGAAAAGACAGTTGAGCCAATCCCTGCGCATCTGCCTGCTGGGATATCGCAGCAACCCCCATTGCGGCGGCCAGGGGGTCTATATCCGGAACTTAAGCCGGGCCCTGTGCGACCTCGGTCACCAGGTGGACGTCATTTCCGGGCCCGAATACCCCGTTATCGACAACGGCGTGCGCCTCATCAAACTGCCGGGAATGGATCTGTATAATCCCAAAGATCTTTTCCGGATGCCCACCATGGCCGAACTTGGCGACTGGGCCAACTTTGTCGAGTGGTTCGGCATCGCCACCATGGGTTTTTCCGAACCCCTTGCCTTCGGCATGCGGGCCCGGGCTTTTTTAAAGCATCAGAACCGCCGTTACGATGTGGTGCATGACAACCAGAGCCTGGCATACGGCCTCTGGTCCATCAAACGCCGCATTCCCACTGTGGCCACCATTCATCACCCCATTACCGTGGATCGGGCCCTGGAGATCAAGGCTGAAATTCATCCGTGGCGGAAATTCAAGCAGCTGCGATGGTACTCGTTTATCAACATGCAGAAACGGGTGGCACGGACATTGCCATACATCATCACGGTTTCCAAATGCGCCCGCAAGGACATCAGCCGGGATTTTAAAATCCCCCACCACCGGTTCAGCATCATCCCCAACGGCATCAACACGGATCTTTTTTTCCCCATGCCTGAAATTGCCCGTGAAAAAAACCGCATCATCGTCACCAACAGCGCGGACACGCCGCTCAAAGGGCTTTTCTTTCTGCTCCAAGCCGTGGCGGAAATCTCAAAGCAACGCGATATCCGGCTGATCGTGGTGGGCACGCCAAAGAAAAACGGACAGGTGGCCCGCCTGATCCGGACCTTAGACATCGGGGACAGGGTTACGTTCACCGGGCGGATCTCCCATGACGAATTCGTCAAAGAATACGCCAGGGCGGCGGCGGCAGTGATCCCATCCGTATACGAAGGATTCGGTCTACCCGCCGGAGAGGCCATGGCATGCGGAATTCCGGTCATCAGCACCACGGGCGGGGCCCTGCCGGAAGTCGTGGGGGATGCCGGCATACTGGTTCCGCCGGCAAACGCGGCGGCCCTGACCCGGGCAATCATTGATATTTTAGATCATCCGGAACTGGCCCGGCGCCTGGGGGCCGCGGGTTACCAACGGGTCCAGAAGCATCTCACATGGACGGCCGCGGCCCGGAAAACCGTGGATGTTTATCGAAAGGCGATCCATGATCACCGTTGATTTCAAGCGACTCAATATTCAACCGGGACACCGGGTTCTCGACATCGGCTGCGGCCAGGGCCGCCATGCCGGCGGTCTTTCCCGGATGAAGGGCATCTTCATCGTGGGAGCGGACCTGAATCCGGAAAATCTTATCGCCACAAAAGAACGGCTCGAACTAATCCGGAAGCTGGGGGAAAACGGCGGCAGCGCGTGGGGTCTGACGGCGGCCGATATTACGGACCTGCCCTTTTCCGATGGTATTTTCGACCATGTGATCTGTTCGGAAGTATTGGAGCACATTCCCGATGAAGCCGCCGCGGCAACAGAACTGATCCGGGTCCTGAAGCCCGGTGGGAACCTGATTGTCAGCGTTCCCCGCTTTTTTCCCGAAAAAATCTGCTGGATGCTTTCTGATGCCTATTCCTCGGAAGAAGGCGGACACATCAGGATATATACCAAAAACCGGATACTGTCGCTGTTTGACGCACCCGAGTTAAAAGACCTCGGCTCTCATTTCGCCCACAGCCTGCATACCCCCTACTGGTGGCTCAAGTGTCTGGTGGGACCGGCCAGGACCGATTCCGCCGCGGTCAATCTCTATCACCGGTTTCTGACCTGGGACATCATGAAAAAACCCCGGATCACCCGAAATCTGGATCGGCTGCTCAATCCCCTTCTCGGCAAAAGCCTGGTGGTATACTTCAGAAAGACAATGTGAACGGCTTACGCCTGCTGGATTTCCCTTGGGGGAATCTCTTCAGGACGACGGCGCCGGAGCACGCCCAGGGTCTTTGTGCGGGGAAATTCGGCAAACAGGCCGGATGACAGGGCCATCCGATAGATATGGTACGGCGCCTGCCCGCCTTCTTGGGGATTTTCGAAAATATCATGGATCAGCAGAAATCCGCCCGGCATGATATGTCCGGCCCAGGCGCTGTAATCTCCGTAAGCCGCGGCGTCGGAATGACCGCCGTCGATAAGGACCAGGCCCAATGGCGTTCCCCAGAAACGGGCCGCAAGGGCTGACGGGGCCACGATGGGCACCACGGTATCCATAAGGCCTGCGCGGACAAGGGTCTGGCGGAACAACGGAAAGGTGTCGATCCGGTTAAACCGGTAGTCATAGGTTGCGGGATCAAAATATCCCTCTCCCGGCTGCTGCTCCTCGGAGCCGGTATGATGATCCACCGCAAACAAAACCGTGTTCTGCTCCCGGCAGGCGGCCCCGAGATAAAGGGTCGATTTGCCGCAGTAGCTGCCGATTTCAAGGCACGGGCCCATCCGGCCCGCGTCCAGGGCCACATCATAGAGCCGGCGGCCTTCGTCCGGATCCAGAAAACCCCGGGTCTGTTTAATTAATGCCGGGTCGATGTTGATCATGTTTCTATTCCATTCCCATCATTCCGATGCTGCCGTTAACGCCTTGTCGTCGGCTCCGCCACCAAAAAACTACTATTCAGGATTATGACATGTCCTCATAACCGCGGGCCAGCACTTCCCGCGGCTTGACCCCGTCCGACGGACCGACCACGCCCTCTTCCTCCATCATTTCGACGATACGGGCGGCCCGGTTGTAGCCGATGCGCAGGTGACGCTGGATCATGGAAATGGATGCCTGGCCGGTGCGGGTCACCAGGGCCACGGCTTCGTCGTACCGATCGTCATATTCCTTTTCGCCGTCATCATCCTTGCCGTTTTCCGGGGTCTTGAGGATTTCATGATCGTATTCCGGCGGTTTCTGGGTTTTTAAAAATTCCGTAATCGATGTCAGTTCTTCTTCGGAAATATAGGAGCCATGAATCCGCTGGAGCTTGGCCGTTCCCGGCGGCAGAAAGAGCATGTCGCCATTGCCCAGCAGGGCCTCGGCGCCGTTGGCGTCGATAATGGTCCGGGAATCGGTTTTCGACGACACCTGGAATGAAAGCCGCGTCGGGAAATTGGCCTTGATCACGCCCGTTAATATATCCACCGAGGGCCGCTGGGTGGCCAGAATCAAATGGATGCCCGATGCCCGGGCCATCTGGGCCAGGCGGGTCAGGCTGACTTCCACGTCCCGGGACGACACCATCATCAGATCC
>QZJS01000084.1 GCA_003597945.1 Desulfobacteraceae bacterium | reverse complement strand
AGTTGAACATTAATTGCCAATTTTCCTTCGTTAAGCCCGCGGGTTCCGGGAACGCTTCGAACGGAAAGGCGCGGATGGAACATCGGGGCCGGGGTTTCCGGATTTGCGGCCGCCAAGATTTGCCTGGGAATGGGAGCCCGCGTCACGGTGTTCGATATCAATGTAAACCGGCTCCGGCAGATCGACAGCATACTCAACGGAAAATGTACAACCTGCCATGCCAACGTGCATAATATCCGAAAAGCCCTCCCGGAAAGCGACGTGGTGATCGGATGCGTGCTTATCACCGGCGGCAAAACTCCCCGGCTGATTACCCGGGAGATGCTCAAAACCATGCCGCCGGGCGGCGTTCTGGTGGATATTTCCATTGACCAGGGCGGATGCTTTGAAACCAGCCGGCCGACAACCCATGAGAATCCGGTCTATGTCGAGGAGGGGATATTGCATTATTGCGTCAGCAACATGCCCGGGGCCGTGCCGCGGACGTCGAGCATCGCCCTTTCCGATGTCACGCTGCCCTGCATCCAAAAAATCGCCCAATACCCATTGGAAAAACTGATTTTAGAAGATGCTCCCATAAGAAAGAGCGTCAACACCTACAAGGGCAAACTGACGAACCATGCTGTGGCGGAAGCACTGGCGCTGGAATATTCAACCATTCATTCGTTGATCAATATTAACTGATTCAGCAGATTCGCGGCAGTTGTTCGCCAAGGGGCATGTCGATGATGCGTTCGCCGCCGATTAAGGTCTCTAAGACCACAATGCCGGGATGATCATCAACCACCTCGCCGATGACGACGGCGTCCCGGCCAAGGGGATGGGTCCGGATTGCCGCCAGCACGGCGGCGGCCTGATCCGGGGGGGCAAATGCCAGCAGCTTGCCTTCATTGGCCACATAGAGGGGGTCAAAGCCCAGGATTTCACAGAGTGCCCGGACGCTTTTTTGAATCGGGATGCGTTTTTCAATAATTCGGATGCCGATGGTTGAAGAAAGCGCGATTTCGTTTAAGGCGGTGCCGACCCCGCCCCGGGTGGGGTCCCGCAGGACATGGATTTCTTTAGAAGCCGCCAGCATTGCCTGAACCATGTGATTGAGCGGCGCGCTGTCGCTGGTCAGGGGGCCGTCGAACCCGAGGCTTTGACGCTGGGCCAGAATGGTCATGCCGTGATCGGCGATGGCGCCGCTTAAAATAATGCGATCCCCCGGCCGAGCCAGATGGGCGCCGACATGGACGCCTTCCGGGATCAGCCCGATTCCCGATGTGTGAATAAAAATTTTATCCGCGGCCCCTCTGGGAACCACCTTGGTGTCGCCGGTCACCACGCTGACCCCGGCGGTTTGGGCCGCAAGTCCCATGGATTTTATGATTTTCTCCAGATCCGCGGCGGGAAAACCCTCTTCGATGATCAGCCCGGCGCTCAGATACAACGGAACGGCCCCGCACATGGCAATATCGTTGACCGTGCCGTAGACGGCCAGGCTGCCGATATCTCCTCCGGGGAAAAATATCGGGTCAACCACATATCCGTCCGTGGAAAACGCCATGCGCCGGCCGTCAATCTCCAGTTGCGCGCCGTCATCCATGCGGGCAAGAATGGGATTGTCAAAGGCGGGAAGCATCATGGCGCTGATCAGGTCGCGGGAAAGTCGGCCGCCGCCGCCGTGATCCAGCAGAATCTTTGATTTTTCCATTGTTTCGAACCTTTATATAAATTGATGCGTCGAAAACCCGTCGAATTTTTCGCTTCGAGAGTCTTTCAGGGCGCGATTTACAGAACCGTCAGGATCGATGATACCGGTAATAGGCGGCGCAGGTTCCCTCGCTGGAAACCATGCACGGCCCCATGGGCTGGACCGGGGTGCATGCTTTCCGGTATAAGCGGCATTCGGGCGGCGTCAGACGGCCGATGAGGATGTCCCCGCAGGCGCAGGCCGGATTGGCGACGGCCCTGGGCATTGGCATGTCAAAATGTTTCAGGGGATCAAGATCCTCATATTCCTTTTTCAATGCAAACCCGCCGTCGGGGATCGTTCCAATGCCGCGCCAGTCCGCCGCGGCGATATCAAAAACCGTTTCCATGACGGCCCTGGCCCTGGGGTTTCCTTCCGGCCGGACAGCCCGCAAATAACCGTTGACCAGTCCGGATTGACCGGCCGCGATCATTTCCATGATCGTCAGGATGCCATGGAGGATATCGGCGGGCTCGAAACCGATGATGACGCCGGGCACCGGATGCCCGTCAAAAAATTCCCGGTATCCTTCTTCGCCGATAACCACCGATACATGGCCCGGCAGAAGAAAGGCGTCAATGGCCGCATCCGGCAGTTGCATGAGGGTTTCCATGGCCGGCGTCAGGCGCTTGTGGGCCGACAATACAAAACAATTGGAAAGCCCCGCCCGGCGCGCGGCCAGAACGGCCGCGGCCACCGTGGGAGCCGTGGTTTCAAAGCCGACGCCGGCAAGCAAGATGTTTCGATCCGGATGCTGACGCGCCAGTTCAAGGATGTCGGCGGCGGAATAAATGATACGGATATCCCGGCCTTCGGCTTTCAGCCGCTGCAGCGATGTCTTTGTGCCGGGCACCCGCATCAGGTCCCCGAAGGTGGCCAGAATGACGTCCGGCCGGGCCGCCAGATCAATGCAGGCGTCGATTTCACCCTGATCCGTAACACAGACCGGGCAGCCCGGTCCGGATATGAGACGGATGGACGGCGGCAGCAGGGACCGGATTCCGCTTCGGAAAATCGCCACCGTATGGGTGCCGCAGACCTCCATGATGCGAACCGGCCGTCCCTTGAGGCGTTTTTCCATTTCACGGATACGGCCGATCATCTGGCGGGAAAGATCCGGATCACGATAGGGCTGGTTGTAACTCAACGCGGCATCACCTCTATTAGCGTTGCGAGATCATCTTGTTTCGGCCTTGTCATGTTTGAACCTATTCAGTGCGCGAGCCGCTTCCGGCGAGCAACCGGCCAGATTGTCATAATGTTCATTCCTGTCAGGCAATCTGTAGCTGGTGCTCCTTCCGCCGCCGGGGTTCTGAATGAGTATTCCTCTATCTTTCAACTCCTGAATATCTCTCAGCGCTGTGTCGTTTGAGCACTTGGCCAACTTGGCGTATTTGGAGGTATTCATATGCCCCTTAAAATCATCTTCAAGCATTCGATTGATGATCAGGCGCTGGCGCTCATTGACAGGCCTTTGATTGATTGTGTCCCATAGTCGCGCTTTGAAGAGAACATTGCCAAGTGTGGTTTCGGAATTCGAAACAGCTCGTCCCAGGCAATCCAAAAACCATTTAAGCCACTCCGTAATGTCTAGTGTGCTGCGCTGCTGTTTTTCCAGTTGATCGTAGTAATCCTTGCGCTCAGCCTCAATCTGAGAGGACAAGCTGTAGAAGCGATCCTGAACGGCGTCGGCGCGAGCCAGTGCCATATCACCAATCGCTCTTGCAATCCGCCCATTCCCATCTGCAAAAGGGTGGATAGTAACAAACCATAAATGGGCAATGCCTGCTTTCAGAACCGGGTCGATCTCATGGCCGTTATCAAACCATTCCAAAAAAGCCTGCATTTCTTTTTCCAGCCGGCCGGCGTCCGGGGCTTTGAAATGAACCTTTTCTTTACCTGCGGGACCGGACACCACCCGCATTGGTTCCGCATCTGGTGTACGCCAACCGCCGACGGTAATCCGGTGCATACCGCTGCGCCCTGTCGGGAACAGAGCGGCATGCCAATCAAAGAGACGATCTCTGGTCAAAGGCTTTGCAAATTGCTGCGTAGCATCTAACATAATTTCAACGATGCCTTCGACGTCAAGGCCGGCAGGTATAAGTCCGGCAATATCAATTCCCAATCTTCTGGCAATGGATGAACGGACCTCCTCCGGATTGAGATTTTCACCTTCAATCGCAGATGTTTTCACTACATCTTTCGTGAGGGTGCTGAGACAGGCTTCGCGCTTAAGTTCAAAGCCAAGGCCTTCCATGCGTCCCAGCAAGCGACCTTGACGATGACGTACATCAGCCAGTTTGGAGTTTAGAGCTTTGGCATCCCAGGTAAAATTTGGCCAGTTCTGATGTTCATGAATCCACATATTAATCACCGCATATTTTAAGGCTATTGTAGGAAATATTCACCGCAAAGCCAAGACAATTCACTGCAAAATGTGCGGTGATTATGGGTGCTATTCGCCGCACCCTGACCCGGATATTGTACAAAAAGCCCAAAAAAGTATGGCAAAATCTATTCTGTAACAAATCAGTTGGTTAAACGATAATCAAGGCAACATTTCTTGTATTTTTTCCCACTTTCACAACGGTAAATGGGAATTTCTTCATCAAAAATCGTCTTATATCAGGTTTCTTTTCAATAGGATATCGCTGAGGGGCATCACAAACAATTTTCATCATCCGTTCAAACTCTGTTAAATACATCGCACCGAGCCCGGGTCTTTTAGACTCGTAATAGGCTATGGTTTCAAGGTGTTCAACCTCAGCCGCAGGATGAAAAACATAACTCATCTGAGTAGAGCCTCGGCTCTTCAACATTTAAAATACTGCCGAAATGTATTTGCCAGGCGGCTGTGAACTCATGATAATGCTCCGGTGGTCAACCATGTTTTTGTTTTATCCTAAGCTCGTCTTTTTTTGCGGACGGCGATTTCAAAAATTTATTTGTTGTTTTCCCGTCCAACCAGCGCTTAACCGGTTGGAAATGCCAACATATAGACATATGCGTCTCTTACTTATTCTCTGATCGACGCTCCAGCAAGGCTGCCAACAAGGGCACTATAAGCTGATCTCGCGGACGTTTTGTACTTTCTTTGATTTCTATTAGAGTTTTCAAATCAAGCACGCAAATTGATAATTCCTCATCTGAAAAAATGACTGTATGGGGGATAAGTTCGTCGAAACCTCGACCATCGTGCAGTCTGCAGAGAGAATCTAAAGGTCCAAGTTCCGTAATGAGATTCAATTGACCTTTTCCCATCAAATCATGCTCGGTTGGGACGATGCGACGCCCCGCCGGATCTCTATAAATGGCATCAAGGCGAGTCAAGACGCTCAGAAGACGACTGACGTTATCGGCTGTTTGTCGATGAACGATATCAAGATCAATAGTACTTGTCGGCGCGCCATGAAGAACGGCCGCGGCCCCTCCCACAACGATATATTCCACTCCCGCTGATGTCAGATTTTCTATTAGCGCTGCGAGATCAGCTTGTTTTGGCCTTGTCATGTTTAAACCTATTCAGTGCACGAGCCGCATTAGATGCGCAACGTAATCTTTCAAGAGGTGTGAGGCCAAGTGACCAGTCCAGCAAGGACTGGTCAATGTCTTGCATGACCGCTTTAATATTTGGGTCTGCAATAATCTCCTCCCAGTGTCGAAGAACTTCGTTTAATTGTTTCAACTTGTCCTCCTACTTCTCTCCTTTATGCATTCCGCCGATTTACCAACTTCCTTTGTTTTATCCTGAGATCGTCGTTTTTTTGCGGGCGGCGTTTTTAAAATTTCAGTGTTTTTCCCCACGTCCAACGGGAAAATCACCGGTTTATCCGGTGCATTTTCTTGGTTGGAATTAAGTGTCATGCCCCCCGGAATCGATGATCACCGGCCCCACAAAGATGACAGCGGTGCCGCCCAAAAGCCGTCTCCAAGGGGCATGGTCTCGGAACCATCATAAAGAATTACGCACATCTTGAGCTGTTCTCCAGCGACACTCGATAGCCGTTTCAGACCTCTGAGGTCGCCACCCGTCACTGTCGCAGCAGCTTTCACCTCTACTCCAACCAGGTTTCCCGCTGCATTCTCAATGATGAAATCGACCTCGTATTGGTCGTGATCGCGGTAGTAAAGAAGCTGACAATCGCTCTCCGCCGTTGCCATGTGCTTGCGCAATTCACCGTAAACAAAACACTCCAGAATATTTCCAAAGCAATTACGATTCTTTTGCGCAAGCGTGGGCGTAACATTGGCCAGCGTAGATAAAAGACCGGAATCGACAAACTGTATTTTAGGTGTTTTAACGATGCGATTCAGTCTATTTTGAGCCCATACTTCAATGCGCCTCAGCAAATACATCTGTTCGAACACGCCAATGTAACGGGCAGCGGTCTTGTGATCCAGCCCGACTTGCCCTCCAAGCCGGGAATAGTTGCACATCTGACCGGAAACTTGTGCCAGAGCCCGCAAAAATCTGGGAAGATGATCAAGTTTTCCGACATCCGCCACATCACGCACATCACGTTGGATAATGGAGTTGATGTATTGCCTGCTCCATTCCGCCCTGCGTCGGGTTGAAGAGCGGACTACTGCTTCGGGATAGCCTCCCCGCAAAACAGTCTCGATCAAGTCATTGCCCAGAAACGGTTGTGTCGCGGTTAAGAGATGACCGGTAAAAGCGCTGTCGACCCAATTTGCGTTGCTCCCGTGAATTTCGCTTTGCGACAAGGGCATCAGAGTCAACGTTTCCATCCGCCCGGCAAGCGAGTCGGCCGCCAACGGAAGAGCCATCAAATTGGCGGACCCCGTCAGAAGAAAACGGCCGGGGCGTCGATCCTCATCGACTGTTTTTTTTATAGCGAGCAACAATTGAGGGGCACGCTGGATTTCATCAATCACAGCACGATCGAGACTTCTGATCAAGCCCACGGGATCCTCTTTTGCTGCCAACAATGTAAGTTCATCGTCCAGAGTGAGGTAGCGCATCTCTTGGGCTGCTATCTGCCGTACAAGCGTGGTTTTGCCGGCTTGGCGAGGACCGGCTACCAAAACAACGGGTGTGTCAGCCATTGCCTCGGCGATGCGTGTCTCAAGAAGGCGAGGGTAGAGAACTTGAGTATTATCCATGGCCATAAAATAGCGTGTAATCGGGAGGCAGTCAACTAAAATATGGGATTTTTATATCGTGTATATGGGAGTATGCTGCTGTGTATTTGGGATTGAACCTGCAAATATCGTTTTAAATAGTAATTCTGAAGTTTCCGGTGAACTCCAAACTTCATGCGCCGTCGATCCAAAAAAATGTATCACGGCGCATGAAAATGTCGGAATGCGGTCGCTCCTGTTCAAACGTTAACATCCTTTCGATTGGTTTGACAATTCCTTCATCGAGATCCCTTGCACGACGATACGCTTCCGCCAACCAATCATTTTCAATTTCGCTGGGCGATGGCGTATCAATGCTAAGTAAAAGCTTTTGCGCCAACGCGGCTCTTTTATCCTCAGTCATATTAAGAGATCGTTTTTCAGTTAGCTTTAAACTCATATGGATCCCTTATTCTGGTCGTGGCACACTGCCGATATCACGGAGTCTGATCACCCGCTCCCGCGACCCAAGGCCCATAACTTCTGCCGGGCTGGCTGAGTTATGGATTGAGTCGACCAACCAGCCGTCACTGCTGCTGCTTTTTGAGAGAGACCCACATTAGGATAACTGCACGAAGGACCGTTTTATTCGCCGTATCAATCACATTCACAGTCACGGGAAGTTCTGTTGCGGCGACGAACTCGGGTATTGGGTCCAACTTCGCGACAGCGCGCAAATCAGTTTCAGCTTTTGCGAGATACTCCACCGTCATTCCTTTAGGGATCCACCGATAAGTCGCTGGTATTGTCACATCCGTCATGGTTCCCCCCGCGAGTTCGACCATATTGCACATCGCGATAGCATGAACCGTACCTATGTGATTTAAAACTCTGCGCCGCTTCGCCATATACACCTCGCAATAACCGGGACGCAGTTCTTTAAACTTAGGATTAATACTATTGAAATACGGGGCTTTCCAGCAAACCAGGCGGGAAAACGCCCATTTGCCGCCTGGCATTCCAGACATCCGTTTCCATGCTGACAGAACTGCGTTGGACGGTCTCATTGTCTCTCCTTTTTCTTGAACGTCGCAAATAAGCGCCTGTCAAAGGCGCAAAGCGAAGCCGCGAGGTTTTGACAGTCCGAGTTAATTTGCTTTGTACTGCATTTGTCTATACTCTTTTCAACCAGGACTTAAAACCGACAATCAAAAAAATGGTTATGAATACCCAATATCCATATATGTAGCCATTAAAATCTTTTAGTCTGTCCAAAAAGTTTAAAACCATTGGCGAGATTAGCATTGTAATTGCCGCAAGAGTGATTCCAATTGCAAGCCCGGCTAAGGCATCACTTGGATAGTGAACACCTAGATAGGGACGCAGAAATATCATTGTAGGAATCATCCATCCCAATAAAATTACTGCTATTAATCCATATTGAAAACAGATCAGGCTGACACAAATCGTTGTCCATAATACATGACCTGAAGGGAAACTTTCTAATTCTTTCGAACCATGCCCAGGGTCACGATTTTTTATGAGAATATTTAAATTCTTATGTAATTCCCTATCAGCATAAGGCCTCAATCTTTTCACATAACCCTTCAATGGAGTAAAAACGAAATTACCAAGTGCCAATCCAAGCATAAGAATAATACTTAATTGAATTAAGGATGAATTACTTAATAATTGTCCTGCCAGGGCAGATATAAATAGAGTGATCATCCAAAAAGGACCATCACCCATAAAGATCAGAGTTTTAACATACGCACTATCTTCGAAGCGCCTCTGATAAGCCCACTTCAGTAATTGTCTATCAAGTTTTATAAAATACTCCATAGTATGGTTGTCCTTTTGAAGCGGGCTCTTCAGCCGCAGCGATTAGCTGTCGGCTGCAAGAGTGATGCTGGGCAATCGTAATCAAAATGATATCTAATCGCGACCGACCCATTCCGGCAAAGGTTTACCTGTAATGTTGGCATTTTCACGCTCAAGCCTGTCACGCTCTAGTATAAGTCGTTTGATTCGCGCGACTGCCTCCTCATCTGTTAAAACTTCAATGCCAAGTTCTATAAGTTTATCGCGATTTCCGAGGATTCCGCCAGGCTGACGACGAGAGCCTCCATCACTCGTTACCAGTATACAACCATACTTCCATGCGTTAAAAACAATCTCAATGTCATTCTTTTCATTTTGGTTTACTGCCCCTTGAGGAAATAAAATACCTTCAATACGTTTTAGAAGTTCGGCTTCTTTTTGAGTGCGACTCTCGGTCAGCGTGAAAATATACCCATATGCTTTTTTTGCTCGATCACGACTGCCGTGCGCAGCCTCATCTTGCGCAGGCTGAGCCATCATTATTCGAATAACCTTATTCTTTTTCAACTGTTCTAAAGTATTCATGTATATAAGCTGGCCGCTGGCATTAATTCTATTTGCATCTATTTGAAATCTATAGTTAATACGCCTTAAATTTTGGTTCTTCATTAACTTTTTTGTCCCTTTTTTAAAGCTTATCTCTTGGAATAAATTCAATGCGAACTTTTTCTCCACCTGATAGCTGGATTACTCCCTGATTGACATGTCTTTCAAAGGGAGGGGAATTAAGAATACTTTTTGCCATTTCTACCATTGCTCCAATGATTGACTGCCAATCGGATATTTTTTCCATCATGGTCGAATCTGGGCTTTTAACGACAACTCTGATATGCTTCAATTTCTTCGTTTTTCTAACAACTTCTACCATCAAACTTTCAGAACTTTCTATTGTTTTATACTCAAATCCACCTGAGTTTGTTTCTTGTGCGATAATTTTTTGAGGCTCATCTCTATTAGTTGCAATTTCGATGATATTTTGTTCAATATCCTCACTAAAAGAATCGTTTATACATTTCAGCAATTCATTCTCAAATTCATCCATCATTACCTCAATGTTCATAACCGCAGCCCAACGCCCGGCATCAGTAAGCGCACGCTTTTTGCGATCCACTGAATACCGATGTTAGGTGCCACTTATTTGTTCCTGCCTTCATCTTCTCTGCCTTTTTTACCCTTTGGTTTAAAATCAGCAGCGAGACGTTGAGCCTTGGCTATATCGGCAGCAGTCATAGACTTTGCGACCTCGTCTCTGTCATGAGATGAGTCTTTGTCGCCGTTGTACTTACTATTTGATGCTACTATAGCAAACCACATGTAAGCTTGCACTATGTTCCTCTGTACACCGATGCCGTCTCGGTACATAAGTGCAAGGTCTCTTTGCGCAATTGAATGACCCTGCGCCGCTGACTCCGACAACCAACGAAACGCCTCTGCGTAGTCTTGGTTTACACCAATTCCGTCTTTGTACATTTCGCCAAGATAACATTGTGCATTTAAATGACCCTGCTCAGCAGCTTTTGTAAACCATATTGCTGCATCTGCGAAATTCTGTGCAACCCCGTCACCCGTGTAGTACATCTCCCCGAGAAAGTATTGGGCGTTGTCTTCCCCCTGTTTTGCGGCCGCCCTAAACCATCTAAGAGCCTCTTTCTTATTCCTTTCCACAATAAAACCGTTGCAGTACCATCAACCAAGACTGCTTTGAGCTTCTTTATGCCCTTGGCTTGCTGCCTTTGTCATCCACTTCCTTGCCAGCTGATAATCCTTAATAACGCCCCAACCGACTTTATACAAACCAGAAAGCATGTGCTGTGCTTCCGGATCTCCCTTATCGGCCAGAGGCTTAGCCAAGGCAAAGGCAGTCTTGAAATCATTTTTCTCATATGCGGCTCTGTAATCTCCAGCCCATAGTGGCAGATATGATAGGCATAGAAGCAAGAATGCCAAAGAAAGAGTAAATTTCTTCATGGTTTTATCCTCACCTAAAAAGTAGTTCAGCAGTTTCCGGTGAACTCCAGACTTCATGTGCCGTCGATCCAAAAAAATAATACATCACGGTGCATGAAAACTCGGTTTGCGGTCGCTCCTGTTCAAGCGTTAACATCCCTTCGATATTAATAAATCATTTGGGGTGGATTTTACAACCATTTAATGCCGTCATTTTGTATATCATTCCAAAAGTAAGATTATCCGGAAAACGGAAGATTCCAAGATGTTTCACCGGCCCGGATTTTACTTCCGGGACGTCCCGGAAGTAACAATTTCAGGGCGGTTGCATAGGAGTTTGCTTGAAGCGGTATGGTTTATAAAGGCGATGGCGATGTGGCGGCTTGCGCCGCGGCCACTACGGCCTGGCCGAGGGCGATTCCGCCGTCATTGGGTGGGACCTGGCGATGGGAGAAGACTTCAAAGTGATGTCGGGCCAGGGTGATGCTGAGTCCGGTTGACAAGATATCATTTTGAAACCCCCCGCCGCTTAACACCACCCGGTTCAGGCCGGTTTCCCGGCGCAGCCGGCAACAGAGGTCGGCAAACAGATGGATCAGGGTCCAGTGAAACCGGTTGCTGATGTCGGCCGCCGGCGTCCGCTTTTGCGCATCCGAGACTACGCCGCGGATGAGGGGCCGCCAGTCTATTTTCCAGACGGGCGCGTTCATATCAATGTCATAATCGTAGACTGCCTGCCGGGGCAAGGGATGATCATCCGGGATCGCCATTTCCAGGGCCATGGCCGCCTGTCCCTCGAAACTCACCCGGTTCCGCATTCCCATAATGGCCGCCACCCCGTCAAACAACCGGCCCATGCTTGATGTCAGGGGGGAATTGATGTTTTTTACGATCATATCGACAACCAGGCGGATTACCTGGCCATCCATGCGATATGCGCTATCCATGTGATATGGGATATCCGGGCTGTTGCGGATATCCCGCGCGTTTTTTGCACATGGCGCGGCCGTATCTCCGATATCAACAACCATTTGGTCTTGTTCCCGTGATCCGGTATGGCTGCCCGGTCTCTCCGGGTTCCATAACGGCAGTTCCAAATTCTGAAAATCCGCGCCGAACGTTTGATAAAGATAGCTTATGGCCATGCGCCAGGGCGCTTTTATGGCGGCCTCGCCGCCGGGCATGGGCGCGCAGGCCAGGTGGGCGGCCCGGGTAAAAGCGGACTGGTCGGCAATCAGGACTTCTCCGCCCCAGATGGTTCCGTCATCTCCATATCCCGCGCCGTCAAAGGCCAGACCGATGACGGGGCCGTCCATCCGGTTTTCCGCCATGCAACCGGCAATATGGGCGTGATGATGCTGCACCGCAATCCGGGGCGGGCTCTCCAAAGGCTGCTCCAGCGCATATCGGGTGCTTAAATAGTCCGGATGCAGGTCATGGGCGATGATTTCAGGCGTGATGGAAAGAATCTGTTTCAAATGGTCGATGGTCTGTCTGAAAAAAGCATAGGTCCGGGGGTTGTCCAGGTCTCCGATATGCTGGCTTAAAAACGCCTGGTCGTTGCGGGTCAAGCAGACCGCGTTTTTCAGGGCCGCCCCGCAGGCCAGAATCGACGGCGCCCGGTGTTTTAGAAAAACCGGGACCGGCACATAGCCCCGGGACCGCCGCAGAATCCGCGCCCCATCCGCTGTGGGCCGCACGATGGAATCATCGCTGCGCAGGTAGATATCCCGGTTATGGACCAGAACATAATCGGCAATCTGCCCCAGCCGATCAAAAGCGTCCTGGTTGTCGATGACGATGGGCTCGTCGCTACGGTTGCCGGAAGTCATGACCAGTGCCGAAAATCCATAAGAAAGCAACAGATAGTGCAAAGGGGTATACGGGAGCATGACCCCGAAACAGCGGTTGCCGGGAGCGACCGCATCGGCTATTGCGATCCCGGCGGTGGTCTCATTGGCGGTCTCGGCCTCGCAAGGACGGCCGGCACCTGCTCGGGATACACGCCTGTCCCCCGCTTCGAAACCGCTTTCCCGGCCGCACTCCCGTTTGCGCAGCAGGACAATGGGCCGGACGGGTGAATTGAGCAGGTGTTCTTCCTGATGTCCGACATGGACGTATTTTCGAATCGTCTCCATATCCGGCGACATCAGGGCAAAGGGTTTTTCCTCCCGGTGTTTGCGCTGCCGCAAACGGCGGACCGCCGTCTCGTTTTGCGCGTCTACGGCCAGGTGAAATCCGCCCAGACCTTTGACGGCGACAATATGGCCGGCCTTTAACAGGGCCGCGGTCTCGCGGATGGGATCATCGGTTTTGATGTCATTTCCCCGAATGTCGCACAGGTTCACCCGGGGACCGCACACGGCGCAGGCATTGGGCTGGGCGTGAAAGCGCCGGTTGCCCGGATCATGGTATTCCGTCGCGCAGTCCGGGCACATGGCAAAATGCTTCATGGCCGTATGGGGCCGGTCGTAGGGAATGGCGTCGATGATGGTGTATCGCGGCCCGCAATGGGTGCAGTTGATAAAGGGATAGCCGAACCGCCGGTCGTTGGGATCAAACAGTTCGGCCAGGCAGTCCGCGCAGACCGACATATCCGGCGATATCAGGGCCATCCCGGCCGGTGGGGCCGTGCCGGCGGAACCGGACGGGGCAATGGAAAAATCATCAAACCCCCGGGGCGGACGGGGGGTTCGAACGAGCCCGGTGATATGGGCCTGAAGGGGTTTTTCGGCCTCGACCCCCCGGCAGAAGGCCTCAATAGACGCATCCGGGCCTTCCACCTCAACGGACACCCCTTCCGGGGTATTGGCCACCCGGCCCGACAGGCCGTGGCGACAGGCCAGTTGGTAGATAAAGGGACGGAACCCGATGCCCTGTACAAGGCCCCGGATTTCCAGGCTGACGGCATGGTCATGCGGGGCGGTCGTCATGTTCCACCGGAAAGGCCTCCCGCAGCAGGGCCAGGGATTCCAGGCCCGCGCGTTCATCCATGACATCAATAGCAAACCCGGCGTGCATAATCACGTAATCCCCGATCCGGGCGTTTTCCACCAGGGTCAGGTCGGCCCGGCGCACCATGCCGTCAACGTCCACGGTGGCCGTGTCGTTTTCAATGGCCATAATTTTAGCGGGAATAGCCAGACACATGGTTTGAAACCTTAATTCTTCAAGGTTTGAATCACATTCTGCCGGGCATCAATGATGTTGAGTTCGATGGCGACACTGCCGTCCAGGCAGTGCGTGGCGCAGGAAATTCATGGGTCGTAGGCGCGCACCGCCATTTCCACCTTGTTGAGGATGCCCTCGTCGGCCACCCCGTCCTTGATCAGTGCCCGGGCCGCCTGGTTGACGCTCATGTTGATGGGACCCAGGTTATGGGTGGTGCCTACGATCAGGTTGGCCCGGGTGACCAGGCCGTTATCGTCGGTGGAATAGTCGTGGATCAGGGTGCCCCGGGGGGCTTCCACGCAGCCTACTCCCCGGCCGGCCCGGGGTTCCACTTTGGCGCGCACATCCGTATCGGTGATGGATGGATCTTTCAATAATTCAATGGCATGCTCGCAGGCGTACACCTCTTCGATGAGCCGGGCGTAATGATATAAAAGCGTGGCCTGGGCCGGCCGGCCGAACAGGGAACGGAACTCTTCCAGCTCGGCCTGGGCCCGGGGGGTGGCCATCTTGTCGGCCACGTTGATCCGGGCCAGGGTGTTGGCGCGATAAATGCCTTTGGGGTTTTCCAGATCCAGGGAAAATCCCTCGTTCCAGCTTTTGGCATAGGGGAATTTGCCGTAGGACCAGGGCACCACCTGCTCGCCGATATAGTCCGCGTAATTCTGAACGTCAAAATCGGCAAACGCGCCGTCGGGTTTCATCAGACGGATCTTGCCGTCGTATAAATTCAGGGCCCCGTTATCGTCCACCGTGCCGATAAACCCGGTCTTGATCACCCCGAGACTCTGGATGGCGTCAAGATATTTGGGGAACACATCCTTTTTGGCAAATTCAATGGTAAACAGGGCGAAATCGAGAATTTCGCGCATGTCGGCCAGCATCCACTGGCGGTCGGCTTCGGTGAGTGGTTTGGCAAAACCGCCCACCACCCCGGCCACCGGATGAATGGCTTTTCCGGCGAATTTTTCCAATATCATTTTGGCCTTATAGCGCATCTGGACCACCTTGGTAGCCAGTTCCGGGTTGGCCTTGGCAATGCCGATGACGTTGCGGACGGCGTAATCCGCATCCGGGCCGATGACAAAATCCGCGGCCGCCAGAAAAAAGAAATGGAGCAGCTTGTCTTCGGCCTGGGCAATGGTCTGCACCAGTTCCCGGAGCTTGTGCCCGGCGGGGGTGGGGGTGACGCCGAAGCAGCGGTCCACGGCCTTGTTGGAGGCCAGGTGGTGGTGCCAGGGGCAGATGCCGCAGATGCGGTTGACGATCCGGGGGAGTTCTTCGGCGGGCTTGCCTTCCACGAACTTTTCAAACCCCCGGATGGACTGAAAATGGACCTTGGAGTCAGCCACGTTGCCGGCGTCGTCAAGATGGATGGCAATGGTGGCGTGCCCTTCGATCCGGGTGATGGGGGCGATTTTTATGGTACGTGCGGCCATAAGATTTATCTCCTTAGTACCTTATTGTTAATTTTCCGCTCGTAAAAAAATAAAATAATTGTTATTGGCGCGCCGGTCCCAGCAGGTGATGCGCCCCGGAAAACCGGAGCATGGACGTGGTTTCGGGCAGCGATCCGAGATCAATGCCGTTGGAGGCAAGGGCGTTTAACATATCCAGACGCTGGTTGCCGTCGGCCTTCACCGGTCCGTAGCAGCCCCGGCAGGGCACACGGGCGGATATGCAGCGGGGCGTCACCCGGTTTCCGCCGCAGCCGGCTTTGGTCACCGGCCCCATGCACAAAAACCCCTGCTCCAGAAGGCAGCGCATCCGGTCCAGGGGTTCATCCGGCGCCCCGTAATGGGGGGCCTCCAGAAACCGGCGCATTTGTTTGAGCTTTCCTTTGCCTTCGCGGATGGTGGGGCAGGTGTCGCAGACGCTTTTTTGGGCCAAATCCGGGCTCCGGCCTTCCAGAAAAGCGGTCAGGGCCTCAAAAATCTGGTCCGAATGGGGCGGGCAACCGGGCAGGTAGATATCCACGGCGATTTTTTCGTCTAAGGCATAACAGCGGTCCAGGAGTTCGGGCACGCCGTCGCCGGGGACGGTTCCGTCATTGGGGGCCGTGGTTTCGGTGCTGTAGTAGCGGCTGAAAATGGCGCTGTTTTCATATGAATTGGCCAGGGCCGGAATCCCGCCGTGGGTGGCGCAGGTGCCCAGGGCAATGACGGCCTTGCATTTTTTGCGCATTTCTTCGGCCACTTCCAGATGTTCGGCATTGCGGAGCCCGCCGCTGATAATGCCCACGTCGGCCTCGGGAATTTCGATATGCGTTCCCTGGCCGGTCTGGCCATAATATTTATGGTCCATGAGTGCCGGCAGATGCACGAAATCCACCAGGCCCAGGACCGTGAGCAGGCGTTCGCCCAGATCCACGATGGCGATTTCGCATCCGGAACAGGCGTTTAACCAATCACTTGCGATTTTTGCTGGCATAAACCTTTCCTTTTTTCAATGGTTATGACCATCACCCATTTCTTGTTTACGCTTTATTTCACTTTTTGATATTGACCGGCTTTTTGCCCAGTTCCCGGCGGTTCAACTTGGCGGCTTTTTTCTTCTTGGCCGCCGCGGTGCGCATCATGGCCAGGGCCTCGGTGGCGAAATTGGGGTTTAACTCCCGGGGAAAGACTTCGATGGCCGTATCCCGGGCATCCGCGAAAACGGCCCGGCCCTGGGGAGTACGGGTGATGATGGTGGTCCAGCCCTCCCTGGCGCCGATGCCCCCAAAGGAGATGTCGGCGAATTCGGCCGAATAATCGTTGCAATATTTGCAGGCGTAGCGCCTCATGAAATCAAGATCCTCCATGGGCATGACCCGGACTTCTCCGTTATTCAGGTGCACCATGAAGGTCTCCTTGACGTTGATTTTTTTAACGTCATCCCATTCAAAGCCGTGATCTTCAGCCAGTTTTGCGCGCTGGGCCTCCTCAAAGGTAAAGTTGCCGGAGCAGAACAGCCCCAGACTGTATTTGATGGAATCCGAGGGGACAATCCCCATGGCTTCCATGCGGCGAAATGCCTTGATCTGGCAGGGGGTTCCCACCAGGGCCACCCGGCGCAGGCCTTTTTTTACCAGGGGCGAAAACCCTTCGATGGAGGAATAGGTTTGATATTTTTCGCTCATGTGGCTCATGCCGTGGGAAGTGTCGAAATAGAAACCGGCGGCGTCTAAAATCTCCTCCCGGGAAGTGGCCAGATAGGGGCTGCGGCTGAACTCACCTTCGGGCCGGGTGACGATGGCCCCGTCGATCCGGCCGGAGTCAAACAGATGCAGCAAAATGGCCGTGACCACTCCGCCGTCCGTTGCCCGGGCCAGCACCTCGGGATCCTTGGCCCGGGCCACCGTGGTTTCCACAATCCGGCCGTTGGGGGCGCTCCAGGCGGCCCGGCGTTTGACTTCCTCCTCGTATTCATCGATCTCGGGACAGATGGAGTAGCAGAGGCCGCATTCGATGCATTTTTCAATGGCCCCGTAGCGCGGCTTGCCGTCCGCATCGATCTCCAGTGCCCCGTAATTGACCGCCGTGCAGAAGGTCACGCACCCCCCGCAGCGGTGGCAGAGGCCGGGCTTTTGCACTTCCTGAATCAGGTTGAAAAAAGTTTCCATGACGCCTCCTGTCGATTACAGCCCCACCCGGGCCAGGTCCGGCCCCAGGTAGACGCGTTCGGTTTCGTCTAAAACACCCAGAGACAGACAGATCAGGGTCCAGAGGTGTACCGTGTGATACCCCCCTTTATAATGACTGCTCAGGTCATGAATCTGGGCGTGGCAGTTGTGGCAGGGGGTGATGCAGTATTGTGCCCCGGTGGCCTTGATCTGATCGTCTTTGTAACGGCCGTACGCCCGGCGCTGGTCCGGCAGACCGGCCTGGAGAAACCCGCCGCCCCCGCCGCAGCAGTAGTTGTTGGAGCGGTTTGGATTCATGTCGATATAGTTTTCTTCGCCCACCACGGCCTTGACCACAAAACGGAGTTCTTCGGCCATGGGATCGCCGAAGCTCTTGCGGATCAACTGGCAGGGGTCCTGGACCGTGAACTTGATTTTGAGGTCCTTGTTCCAGTCGGCATTGACCTTGAGGCGGCCTTCCCGGATCCAGCGGGCGTAATATTCGATGATGCTGCGGATTTCAAAATTGTGGGGGATGTTGAATTTTTTCAGTCCGGACCGGACCGCAAACATTTCGTGCCCTCACTCGGTGTTGAGCCAGACCCGGCACCCCAGATCTTCCACGGCTTTGGCCTTGATCCGCACAATGTGTTCCCAGGACTGGTTTTCCGCCATGAACATGCAGTAGTTTTCCCCGCCCCAGCCCTTGGAGCCGTAGGTCCAGTCCGCGCCGGCCAGGTGCAGGATTTTCCACAGCGGCACCATTTCCTCGGGTTCGGTGACCGGCTCACGGGAATTCTGATTAAGAAAAAATTCGGCCCCGTGCTTGTCCATGGGGGCCTGGAGGTCCTCGAAACCGGCCTGGTTGCCCCGGACTTCTTCGAGAACATCCTCCACCACAAAATGCCAGTCTTCCTCGGATACCCCCATGGCGCTGCACGTGTCATGCTTCAGGGCCGCGTCGCAGGAGGCCACGATTCCCCTGGGCCGGTTCTCCCGGGGCCAGGAGGCGCGCACATTAAAGATCAACTGGGGGATATCGATTTTCATGGGACAGGCGTAAATACAGCGCTGGCACATGGTGCAGCACCATGCCCACTGGCTGCTTAAAATTTCCGCATCCATTCCCATGGCCGCTAGGCGAAGAAATTTGCGGGGGTCCATCCCCTCGATTCCCGCGGCCGGGCACCCCGAGGAGCAGGCCCCGCAGGTCAGGCAGAGGTTCAGGTTGCCGCCGTCGGGCAGCAGGGCCATGACCTTGTCTTTAAAGACGCTTTTTCGATTTTTTCCGATTCTGAGTTCTTGCGCTGTCATCACCGTATCCTTAGTTTGTAAACGTTAAGGTTGATGGTCTCGTAAAAAGTCGCCATCGGACGGCCTTGTAAAAAGTTCAAGATCAAGGCTTGCGCAATATCGAAGAATGCAGCGTACTTAGCGTACGTG
>QZJS01000021.1 GCA_003597945.1 Desulfobacteraceae bacterium | reverse complement strand
CCCACCGCCGGCAGAAAGAAAAAAACCGCCATCGCCGTCAGGCCGGCGGCAATCAGCCGGCATCGCCATGTTACGTGATGTTTCATTATCGTCGTCCTCCTCTTGACCTTTAAACGGTTCTGAAGAGCGGGGTTAACCTCCTGAAGCGGCCAATGCGTGTAAAATCAGGAATTAAGAAATAAGCCGCTAAAATTTATTGCATATTATTCCCGGGTTCTTTGACGATATCGCCGGACAGACCGGCCCCGCCGAAAGCCATCAGGGCGTTTCGATGGTAACGGACGGCGAATCATCACCGGTCAACGGCCGGCCCACCAGCCGCTCCAGTTCGGCCAGGCCCAGAAATCGATCCACGGCCGCGCGTTCGAGAGTGAGCTGCAGTTCCTGCAGGGCGGTCTGGGTCTCGGCCACCGCCTGGAAACCGACCTCGCCGGCGCCGTAGGCGGCAAGCGCGGCATCAAGGGCTTCGCGTGACATGGGAATCAACGTCTGCTCGTAGAGAACCACACGGCGGTGGGCGTCCTGGAACCGGTAAATCGCCAGACGAAGATCCGCTTCGAGTTCCTGGAGCCGGTCGACCCGGCGCCTGGAAGCCGCGCTGAATCCGGACAGGGCCTCCTCCCGCTCGGCCGTGACGCGGCCGGGCCATACGGGAAGATTGATCGTACCCATCACCGCCACCTGGTCCCTCATGGTCACCATGTCCATGTATTCGACGCCCAGCATCACATCCGGTATGCGATTCTGGCGGGAAGCATCGACAACATGCCTTCGTCCGGCAATATCATGCCCCATGGCCCGTATCTCCGGATTCTGTTGCGCCAGCCATTCAAGAAAACGCGACTCGTCCACCATTAGCGGCAGCGGCTGGATCTCCAGCGTTTCCGGCCAGGGAAGCGACAGATGGGCCTGGCGACCCAGGGCCGCGTTCATCCGACCCGCCACGGGATCGCGCCGGGATTCAAAAGAACGTATCCGGTCTTCGGCCTGGGCCACCGCAACTCCCGCTCGCACCACGTCGGCATAAATCCCCTTGCCGGCCTCGAACCGGGCATTGGCAGACGCTTTCACATCCGCCAGAATCCGACGGTTTTCGCGCATCACCGCCAGGGACCGGACCAGCAAAACGCAGTCGGCATAGGCCGCCTTGACCTTGAAAAGTACTTGCTGGCGGGCTTGTTCAAATCGCTGTTCGGCCGCCAGGGCATTTTCCATGGCCGCATCACCGCCGGCCTTGAGTTTGCCGTACCAGGGGAGCATCTGGGTCAGGGCTATCGATTGCTGGGTCATGGATTCGCGGACAAAATAGGCATAATTCAACCCGGGGTCCATCAGTGCCCGGGCCTGGGGTACGCGCTCCAGTGAAGCTTTCCATTCATAAAACGCCGCTTGCGGGGCAGGATGATGGGTGACGGCGTAATTCAGATAATCGTGCAGGGTGGGCACGGCCGGCAGTTGTTCCGGAAGTTCCCGGCGCTCCAAGGAAGCGTTTTCAAGACCATTGTGGATGGAATAGCCCTTTTCACTGATGGCGGACCAGCGATCAAAAGCCGGTCTTTCTCCCGGCGGCGCGCCGACACAGCCCGCCAGAAAAACCAGGCCGGCAAGGGTCATTTTCAGCAAGATTAAGCGCATCCGGTTTTTTTTTGATTGCTTCACGCATTCCCTCCCGTACCATTTGCCGGCATGCGCCCGGGAAACAAAATGAGAGCTTACAGGGGCCGCCAGGTTCGTGTTAATGTTCGGGTTCATTATACAGATACACTGATATGCAAAATTTTTCAAGGGATGGGGAGTATCTAATGAGCCTATTTTGTATACATACCCGGCTGTTCAGCAATTATTTTGCTCCTTGATTTTTACCGGCTATTTTTGATAATGATGAACAGATTCCATCGACTTGGGTTTAAGATTCCTGACACCATTCTTGTGAGAGGATTGCCATGCGGAGCGCCATTTTGCTGATGACACTATGCTGCCTGATGGGAATGACCGCCGCCGGTTGTAAAAGTACCATGGACGGCCTTGAAAGCGATATCCGTACCGTGCTTAAAAAAGTGGAAATGGATCGTTTTAAGGATACAACAGCCGAACATAATCAATATAGTCCCGGCGTCGATAGGTACAGCCTCACCATTCAGCCCGTTCCAGAAGACAGCAGCATCGCCATCGTCGATCTTGACGAAAAATATTACCCCGGCATGAAACTGGAGCCGGGAGAGTATGAAATCATCGTCCGGCACGCCGGATATGAAGATTTCCGGGAATGGATCAATCTGGAAAACGATATTACGCTTGATGTGATTTTAAATAAAGAAGACACCGCCGTTGCTGTAAAAAAACCGACCTATCCGGCGCCGAAAACCGTACCCGGGGCGGCGGCTCCTGAAGTCAAGTCAGCTCAAGTGCAAGCCGAAACAAAACCCCGGCCCGGACCAGTTCCCGAAGTTCTTTCCGGCCATCAGGAACTTGTCACATCTCTTTCATTTGGCCCGGACGGCCGGCTGCTGGCATCCGGAAGCTATGACAACACGGTGATCCTCTGGAACATGCCAGAGGGATCGCGGCTGCGGACCTTAACCCACGATGACCGACTCCGGGCGGTGGCGTTTTCGCCCGACGGCAAGGCCCTGGCAACGGGCGGCAACGCAAGAAACGTATTTCTCTGGGATGTGGAAACAGGAGCGCTGATCAATACCTTCAGGGGCCTTTCAGGCCGGATCAACTGCGTTGAATTCAGCCCGGACGGCCTTTTCCTTGCCGCCGGCAGCATCAACGAAGCCATCATCTGGCGCGTCAACAACAATCGAACGGAAGCGCATATGGTCGGTGACGGTGAATTCTATCCGCGATTCGGGGCCATCAACGCCATTGACTTCCATCCAAAAGGCGCTGATGCGGATGGATTCACGCTTGCATTCACCTGCCAGAAAGGCGTCGCCCTCTATAAACCGGATACCAAGGAGATTGTCATTCTTCCGGATGACACCATGCCCAATTCCCTGGCCTACAGCCCCGACGGCCGTTATATCGCCTGGGGCGCCCGTCATCAGCACGGAGATAATCTCTTTTTCCCCCGCTTTGTGTTGACCGATACCAGAGAATCAGATGAAACGATTTCCAGGGCCGACCCCAATGCTTCGGCCGACAGAGTATTTTTAACCAGTTACGCTCCCGGCGGCAACCAGCTGATCCTGCTCTCTTACCGGCAGGCGGTGCTTTATGACATTAAAACCGGCGATATCATTCAGACATTTGGCGATACATCTCAAACTGCGGTCACGGATGCGGCCCTGAGCCCCGACGGAAAAATTCTGGCCGCCACCGCCGGGAATCTGATCCGGCTCTTTGTCCTTGATTAATCGTCTTTAAGGCTGGCTTTGGTGACGGCCATGCGGCCGAATTTTTCCGAAATGGCGTCCATGGCCCGGTCGGCCTTCTCCCATTTGGCGGCATTGATTTCCGTTTGTTTCGGCTCCGGAAAAAGACTCAACTGCACCGGGCCTGCCTTGATTGAAAAATCGGATGCACCCACGCCGATGAGCCGCACCGGCTGATTCAGGTCAAACGCGTCGACTATTTTCGCCGCGGCCCGGTAAATAATTTCCGAGGCGGCGGTTGGCCCCTCCAGCCGGACCTGCCGGGTGACCTGGGTGAAATCGGCGAACTTGATTTTCACGGTGACGGTTTTCGCCCTTACGCCATCTTTTCGCAGACCCCGGCCCACGTCCCCGGCATGCTTGAGCAGGCAACGTTTCAGAACGGATTTATCATAGGTATTCTCGGCAAAGGTTTCCTCGCTGCTGACGGATTTTACGGGCCGGTCCGGCCGGACTTCGGACCGGTCGATGCCGCGCGAAAGTTCATGGAGACGCCGGCCGTATTTGCCGAGCCGGGCCATGAGCTGTTCTTCCGAATAGCGCCTCACATCCCCAAGACTCCGGATGCCCAGACGATCGAGCTGCCTGCCGGTCTGCGGTCCGACCCCCGGAACACGGCCGATGGGAAGAGCCGCGATCACCTTTTCCACGTCCTCCGGGAAAATCACCGTCAGCCCGTCGGGTTTATTGATGTCCGAGGCGATCTTGGCCAGAAATTTCAGGGGCGCGATGCCCACCGAGCAGGTCAGTCCAAGACCTCCCCGGATTTGTTCCTTGATGCGTCTTCCGATCTCCGCGGGCGTACCGAAAACGGCCCCGCATCCGGTGATGTCAATAAACGCCTCGTCAATGGAGACCGGCTCCACCAGGGGGGAAAACGACCCGAGCAGTTCCATGACCTTTGACGAAATCTCCGCGTAACGCCGGTGCCGGGGACGGACAACCACGGCCTGCGGGCATTTGCGGCGGGCCTGAAACATGGGCATGGCCGAATGCACGCCGTATTTTCGCGCAGCGTAACTGGCCGCGCACACCACCCCGCGGTTGGATTCCCCGCCCACGATCACGCACTGTTCCGGATGATCAAGCTGTTCCACCGAGGCGAAAAAGGCATCCATGTCCACGTGAACGATCATTTGGCCATATCTCAGTAAAACGTTCCAGGCGACTCCCGCCAGCCATCCGGCGGCACAGGCACCGCAACGGAAAGATGAATATATCATTTTCAGGGCAAACCGCCAATAAGAAGCCTTAGAAAAAAAATGATCGCTTTAATGCGTCATCATTTTCTGTTATTAATGTAATCTCTTTATTGAGCATATTTCCATCACTATGTGATCTTTTAGATTCGGCAAGCATGCGCAATGAAGGATAGATTGAGCCAGAGGGGCGGACGAAAACAATCATACTCATATGTGACAAAAAAAGGAGCGCGCAATTTTGAACACGCCATTGAAGACAGGGGATAAAGCGCCGAACTTTCAATTTGATACCCCCTGGTCATCCCCGCACGATTTTTATGAAACCTTACAAGATCAGCATGCCGTTCTTGTATTTTTACGGTATCATGGTTGCCCCATCTGTCAGATGGAAATGGCTGATCTAAAACGCGACATCGATTTGTTCAATCTGAAAGGCGCCAGAGTTTTTGTTTTTCTGCAAAGTGGACCGGCGACTCTGGCATCTTTGCTGAAAAAAGAAGAATGGCCTTTTACAATTGTTTGCGATCCAAAGGGAATAATTTTTCAACGTTATGCCGTTGAGCCGGGCGGCATCATGAAATATCTTCATCCCGCCGGCCTGATAGCGGCGATCAAGGCGACCGGCCGCGGATTTTTTCACGGGAAATTTGAGGGTAAGGAAACACAACTGCCGGCGGCCTTTATTTTAAAATCGGATAAGACCATAACGTATGCGTATTACGGTAAGAACATCAGCGATGTCCCGAAACCGCATACATTAGCGCAATACATTGATTAAAAACGTGGGCCTTGCCATGGCCATATACTGCGCCCAGGAATACCATAATCTGTCGGAGATGCTTCCCGAAATCTATGATAAATACGGGAAGACGTGACGCTCGGCGCCCCTGAATCCGAATGAGACTAACGAATGAGCCTTAACGAACAGGAAACGCGTTACCATCTTATTGATCCGGTATTGCGCGGCAAGGGTTATGACGACCATCAGTGGATCAGGCTGGAAACCCCCGCGCCCGTTGATCCCATCGGCCCCAAAGGCCGGCGTCGCCGGGGCCCCGGTCGCACGGACTATCTGCTCTGCGTGCGGGTGGGCGATATACCCAAGCCGCTGCCGTTGGCCGTGCTGGAAGCCAAAAAGGAGACCGACGACCCGCTGAAAGGAATGCAACAAGCCACCGCGTTAACCCGGAGGAAGCAGCAACTTGTAAGGATTTCTTACAAGTTCAAACCGAAGGGGACCGGCAGGTGGCCGGCAGGTGGCCGAAACTCTGCCCGCCAACAAGGAACTGCTCATCCGGCTGATTATTTAGGTCAGCATAAAGAAAGGATTTTTTTGCTATGCACTCAATTAATCGCCAAATAGCTGTCATTAAACCTAAAAAACCATGCATTGATTGGATAAATTCACTCCCTGAATCTGATGAACCGTATGATGATGAATCATTACAAAAAGATTGTACGGTATTTTTATTGCCGCATCTTGATGATGATGAGGAATCGTTAAAATATATAGAATCTATCTATTCAAAAATATTCAAAATTGAACTTGACAGTTGGTATACTGATCCAGCGTTTTGGCCGAAAAACAGAACCTTTTCTTTATTTATGAAATGGTTTGAAATTGAATTTCATTCAGAGGTGTTAGATACACTCGAGGCGCGGATTGTAAAAAAGGAATATTGAACAAGCAATCAGAGTGATTCAGAACCAGCCCGGTCCGGGTAACGTTGGAAGGCGAAACCATCAGGCTGCTCCAAAAACAGCTTGTGCAAAATTTGCACAAACTCAAATCAAAAAACAGTGCCGGGTTAATCGAGTTTTCCGCTGCCGAGGCATCCGATGACATCCACAGGTGGGCTAAATGTATGATTACCTGATACGAGCAATGGCAAGAAGCGAAATTGATCTGGCCATTGAATGGGCTGCGCGGGAGGATTGGAATCCGGGCTTGCATGATGCCGACTGTTATTTTGCTGCTGATCCAAATGGCTTTTTAACAGGGCTTCTTTCCGGCAAGCCCATTGCCACCCTATCGGCGGTAAAATATGGAGATACATTCGGCTTTTTAGGTTTTTATATTGTTTCTCCCGCATTTCGCGGACAAGGATATGGAATCCAGATATGGAATGCGGGTCTCAACTATCTTTCCGGTCGAAATGTCGGCTTGGACGGCGTGGTGGATCAGCAGAAAAATTACAAAAAGTCCGGGTTCGTTCTGGCTTACAGGAATGTTCGTTATGAGGGTAGCGGCGGGGGCGATTGTCCGGAGGGGATTGATATTGTTGATTTGGCCTCGTTGCCATTTGAGACCGTCGATTCCTATGATAAACCGTTTTCCCCTGATGACAGGTCGGAATTTATAAAGTCGTGGGTGTGCCAGCCGGACAGCCATGCATTGGGAGTTTGGCATGCCGGGAAGTTGAACGGCTACGGCGTCATTCGACCATGTCGCACGGGTTATAAAATTGGACCCCTTTTTGCGGATACAGCAGCGATTGCCGAATCATTGTTCTTGGCATTAAAATCTAAAATTGGTCCCAATGATTCAGTATTCCTTGATGTTCCTGAGATCAATGATAAAGCCTTGGAATTGGCCGAAACATGCAACATGAGGGTTATGTTTGAAACCGCCCGCATGTACAATCTCAAAATTCCTGATTTGCCAATAAAGCGCATTTACGGTGTGACGTCTTTTGAAGTGGGTTGATTTTTAAGGCCGGATATTTAATGTCCACGCCCGTTATGAACCACCCAATCGATGAGGTGATATCATGGCAGCATCCGGGGATAATAAAACAAAAGGATTCTGGGGGAGAAGGGCTTCCCTTTACCTCTTGAAAGACTTTAACTGAGCATTGGCCTCTCTGGAAGTCTTCCAGAATATGGTAGACAGGCGCGCAGACATGATGCTCAAAGCGTTCACCGGACTGGAAGGCGGAGTCGTGGCGGGCGGTTCGACCTGTGGCGTGGTAACAGGCGGGGCTTTCGGGCTTGCATTGATGCACGAAAATATTTTGAGGGAAAAGGGGGAAAAGGGGATCGCCGCCGAGGCGGAAGTGATGAATCGCGTCGGCGAATACGTCAGATGGTTTGAAAGCGCGTTTGGTTCGGCATTATGCAGGGAAAGAACCGGCGTAAATTTTTATACGGGCATGGGTCAGTTACGCTATCTTTTGCCGGGCGACAAGGTTGTCAAGTGTGTGTGGCATATTCGAGGCGCCATGCGGCATCTGCATGCCTGTCAGGAAGAAAATCCGCCCGGAATAAATGTGGAGCCGAAGGAAATCCGCAGTGAACCAATACACTGTGCGCAGGCCGTCTTAAGAGATATACGAAATCGCACGGGTATCGGCGACCCGTTTCTGGAACGCCTGTCTTTTATTTTTGACGGGGGCGTTGGCTTCCAGGGCGGGGTTTGCGGCGCTCTTGCCGGGGCGATTTTGGGCATCAATCTCCTGCTGGGCTGGGATATTCGAAATATGTCTTATTTTCAAGCGCTTAAAGGTTTTATCGTTGGTCATATCAACCTTCTTTTAGACCATCCCATCGGAAAACCCGAACCGTTTTTCGTGGGGAAAAATATTGTAGAAAGATTCCGGCAGGAAGCCGGAACACTTGAATGCCGAGGCATTACGGAGAAACAATTTTCCGGGTGGGACCATTTTCAACAGCATATATCCGCTTCGGATAAATGCGCCGCTTTGATCGCGTTTGCCGGTGCGGAGGCATCCAATGCGATCCGGAACCTGCTGTAGACGCGATCAATGCATGACATCCAATCGCTTCGCCGGATCGCTGACGCACCTGGTGAATTCAATCGTTTAGTGCTGTGACCATATGAAATTAACAGATTTAGGTTTCGACCAATGGTTTGAGGCGCAGGCCGCTGAGTTTTATCAAGAGGGCTGCGGCTTTGCCCGGGTATCCGCGGTTGACCGCGGATCATACCGCATAAACAATGGATTGCGCGAAGCCTCGGCCGAACTGTCGGGAAAGCTTTCCTATCAGATTGAAAATCCCGTCGACCTGCCCTGCGTCGGAGACTGGGTGACGGCGCAATATTACAACAACGATGCCGAGGCGATCATCCACCGGATTTTTCCGCGAAAGACCTTCCTGCGGCGCAAAACCGCGGGGGAAAACGTCGATTACCAGATGATCGCCGCCAACATCGACGCCGCGTTTATCGTTCAATCCTGCCATTTCGACTTTAATCCGCGTCGCCTGGACCGGTACCTGGTCATGGCGGCGGACGGACATGTTGAACCGATCGTTATTCTCTCGAAAACGGATCTGATCACCCCAGATGAACTGGACCAAAAACTGGCCGTCATCAGCGCCGTCGCCAAAGCAAGAGTGATCGCCCTCAGCGCCGTCACCGGAGCAGGGTTTGATGAATTTCAAGAGACGCTCCAGCCGGGAAAGACCTACTGCCTGCTGGGTTCATCGGGCGTCGGGAAAACAACGCTGATCAACCGTCTCATGGGCCGGGAAGCCTTTGAAACAAAGGCCGTCAGCAGCACGGGAGAAGGAACCCATACGACCTCGCGCCGGCAGCTCATCGTTTTCGGCCGGGGCGCCATGCTCATTGATACGCCCGGCATGCGGGAACTGGGCATTGTGGGCGCCGGCGACGGGATCGACGCCGGGTTCGATGAATTCGCCGCGCTTTCCGCACATTGCCGGTACGCGGATTGCCGACACGAAAACGAGCCCGGCTGCGCCGTCTTGGCCGCGGTGAATCGCGGAGAACTGAGGCAAGACCGTTATGCCAGCTATATCAAGCTCAAAAAGGAGTCCGCGCACTACGAGATGTCCTATCTGGAAAAACGAAAAAAGGATAAAGCCTTCGGTCGCTTTATAAAATCGGTAAAAAAGCATATGAAGGACTGAAAAATCCGCACCGAATATCAGAAATACGGACCTGTGCAGGAAATAAATCCGGTAAATGCCCCGGACCCTCTGCATCGCGTCGGGCTTTTCCCTTTCTTTTCCACCGGATCGACTCTTCCCTGCATCACTGATTTTATTCATAAAAAATCTATGAAACTCATGAAGAAATACTGAAATTGGCGTTTCACGCCATGATGTATAATTAACGTTGGCTTAAAAGAAGGAGTCTCCAGCAGTGAAACCAAGAATAAGCATGATCACGCTCGGTGTTTGCAATCTTGATGCGGCAATTGAATTCTACGAGAAAGGGTTGGGGTTTCCCCGAATGGAGTCGCCGCCTGAAGTTGCCTTCTTCACGCTCAATGGTACGTGGCTGGGGCTTTATGGGCGAGAGGCATTGGCCGAGGATGCAACGGTATCTCCCGAAGGAAGCGGGTTCGAATCGTTTACGCTCGCTCACAACGTGCATTCAGAAAAAGAGGTCGATGAAGTTGTATCCCAGGCCGTTGGCGCGGGTGCAACCTTGGTCAAAGAACCGCGGAAGGTTTTCTGGGGTGGCTACAGCGGCTACTTTAAAGATCTCGATGGCCATCTTTGGGAGGTGGCCTACAACCCGCTATTCTGGGTAGGCCCGACGGATGAAAACGCATAACGAGGCATTGGCATAGCCCGGATTTGTGAATAAGGGGAAAACCGTGACGGATATCAGGACCATTCAGAGCCTTTTTTAATGCCGATCCGTAAGCGGGACGCCGGAGGATCGCATGCCGCCTCATCGCCCGTTGTTATCTTTCAAAGCGGTCTTATTTTAGAAGCATAATAGGGTCAAATTTTTTTTCAACCCTTGAAGTGCGAGTCGGAGGCGACGCCATGAAAGATATCATCCAGTGGCTTTTAAAGGTGGAACATGTGGCGGGGATGGCCTATGCCAACGCCCTGGAGTGTTTTAACGGTGATCCGGAATTCAAGTCGTTTCTTCAATCAAACGCGGATGATGAAGCCTGGCATTATCATGTAATGGCGAGCGCCGCGGAGCATATCCGGAAAATAACGCCTGAAGTTCCGGTTATCCGGGTTGATGCGGATATGAACAAAAGGATTCTGGGAACGTTAACCAAAATTAACGACGGCCTGAAAGAAAAAAGCATGAGTCGGGCGGATTTTCTCAAAGCGATGGCCGCGACGGAGTTTTCCGAGTGGAATGACATCTTTATTTATGTTGTAAATTATTTGCGCAGGGACTTCAGGGAATTCAGCGTTGTCGCCCCGAAAATTCAGAACCACAAACGGGCCATTGAATTGTATTTGGAAAAATTTTCCGGCGGTTTTGAAAAAACATCCGGCCTGGCGGCATTGCCCAGAATCTGGGAGGAAAAAATTCTGGTCATAGAAGATGATGCGTCTGTTTCCGAGTTGCTCAATGCGATTTTAGAAAATGAAGGAAATGTCGATATTGCCGGAAACGGAAAAGAAGGTTATGAAAAAATTGAGCAAAAATATTATAAACTGATCATTTCCGATATTGACATGCCGGAAATGGACGGCATCCGGCTTTTCAACGTCGTCAGAAATCTGTATCCGGATATCGGGCAACGGTATTTATTCATCACCGGGGACCTGTCTCCGGAACGAAAGACATTCTTTGATCAAAACCATCTGGCGTTTCTGGCGAAGCCTTCATCCGTAGGCAAAATCCGGCAGAAAGCATTGGAAATTTTACTGGCGCATTAAAAAAGCCGTGTTGGAACAAATTGAAAGGCTGAAACACCATGGGAAAAATCAAGACCGACAACAATGCGATCCCTTATCCATGGCGCATAATCAGTATTGGGAAGTGGGAAACAAAGCCGGAAAGGCGTGGAGCATCGGCAAAACATTAAAAATCAGGCGGCAAACAGCGGGACGTGGGTGAACGCCGCGGCATCGAACAGGCATTTGTCGGTGAGTTTCAGTTCGGGAATCACGGGAAGGACCAGATGCGAGAGCATCAGCTTTTGGTTGCTTCGTCAATGTTAATCGTTTGTCCGCCCTGGATCCGGCGGCCGATTTCCCGGGCCTGATCCATGATAGCGCCGATATCGAGCCGGACCGGCGAAAAATCGCGGACCAGCGCTTCCCCCGCCACAAACAGATCACGGACATCGGCGCCCCGGGCCGCATAGACGATGTGGGATTCGGGATGATAGAGCGGAGCCAGATGGGGCTGATGGGTGTCGATAATAATGATATCGGCCTGCTTGCCGACTTCGATGGACCCGATCCGCCGGTCCAGCCCCACGGCCCTCGCGCCCTCGATGGTGGCCATGCGGATCACGGTCCGGGCGTTCATGACGGTGGGGTCTTTCCGGATGACCTTGTGCAGCTTGGCCGCGGCATCCATTTCGCCGAACAGGTCGAGATTATTGTTGCTGGCGCATCCGTCGGTTCCCAGGCCGATTGTCAGTCCTTTATCCAGCATCCGATGCACGGGCGCCACGCCGGCGGCCAGTTTCATGGCGCTTTCCGGGCAGTGGGCTACGGCCGTCTTTCGTTTTGCCAGAATCTCCAGGTCGTCGTCATCCACCCAGATGCCGTGGACGACCAGGGTCTGTTCATCCAGTATGCCGAGGCTATTCAAATATCGTACGGGCGACATGCCGTGCGCGGACCGGCAGGCCGCGGCCTCGTCTTTGGTTTCCGCCACATGAATCTGGAACAGCACGCCGTGTTGGCGGGCCGCGGCCTTGGCCGCCGTCAGGGTGGTGGCCGAACAGGTATAGGGGGAATGACAGAAAACAGAAGGGGTGATCCGGGGAGAACGATCCCGCCATTGGCCGACAAACGCCGAGGCGACGTCAATATTACGGGCCGGGTCCGGCACGCCCGGGGCCGGATAATCGATCACACCCTGTCCCAGAACGGCCCGGAGCCCGGTTTCCGCCACGGCCGATGCCACGATATCTTCATGAAAATAACCGTCACAGCAGGTGGTGGTGCCGCTTAACATCATTTCCGCGCAGGAAAGCAGGGTTCCGATGCGCACCGTTTCCGGCCGGATATACTCCCGTTCCGCCGGAAAAATATGATGATTGAGCCAGTCCGCCAAGGGAAGGTCATCGGCCAGCCCCCGGAAGATGGACATGGGCAGATGCACATGGGCGTTGACCAGACCGGGCATGATGATGCCGCCGGCGGCGTCCATGATGTCGCGGGCCGGATAATCGTCTATCGCCCTTTTTCGCGATTCCACCCGCGCGATCACGCCGTCGCGGATGCAGACCACGCCGTCAGTGATGATATCAAACCCGGCATTGACCGTCAGAACCATGCCGTTATGGATGACCCGGTCATAAATATGCTTCATGCGGCCGCGCCTTCCTCCTCGGGTCCGAAGGGCTTGATCATCACGATTAAAGCCGGCAGCAGGGTCAGTGCGCCGATAATGGCGATCAACATGGCCAGGCCGATGAGCAGTCCGAAAAGGATGGTGGGGATGAAATTGGAAAGCATCAGGATGGAAAACCCGATGATGATGGTGATGCTGGTATAAAACATGGCAAAGCCGATGCTGTTGTGGGAGCGGTGCATGGCCTGGATATAATTTTTACCCGTGGCGATCTCGCTTTTGAACCGGTAGATAAAATGAATGGTATTGTCCACGGCGATCCCTACACTGATGGAGGCGATGGTGATGGTCATCATGTCCAAAGGAATGCGCATCCAGCCCATGAAGGAAAGCACCACGGAAATGGAAAGCAGGTTGGGGAAAATGGCGATCACCGCGACGCGCATGGACCGGAAAAGCACGTAAAACATGATCATGATCACCAGCAACACAATACCCAGAGTCTGGATCTGGGTGCCAAACAGGCTCTGGATCATATTGTTGTAGAGGATCATCATGCCCGTAAGACGCACGTTTTCCTCGGCATAACCGAGCTTGTGGACCAGGTCATGCCCGATGCGCTGGATCAGCTCATTGCGGCGCAGGGTTTCTTCCGAGTCACGGACCCGCACGGAAAAACGGACCTGGTCATGTTCGATGTCGACAAACGGGCTGATGAGCAGATCCCGGTATTCATCCGGAATTTCATTATAAATCAGTGAAAGTTCAAAACTGTCCAATTCTTTGCCGCCGGTAAGCCGCTCGGCAACCTTCATCATGCTTCCCAGGGAGAGCACCTTGCCGGTTTCAGGCAATCCATCCAGATAATCATGGATTTCAACGACCCGGCGCATCTTAAACGGTGTAAACCAGTATTTCGAAGGAACTTCATCTGCAAACTCGTCAAAGTCCCCGAAGTCATCAAAATCGTCAAACCCGCCGAAATCATCATCGGCCGACGATTCGGCAGCCCGGGCCGCCTGTGCGTCCGGAAGCCCTTCAGGGACCGCTGCTGATGCCGCCGGAGTCTCCAGGTCAACGATAACATCCAGCGGCGTGGTGCCGCCGAGCTGCCGGTCGATGACGGCCATGCCCTGGTAGATCTCGGTGGTTTCCTTGAAATAGTTGATAAAAGAATTTTCAACCGTCAGGCGGGTCAGGCCCACGGCGCTGATAACCAGGGAAATGCCGGTCAGGACCAGAATCGTTTTGCGATGGGCTTCGGTAAATCTCCCCAGAACCATGGGCAGGGCGAATTTCGAACGATTCGCCGGCGGCGCGGCCGGCCTGGCCATGAGCATGAGGCTTGCCGGGAAAAAAATAAAGGTGGTGGCAAAGGAAACCGCCACCCCGGCGGTCATCATCCATCCAAACGACGCCACCGGAACGATGTCGGCAAGAACCAGCGATGAAAAACCGGCAATGGTGGTCAATGAATTGTAAAGGCAGGGGGTGACCATCAGCAGAATCGTGTCACGGACCAGAGAGCCCTGATGGGCTTCCGGATTTTTTGCCAGCAGTTCCCGGTACCGGACAATCAGGTGGATGGTCAGCGACATGGTCAGCACAAGCTGAATGGCAATGAAATTCGAAGAGATGACCGTCACCTTCCACCCGACCATCCCCAGCAGGCCCATCATGATGACGGCTGAAAAACCGCAACAGAGCATGGGCAGGATCACCCATCGGGGTTCCCGGAAAATAATGCCCAGCACGATGATCAGAAAGGCGAACACGCCGATGCCGAAAATTTTGAGATCGTTTTTGACGAATCGCACCAGGTCGTCGGCGATCATGGAAACCCCGCCGAGAAACAGATCGGCATCGCTCCGGTAATGATCCATGATGGCCCGGATCTTGGCGATATCTTCGCCGCGGGCCTTGTCAAAAGTCGCGCGGAACCGGTCGATGCTGTCAATGATGCCGCGGTATTCGGCGGATTCTTCCGACGTCAGGCCTTCGACGGCGGACTTTTCTTCGAGTTGGTCGCGGCGCATGACCCATGAATAGAAATCGTCATCCGGCGGGAAATTGATCTGGATGCCGGTGGTCTTTAAATCCGGACTGACCAGAAGATCCCGGTAAAGGGGGCTGTCGGCCAGTTCCACCCGCACCATTTGACGGTCCACGGCCGGCGAGGTCAGGGTCCGCATCTCGCCGGCGAGTTCCTGGAGCGACAGGGGCGGACTTTCCAGGATCGGCACATCCAGAATGGTGACCACCGATTCCACCCGGGGCAATGCCGCCAGTTCATCCCGCAGCCGGCCGATATCGGCAAGCACCTTGTCGGACAGGAGATCTTGGTGCGGAGTGTAGGCGATGACCAGAAAATCCTGAATCCCGTATCGCGAATAGATCGTCCGCGCAAAGCGAAGGTCGTCGTCGCTTTCCCGGATCAGGGTTTCGGCGGACGCATCGATTTTGAAATCTCTGGCAAAAAACCCCATGATGGCGATAAGCGCCAGCAGGCAGGCCACCACGATTTTCGGGTGATCCACCACGATGCTGAAAAACAGGCGCGCGGGCCGTGATTCCGTTTTGGGGATCATCTGATTCTCCATAATATCATGCCGGAGGAGAAATTTCCCCTTTCCGCAGTTCATCTAAAAGGTCATTGGGCGTTCCCTTCTGCATGATCTGGTTGAACTGGGACCGATAACTCATGACCAGGCTGACGCCTTCGACTTCCACGTCATAGATTTTCCACTGGTCGCCCGCGGCATAGAACTTGTAGGCGATCTCCACGGTCTTTCCCTCAGTGACGATGCCCACCGACGCATGAATCTTATCGCCCACCACCACGGCCGGCCGGTAAATCACGGCCTCATCCGTATAAAGAGATGTTTTTTCAAGGTAGGTTTTTTTCAGACGGGCCACGAAAAGGTCGATAAAGGTTGCCTGCTCCCGGGCGCTGAACTTCATCCAGTTTGCCCGGCCCAGGGTGAGCCGGGACATAAGTTCAAAATCAAATGTCGGCCCGATGATTTCCATAATTTTTTCATGCTTTTGGGCATCCGGCATCTCCTTTTGTTTCAGGATCTGGAGCACCGCATCAACTTGCGATTTCAAAAGGGCTTCCACCGCCGCCTTCTGTTCCGCGGCCGCCGGGAAAGCCGCCGTCAGCAGCATCAATGTCAGTGTTATACAAAAAACCGCTTTTCTCATGGTTTTATTCCTCGATCATTTTTTTTCGGTTCATTTCATAAGCATCCCTGTAAAAAACATACAAATCCAGCGCGTCCTTGCGGAACGCGTCCAGCCTGTCTGTCATCAGGGAAATGGCGTTGGCCCTCTCGATCCCGGAAATGATCAGCGACGTCCGATCGTCGCCGATATAATATTGAGGACTCAGAAAAATATCCGGCCCTCTTCCAAGCGCATCCCTGAGGTTTGACGGTCCCATCAGGGGAAGCACGATATGGAACCCGGGCCCCACTCCCCAGTAGCCCAGGGTCTGGCCGAAATCCTCGGGGCTCGGCTCAAGCCCCAGTCGGGATCTGGCCGGATCGAAAAAACCCAGAAGACCGAAGGTGGTATTGAACCCGAACCGCACGGTTTCGGTTCCCGCCTGCTGAAATTTAAACTGAAGCAGGTTGTTGGCCAGCCGGGTCGGAAATTCCAGATTGGTAAAAAACCGGTTGACCGCCAGGCGCGCCGGTTCCTTGACCACCGTGCCGTAAACCAGGGCCGTTGGCCGAAGCACCCATACATAGAGCGTATCATTGACCCGGGTCATCAAACGGTTATACCCCATCAGCGGGTCCCAGGCCTTGTCTTCGGGTTCGGTTTCAAATTCATCAAAGTCGTCGAATTCATCGAAACCATCCATGGGGCCGCCGAATTTATCAATTTTTCCGGCAGCCGGCAGTTGGATATCCCGCACACGGTCAATGGTCTTGGAAGCGGCATCGGCATCGTCGCTGAAAAAAAGCATCCCGAAAATACAAATCAGCAGTATGGCGCCAGCCTGCACGGTCCTCAATGAAGTTATCCCGAATCATTCGAAAAAGGTTGAAATATCCGCCTTGCATCGCACATCTTGCCGGCGGTGAACTTTTCTGCTTTAACGCCGGAAATTAACTTTTTGCAGATCCATCAATCCACCCTAAAGTCATAAGATTACCATTCCCGCGTGTCAAATTCAATAAAAGATTGCCGTATACGTAAACCCTGCTTTGTATGGGGCGCGCTATTTTATCGCGGCATGCCGGCCGGCAAATATTGCGCCGGCTTTCCAGGTCTGATAAGAAAATACCCATGAATCGCAGTTTACCATTTTACATCCAACAGTTTCATCCTTTTCACGACCAGGCCCCGTGCCCGGGCGACCTCGCTGTTGACATGATCCACATCTGGTGGGCGCTGCTGGACCTGCCTGATGTCTGCACCACATCGTTTTCCGCCATGCTCAACACCGAGGAAAAAACACGGACATACCGCATGAGCGGGGTCCACCGGCAACGATTCATTGCGGCCCGGGGCATATTGCGCATGCTGCTCGGCCATTATCTGGAACAGCGGCCCGAAACCGTCCCCTGCGGCCGCGACGCATCGGGAAAACCGCGCCTCACGGATACCGCCGGCCCGCCGAAAATTCACTTCAGCCTCTCCCACTGCCGGCACATGGGATTATTCGGATTTTGTCCGAACCGGGTGATCGGCGTGGATATCGAGCAGATCCGACCGATCAGCAACATGGACGCCATTGCGCAACGCTTGTTTTCCGCGCCGGAACGCACGGCCCTGCGTGAAGCCGGGTCTTCTTGTCGCCCGGCCCTGTTTTTTCAGCTCTGGACCATGAAAGAGGCATGGGCAAAAGCCACCGGCGAAGGGCTCCGCGGCTTCAAGGGAATTGAAATCCCCGGCGATCATGCCGCCGGGGATAAGGGGGAATGGACATATTGCACGGACCGGATGCGAAAATCATGGCTGCTCCGGCCCGTTGAAACGCTTTCCGGTTATGCCGCGGCCGTTGCCGTTGCAGCGGACCCGCGACCCGCGGAACAGATCCCGGCAACGTATCCTTCTTAGGCCGCTTTCACCACTTTTACCGCGCAGACCTTATATTCCGGTATCTTGGAAACCGGGTCCAGGGCCGCGTTGGTCAGCTTGTTGGCCGCGGCTTCGGCAAAATGAAACGGCATGAACACCGTGCCGGACACCGCCTTTTCAGACACGCTCAGCTTCGAAACGATCTCGCCTCTGCGGGAGGCGATCTTCACCATTTCCCCGTCAGTCAGGCCGAATTTTTCAGCGTCCGCGGCGGAAATTTCAATGAAATTTGCCGGGGCCTTTTCATTAAGCCCTTCTGTTTTGCGGGTCATGGTGCCGGTATGATACTGATACAGGACCCGGCCGGTGGTCAGATAAAGCGGATACTCATCGTCGGTCTTTTCAGCAGGCGGAATAAACTCGATGGCGTGGAAAACTCCCTTGCCATGGGTGAACTGCTGGGTGTGCAGCACCGGCGTGCCTTTATGCTGAACCGTGGGACACGGCCAGTGGATTCCCACATCCGCGATGCGATCATAGGTGATCCCGGCATACGAGGGAGTGACCGCGGCGATCTCTTCAAAAATCGCCCGGCTGTCCGGATAATGCATGGGATAGCCCATTCGCGTGGCGATGTCGCAGGTCACTTTCCAGTCGTCCCGGACCGATCCGGGGCCGTTGACCGCCTTGCGGACCCGCTGGACCCGGCGTTCGGTATTGGAAAACGTGCCGTCTTTTTCCGCAAAGCAGGTGGTGGGGAATACCACATCCGCCACCTGCGCGGTTTCAGTCATGAAAATATCCTGAACCACCAGAAAATCCAAATGATGAAAACATTTTTCCGCGTGATTGAGATCCGGGTCCGAGACCAGGGGATTTTCGCCGATAATATACAGCGCCTTAATTTCACCGGTATGGGCCTTGGGCACCATTTCCGTAACCGTGAGTCCGTTTTTATCCGAAAGGCCGGTCACATCCCAGGCTTTCTCCATTTTTTCCCGCACCGCCGCATCAATGACCTTCTGGTAACCGGTATAGACATTGGGCAGGCCGCCCATGTCGCAGGCCCCCTGCACGTTGTTCTGGCCCCGCAAGGGATTGACGCCCGTGCCGGGTTTGCCCAGGTGACCGCAGAGCATGGCCAGGTTGGCCAGGGACTTGACGTTGTCCGTGCCGGTGGTGTGCTGGGTAATGCCCATGCAGTAGACGATGCTGGCCGCCCTGGCCTTGGCGTACAGGCGGGCGATCTCAACGATATCGGCGGCCGGGATGCCGGTAA
>QZJS01000065.1 GCA_003597945.1 Desulfobacteraceae bacterium | reverse complement strand
GTTGAGCTGCATCTCCATGCCGCCGGACTGGAAAAACCCGCGGGTTAAGGCGGTCATGACCCGAAGCCCCTTTTCGCCGGCAAGGGTGGATTTGTCGAACCGGAGGTTTAGGGCATAGCCGTTCATGGCAAGAGTGGCGTCGACTTTGGCCACGGAATTGAGCAGTGCCGTCACTCCCCGGCGGTCCCGGCCGTTGGCGCAACCCAGGGAGGCGGCAAAGGGTTCCCCTGCCCTTCGGCCCGACGGCAGGGCCTCGGTGCGGTTGCCGAACCCCACATGGCAGGTGGAGGAATAAAACCCCGGCACATAGTTGCCGGACCGCGTGTTGCGGTGCCTGGCCAGGGCGTCGTGAAAAATTTCAGCCGCCCGGGAGGCGTATCCGTCCGGCAGATCGTGATCATTGCCGAACTTGGGGGCGTTTGCCAGGGCCGCGTGAAGCTTGTCATACCCCTTAAAATCGGCCCGAAGAGCCGAAAGCACATCGGAAAGGCTGTATTTCCGCCTCTCAAATACGATATGGTGCAGAGCCGCCAGGGAATCGGCGGTGTCGGCCACGCCCACCCCCTGGATGCCGCTGGAATTATAAAGCGCGCCCCCGGCCGTCACGTCCCAGCCGCTTTCCACGCAGCCGTCGATGAGCATGGAGGAAAACGGCGTGGGATGATGATCCCGGTTCCCCTTCTCCAGGATCTGCAAATCCCCGATCATGCGGCCCACCATGTGATTGACCTGCGCGGCAAACGCCGCCATGACGTCATCCATGGTTTTGAGCCGGGAGGGGTGCGGCGTTTCCGCGCCGATGCGGGTGCGGCTGTTGAGTCGTTTTCCCTGATTGACGGCCAGGATCAGACAGAGCGGCAGATTGAACAGGGCCGCGTCCGTGGAAAAAAAGCTGCGGCCGGGAAACGCCGGTTCCACGCATCCCACCACGCCGTAATCCCGGGCCTCTTCCAGTGGAAACCCATGCCGCGTCAGGGCCGCGATGGTGGGTTCGTCATTAAACAGACCGGGCACGCCGTTTCCCATGCGGGCCACGTCCACGGCCCGGCGGACATATTCATCAGGAGAGCCGGCGTGAATCCGGGCCATGTAATTGGGGTCCCGCAATCTGGCCGTGGCCATGACATCGAGAAACAGATAGGTCAGATCATTGACCGCGTCTTTGCCTTCTTTGTCCATGCCGCCCACCGTGGCGGCCTGGGCCACGAGAAATCCGCCGTGATACTGGCTGGTGCGCTCGGAAACCAGGAACACATGCTCGGTGGTCTTGGCAGAGAAACAGAGCATCAGGTCAAACGCCTTTTCGGGCGTCAGGGCGCCGGCGGCGATATCATTTCGGTAATACGGATAGAGGTACTGGTCCACCCGGCCGAAGGATACGGCCGAGTTGAGCCCCTCCAGGCAGACCGTCATGTGCGTCAGCCAGAGGCACTGGAGGGCTTCGTGAAAGGTGCGGGCGGGGTTCAAGGGCACATGGCGGCAGACGTCAGCGATGGTTTTCAGTTCCGCGGCTCGTTCCGAATCCTTTTCCCGCGCGGCCATGGCTTCAGCTTCATCCGCCAGGCGCTTTGCATAATCGGCCAGTCCTTCGCAGGCGATGGCCGTGGCCCGACAGAGATCCGAATCCCGGCCTTTCATGGACGCCAGATACCCTTCGATGCCGAGCTGGATCATCTTTTCGTAATTGGGGAGAAAATGCCCGATGCCGCCGGCCTCGTTGATCAGATAATAGGTGGCGTTGAGCTGTTCGGGAACGTATCGCAGAAAGCGGGCGCGATTTTTCTTAAAGGCTTTGATGATCATGTTGCGGGTCAACCAGTAGGGGATGACCCCGGCCAGCAGCCCGGCCCGGTCCGACCATGAAATGGGATGGGGCGTGGTTTTGCGGCGCTCGATCCAGAGCAGTTCCTCGCACATGAACACGCCGGCCAGCTCCGGCTGGATGATGGCCGACCGGCGTTTTGTCCCCACGTTGCCGACAATCATTTCATCGACCCAGATCCTAACCGACTTGTTTGTCAGAAGATGCCGCAATGCCCGGGCCTTGCGGATGACCATGGGTTCGGCGGGATCATCGAATTTCTTGAAATATTCAGTGATCAGAAACGCCCGTTCCGGACAGAGCCAAACGGGCTCCGCCAGCAGGGCCTCCCGGATGCGGGAAAACCGCTCCGGGGTCTCACGGACCGCTATTTCTCCTTTGTTGGATCGATCTTTGGGCATGGCACACCTGCTTTCCCTGAAAATCGATTTAAATCCTTCCCATTATCGCGGATCGACCCGCGACAGGTCCCGTTCCAAAAATATCTGTCTGGCAAGATAAATTTTTACCAGACTTTGATAGGGAATATCCTTTTTATTGGCTATGGTTTTGAGTTCCGCCAGCATATCTTCCGGAAGCCGAATGGAAATCGACTTTACCGACGGTTTCAGATTGGGAAATGCCGCCCTTTTGAATATGTCGGCATTGAAATAATCAAGAGGCGAGTGCGTGGCCCAGAATTCGCGTTCCTCATCCTCATTGTTAAATTTTGGAATCACTTTTTCCTTTTTTGCCATAAAATTTCCTTTCGCCCTGATTCATATCCCTGGCCGAAATCACGCGAATCAAGCCACTTCTTTTGGTAAATATAATAACAAGAAAACGATCCGCATCGGTTTTTCCCAAAGCGGCCCATCGTTTTTCATCCATGGAATGCTTCGGGTCGCCAAAAATCAGAAGCGGTCTGTTAAAAAACACCTGCTCGCATTCCCAGTTTTCCACACCGTGCTTGACGAGGTTTTTATCAATATTCCCCCGGTCCCATTGAAAACCGGAAAACTGTTCGAAGATCGTTTCCATTGATGTATAATGTATATGCTAAAAATATACAAGTCAAGGGGTTTGAAATATATGCTTGGGGACAAACCGCATGGCGCCCGCCGACAGGTCACTCGTAAATCTTTTCCTCGGGCGCGTCGGCTTCGGCGGCGTCGTTTTCGTAATCGCGCACGGGGCCGGCGGCTTTTTCTTCAAAATACTGGCGATACCATTCGTGAGCGATGATCATGGACATGACCTCGTTGCTGCCGGTCCAGATGGAGGCCAGGCGCAGGTCCCGAACGATCCGCTCAATGGGGAACACAGTGGTGTAGCCGATGCCGCCCATGACCTGCATGGCGTTGTTGGCCGCCTTCTGGCAGGCTTCGGTGACGAATTTCTTGGATTCCGACACCATGCGCCGGATCCGGCGGGGCGCGATCTTTTCATCCACGGCACGGGCCGTGGTGTAGATCATGGATCGGGCCGCGTCGAGCAGCATCACGGCCTCGGCCACCTGGAAACTGACGCCCTGGAAATTGTTGATGGTGGCGCCGAAGGCCTTGCGCCGGGTGGTGTAGCCCGTGGCAATATCTACGGCCGGCCGGGCGCTGCCGATGGTCATGGCGGCCGTGCCGAGACGCTCGGGAATCATCATGGTCTGAAAAACCGCATAGGCCCCGTTGATTTTGCCCACCACGTTTTCCTTGGGAACCTTCACATCTTTGAAAACCAGACGCCCGGCACCGCCGCCACGGCATCCCATGAGTCCGTAAAGATATTTGACCTCCACCCCCGGACTCTTTTCCACGATCAGGCAGGTCAGGGCATTGTGGGGGTCGGCATCCGGGTCGGTTTTGGCATACACCAGAAAAAAATCCGCGCCTTCGGCCCCGACGATAAAACGCTTCTGGCCGTTGACCAGAAAATAATCGCCCTTGTCCTCGCCAATGGTGGACGTGCCGAAAAAATCCGACCCGCCCCGGGGTTCGGTCAGGCATTCCGCGGCAAACATATCGCCCTTGAGCAGGGGCTTGACGTATTTTTCCTTCTGCGCGTCGGTTCCATGCTGAATAATGGCGTCACAGACCAGTTCGGCTCCCACGCCGAAGGTGCAGGCAAAAATATATCCGAGGGTCCCAATCTCCTCAATGACCGCGCAGGTGGTAACCCAGTCCAGGCCCCGGCCGCCCCATTCTTTCGGATACCGGCAGCCCATCAGGTTCCTTCGGCCGGCTTCCCGAAGAAATTCCGTGGGAAACTTGATCTGGTCATTGTCCATGTCAAGAATCATCCGGCGGGGGACCCATTTAACCAGATCCCTGGCCTCATTGCGGATCTTAACGGCTTCCGCGGACAGCAAGTAATCAAACATGATAAACTCCTTTTGGGGGTCAAACCTTGATTAGCACTTTTGGGGGTCAAACCTTGATTAGTGATTTATCAACCTTTTTTTGGGTCACATTCTAAGTAAAAAAATAAATAATTATAAAATACAATATTTTATAATTATTTTGTTAGACTTGAGCCGGCCAAAGCCGGGGGGGAACGCTATTAAAAATCTTGTCAAACCTGTTTTAAATCTCGATCTTTTTGATATAGTTGGCCAATAAATCACAAATCAAGGTTTGACCCCCATCTTGACCCCCATCTTCCTAAAAAATCGAGGTTATCTTGCCAGAAAAGGTCGGCCTGGCGGCTGATGCCAAGCAGGTGAAAGGCATGGCCTTGCCGCGGAAAGTAGCGCGCCGCATGGCGGATGCCTCTTTTCTTCAGGGCACCTTCCAGACGACGGGTATCATCGACGATAATATCGGAATTGCCGGACATGGCATAGACCGATGGAAAAGGCCGTGCCTCGGTTATATTGGATTCCAGCACCAGCAGGGGATCGGCCAGGATGCGGTCCGGGTGGGGGCGCCTGTATGTGCGGCCAAGATAGGCCCTGGACACATCCCGGGCGATCTGCAGACCCAGAGATCGGGAAAACGGGTTGATGGGCGGGCAAACCCGGGAAAACCGATGGGGATCGCTAACCTGGAGAAAGCCACACATGACCATGATGATTTTGGGAACAACACCTACATCCCATATGGGGAGGGCCTCTGGCGCATCCATCCGGAAACAGCAGGCTGCTGCCATTGCCAGGGTCAGGTTGCCGCCGGCCGATTCCCCGGCAATGATGATCCGCCCGGGATCGCCGCCGTATCGGGCCGCGTTTTCCACCACCCAGGCATATGCCCGGCCTACGTCCGCCAGGGCCGCCGGGTACGGATGCCGGGGGGCCAGGCGGTAATTGACGTTAAACACCACATGCCCATGGTCCGCATAGATCAGGCCGATGCCGCGATGGGTATCCTTGTCGCACATGACAAACCCGCCGCCGTGGATATAAAGCATCACCGGCAACGGATGTGCCGCGTGCTTCGGCCGGTATATATCGAGAAGATGGTCCGGGTTCCCGTCCGTCAGGTAGGGGATATCGGCGATTTTTTCACAGCGAACGGCCGCGGCCTGCTGGGCTTTGGAAAAATCATGAATCCGGGCAAGCAGGCGGAAAGCGTTTTCAAACAGCGTCCTGCGGATCTGCCGGAACCGCCGCCTTTGGCGCTCCCGTCCTTCGCACGCGTCTTCGGGAAATATGGATTTCATGCCTCTCATGCACTCCTGAAATTACCAGTGGCAAACAATACAACAGCTTTTTAACATCACGTCAAGATTTACGGCATTTTAAAATCCTAACCTCCGCGTTGTGCTGCATCCCTCGCCGCTTCATCGTACGATAAATACGAATCATTGCTCGGGATTTTCGCACATTGAATTTGAACTGACGTATGTTGTCGTCCGGATTTTACTTTTTACGGCTTCATCAAAATCGTGGCGCTATTATCATTAATCACAAATCAAGGTTTGACCCCAAAAAATGGACCCCCGAAATGCATGCATTGACATGTCGGGCAGATTTTGATAGCGTTTGTCAGACGCGACGGATATCCTAACACCACACCGGATCAGATGGCCTGATGGGATCAAAAAAAGAGCGCAATTTCATAAAACGCCTGCAGGATCAGGCTTTTCTGATTTTCAAGGAAACCGGTCAATATTCCTGGCACAGCTTTACCGTTACCCGGGCTTTTTTTCCGTTCATCGGTCTGCTGGCCGGCCGTGAGCCGGTGACCGTCGAACAGTTGTCCACCGTTCTGGATAAACTGTTTGAAACCCTCTATCATCATCCCCTGACCCGGCACAGCAAATCCCTGACCCGCTTTTTGCGGGATAAAAAAATACTGCCTAATGAACAATCCACGGAAAACCTCATCCGGTATGTGGTGGATCAGGTGCTGCTGCGAAGCCCGGTGAAGGTTCCGGAAATAGTGGTCAATGAATTCTGGACCTTTTTCGACGATCTTTTTTCCGAGCCGGAGCTCAAGGGCATGGCGGAACTGAATTTAGATATCACTAGAATTATTCTGCGGTGCTATGAGCCCTTCATGGTGGATCTGATCAACCTGCTCAAGGAAACCCGGCGGCTCAACGCTTCCAAAATGAAAGACCTGACCGGCCGCATGCGCATCATCCGGGAAGATTTTGCCATTATCCGCCGCCAGATCCGGGCCCTGCGTTATATCAAACCCTTTTTCCAGACCGATCCCAAGGATTTTAAAACCCAGGCCCGGATTGTGGCTTCCATGGTGCGCGAGTTCGGACCGTTTTTCATCAAAATGGCCCAGGTGGCAGCGGCCAACGCGGATTTCCTGCCCGCCGAAATCGCTCGTGAACTGCGGGTCTTCCAGGAAGACGTCCCGCCAATGACGGCCCTTGAGGTGACCGCGGCGTTTGAGGAATGCATGGGCCGGAAACCCCATGAATGCTATTTTGAGTTTGACATCGACAAGCCCATCAAATCCGGGTCCATCGGTTCGGTTTACCTGGCCAAGAAGCCGATTTCGCGCAACGGGCGGGAAGAACTCAAGCCGGTGATCGTCAAAATCGGACGAAACGGCCTGGACCGGGAATTCATGCTGGGCCGAACGGTATTGGGCGTGGCCATTATCAGCAGTCATTACTGGGCGCCCCATTCCAAGCTGGCGCCCTTTCTCGAAGCCCTTCAACAGCAGGCCGAGGAATTTGTCAAAGGGTTTCAGCGGGAGATCGATTTCGAACAGGAAGCGGCCAACCAGAAACGGTTCGCCGACAGAAGCCGGAATTCGCTGATCTGGAACGTGCCGGAGGTTTTTTTTGCTTCCCCGCGCATCATCGAGATGGAATACATTGAAAACGCGACCTGTATTTCAAACATCCTGGACTTTATCCCCCCGAAAAAAAGGGATGCCAATGCCCGGCGCATCGCCTCACGGTTTTTATACACCGTCTGCCTGCACGCGTTTGTCTACCAGGAATGCCACGGTGATCTGCATCCGGGCAATATCTTGTTTGATACCCGGGGCGACATGTATTTTGTGGACTGGGGCAATTGCCTGGACCTGAGGGAAAAATGGAAGCCGCTCTGGGATTATGTGTTAGGCGCGGTTACCGCGGATGTGGCCCTGCTGGCCACGGCCCTGATCAATATCAGCGCCGATCCCGAACAGAGCCGGAAACGGGAATCCGAAATCAGGGCAACCCTTGCACAAACCCTGAAAAAAAAGGATGTGGCTCCGTTGAAGGGGAGTTACGTGTTTCAACTCAAAAGAGAAGGCATTGCGGGCCTGCGCCGCCGGGTCCAGGTGGTGCTTCACCTGATGTCCAACACCCAGCATCTCGGCCTTGTGGTCAAAAGCGAATACCTCCACTTTTCCCGCTCCCTCACCGCCATGACCGCCACGTATTTCCAGTTGTACAAGGGCATCCCCCGACTGCTGATGGTATTCGACGCTATCCGGACCCTGGGCCAGTTTCCCGTGTCTTTACTTTTAGACCGGATCGCGGACCGGCAATCGGCCCACTACATCCGGCTCCTGCATCGCCTGCCTCTTTTGGTGGGTTTTAGAAATCCGGCGCCGCTCTATCTCACCGGTGAACCGCTCCGGCTGCCCGAACGTTTGCACTAGAAGCTATCCCGCCCCGACCATCTTGCCCGAAACCATGACCAACAGATACGTTCCCGGGGCTTCAATCAAAAGAATCCGGGCGCGGGCGCGATTTTGCACTCCAACGATTTTGCATTTGAAATATGTAAATTTATGCGATAGCTTCATACCATGTATGATGTGAGCGAACGGCCCCGCCGGCGGTGGCGGAAAAGTGCATGGAAATAAAAAATTTTTCTTGCCTGAAGGAGGCGCTTATCACCTTCACACCGTGTGACGATCTCACTTTTAAACGCAATAAGGTGCCCCATGCTGCATTTTTTACCGGCCATCATTCTGGGACCGCTCTCATCCGGTCTGCTGGTCATCAATACGATATTATGGTTTTTCGGATTTTTTCTCTTTGGAATGCTCAAATACCTGATCCCCCTGGAAAGTTTTCGGAATTTTTTCACCCGGGTGCTCATCGCCCTGGGTACCGGCTGGATCGATTGCAACCGGTTCATTATCTGGCTGACCCAGAACATGGAAGTAGATGTCGAGGGTCTGGAAAAGCTGCCCGGCACGAAAAAATGGGTCCTTATTTTCAGCAACCACCGGGCATGGGTGGATATTTTCATCCTGCAATCGCTGTTTAATCACCGGATTCCGTTTCTTAAATTTTTCCTCAAGGAGGAACTGCGCAAGGTCCCGCTTATGGGATTTGCCTGGTGGTCCCTGGATTTTCCGTTCATGAAGCGCTATTCCCGGGAAGTTTTGGCAAAACACCCGGAGCTGAAGGGAAAAGACCTGGAATCCGTGAAGGAGGCATGCCAGCGGTTTAAAATAACGCCGGTATCGGTGATCAATTTTCTTGAAGGGACCCGTTTTTCAAAGGAAAAGCATCAAAAGACAAACTCACCCTATAAAAACCTGCTGCCGCCCAAGGCCGGGGGCGTGGCCATTGTTTTATCGGAAATGGCCGATTACCTGGAAGGTATAGTGGATGTCACCATTGTCTACGAACCCGAACGGGTGACCTTCTGGGACCTGTTTTCCGGACGCATCCGGAAAGTGACGGTGCGCATCCATTTTTTCCCGGTGCCGGAAGAAATTTCCGCCGGTGACTATGCCCATGACCCGGCCTTTCGGGAAAGATTCCAGTTGTGGCTTCACGGCATCTGGGAAAAAAAAGACGGGCTGATCGACCAGCTCAAATCCCAATAGTGATGGTTTCGCAAAAAGTCCAATTTTACGAGGGCGTCATAATTGAAGGAACAATCATTCCCGTTTGCGTCTGGGCGGCCGGGGCCGGGTTTGGGCGCGGGCTTTCCGGGCCGGCGGGACTTCCGGCAGAATCAGCCATTCATCCTCAGGCTCGATGCAGTCGAGCTTTCGTTCAATAAACGCTTCGATATCCGGAAGATAAAACGCGTCCCCGTCATCGGCGAAACTGATGGACGTGCCTTCGGCCCCGGCCCTGCCGGTGCGGCCGATGCGGTGCACGTAATCCTCGGGATCACGGGGCAGCGTGAAGTTGATCACGTGATTCATTCCTTCGATATGGATGCCCCGGGCCGCCACATCCGTGGCCACCAGCACGCGGATCTTTCCCGCCTTGAAGCCGTCTAAGCGCGCAATCCGTTTTTTCTGGTCAACATCGCCGGAAATCTCGGCGCAATTGATGCCGTAACGGGTCAGTTTGCCGGCCAGGCGGGCCACCTCATCCTTGCGGTTGCAGAAAATCAGGACGCTTTTTAAATCCTGCTTGACGATGATATTGTAGAGCAGCGCGAATTTCTCCCGGGCCGTGACAATATAGACGATCTGATCCACGGTACTCACCGCCACCTGTTCGGGATCGATTTCCACGGTCACGGGATTTTTGGTCCAGGCCGCGGCCAGCCGGGTGATGGCCTCGGTCAGGGTGGCGGAAAACAGCATGGTCTGGCGGTTTTCCTTGGGCGGCGTACTGTAGATGATCTTGCGGACATCCGGGATAAATCCCATGTCGAGCATCCGGTCGGCCTCATCTAAAATCAGCGTTTCCACCTTTTTCAAGGAGAGATCCCGCCGGCGGCTGAAATCCAGCAGGCGACCGGGGGTGGCCACCACGATATCCACCGGGTCTCCGGCTAACAGTTTTCGCTGCCGGTCGTAATCCATGCCGCCGAAAACCGCGATCAGCTTCAGGCGGCAATATTTGGTGAGCTGCCGGGCCTCTTCCGTAATCTGGAGCACCAGCTCCCGGGTGGGCGCGATGATCAGAACCCGGGGCGTGCCGGATTCCCGTTTCCCCTGGATGGGGTTGTTGAGCATCCCGGCAATGACGGTGATCAGGAACGCCGCGGTTTTGCCCGTGCCGGTCTGGGCACGGCCGAAGGCGTCCCTGCCGAACAGGGTGGACGGCAGAATCTCGGCCTGAATGGGAGTGCAATACGAAAACCCGATATCGGCAATGGCATGAAGCAGCGGGTCGGGCAGATTAAAATCATGAAAGCGCATCCGGCCTTCCATGGGCGCAACCTTGAACATGGAGGGTTCCCAGTATTCCTCCACCACCGGCGCATCAGCCGTTGCGGTCTGTTCCTCGGTCTTCCGGGGCGCCTTGCGGCGGGTTTTTCGCACGGTGCGTCGCGTGGTTGTCGGTTTTTCGGGCTGTGTATCTGTTTTCATCTCTCTTCTGGTTCTCTCTTTCCATAATAATGAAATTAAAATCGCGGGCTCCGCCATCGACGCGGACGGCGGGAGAAACACGGGACATTTTTCGCTAAGACTATCAGAAAATTCTAATTTTTCAAGGTAATAAATATCCGCTAATAAATATCCGGCTTCGTAAAAGGATTGATTGGCAGCGAGATCGAGGACTAACCCTTGCGGAAGCATTACATATCGTCTTTATCTACCGCCCCTTCCCTTTTACCCCTTTAAATAGTCCGGCCGGTCAATTCCTCAAACAGCAGCTTTGCCGTAAAAATGCCGGCCGCAATGCCCGGGCTGTTTTTGGTGGCCGATACATTGTAGAGATTGGGCGGGCAATCGTCTTCCCGAATGGCCCCTTTCAGGATCTCATCCACGGTCAGCCGACGGCCGTAGGCATTGCCGAATTCTCCGCCGGTATGCGCCTCGCAATCCACCGAAGAAATAATTTCACTGAACCTGAGCCGGGCCGCAATCCCCGGAAAAAGGTTTTGCTCAAGAATATCCACGATGTCGGCGGCGAGTTTATCCTTAAATGCCGCTATTGCATCCGGGCCCTGTTGGTGAATTTCTTTTTCCCGTGCGTAATTGCCCGGGCAGAACACCACCAGGGCATCATCGGCGACGACATCGGTTCTGCCGAATCCATTGGCCGTGGGCGATGCGATAAAAAGCATGCGGGGCGGAGCCGTGACGTCCGGTTCATTGTAATCCACCTCGCAGCCGTCCTGCCACCAGTAATTGCGGCCCCGCATTTCGGCGATTGCCGGCAGGCCGGGCCGGAGTCCGATGCAGCAGGCCGGGATGCTGTGCGAAGGGTTATAATCCAGCGCTTCTGCGGGGATGCCCAGCAGGCCATAAGTCAGCCGCGGCGATATGTCGCTGAAGACAAAATCACACGCGTAATCGCTGCCGTCATCGCATACGGCCCGGGCCGCCAGGCCGCTTTCGGTTTCCAGGCGGGTTACCCGCTTCCCTGTGTTCACGGACCCGCCTGCCCCTTTGATCATGGATGCCAGGGCATCGAAAAAATGATAAAACCCCTTTGCCGGGTACCAGGCCCCTTCATGATAATTGCCGGTGCCCACGATATAGGCAATGGCCGACATGACGGATTCGTTTTCCGCGAAGATACCGCCATGGCCATAGAGAATACGGCGTATCAAATTGTTGATCCGATATTGATCAAAAAACGCTTTTAACGGCATGTAGATGGTGCGGCCAAGCTTGAGCTTCATGGCCATGGGCACCCGGCCGGTGAGCAGGAATTTTGTGGCCAGTAGAAACCGGCCTTCGGACGCATAGTTTTTCCGGAAGAAAGATTTATAGGTTTCGAAAATCGCGATCATGTCGTCAAAGAGCGCGTCCAGATGCGCACGTTCCTCGGGGAAGAGTTCCTGCAGTGCCCGGCGGAAATTTTCCAGACCCAGGGGAACCTTGAAGTCCACCATGCAGCAATTGTTTCCCGGCTTTTGGCCGCCGATGAAAATCCGCTCAAATCCATCCGGATTCATTGACACGAAGGGAACCGCCTGGCGCAGACCCAGAAAATTAAGGAACCGGTCCCCGAGCATACCTTCTCCAAATTCCCATACATACTGGGGGCCCATGGAAAACCGCAGGCCGCCGAATGTCGGGCACCGGCCGTGACCGCCGATATGCTCCGGGTTCTGTTCCAGAACCGTCACATGGTGTCCGATGCGGGCAAACAGAGCGCCGGCGGCCATGCCACCGATGCCGCTGCCGATCACCACGATGCGCTTGGGCCCGCCGTCCCACAGGGACTGCTCCCGGGTCCGAAACAGCGGAAGGGAGAGCTGCTCCCTGATTTCCTTGAGCCGTTCCTCGGACTTTCTTTTGGAAATATCGATGATCTCCGTCAGATTCATCCAGTACTTGTCCCTTCTACATGTGTGGACATCTTCCTTATTGCCTGTCTCTCATTTCCAGTTTCCGGCTTCAATTATCACATATCCGGATCCGTGCCGGTGGGGCTCCGGCGGCTCAGTAACTTTCGAACATGGTTCAACTTCATGCGTCGAAGAACCTTGATGCCGGTTCTGATCCCGGCCAGCCGGCTTTTTTTTGCCAGGATAGCCTCATAGAGTTTTTCGGTGGTCTCCGGCGGCACGCAGATCCTCGCTTTTTGTTCAAGACGAAGCGCCCCGGGCTTGCAGGCAGGCACGCAGACCCCGCAGCCGATGCATTTTAAAAGATCAACCCGCGCTTTTTTATCCATGACTTCAATGGCGTCCATATGGCACCGATCCCCGCACAGCCCGCAGCCGACGCATAAATCAGCGTCCACCCGGGCATAAAAATTGGCGGCCACAAATTCGGCCGGATTGGGAATCGCCTTTAATGTCCCCAGAACGCCGCAGCAGCAGCCGCAGCAGGCGCAGACCGCCTGGGGGGCCTGCTCGTTGGTGGACTGGAGCACCAAGCCCTCTTTTTCGGACTGATCCAGGATGTCAAGGGCTTCCTGCTCACTGAGTTCCCGGATCCAGCCCTCCCGTTGGTAGGTGTCGAAATAATCCCTGAACCCGAAGCAAAGACCGCGGCGGTCGGTTTTTTTGCAGGGCTTGCCGATCAGGTCTCTGCCCTTGCGGCAGATGCAGTCGGCCACACCGATCTTTCCTTCCGCCGCCGCGATGATGCGCCGGATCTCGTCATAAGTGGCGATGCGGTGATCTTCGGTGATGCTTTGTTGAATCGGAATCACCCGCATCTGGGGAAGGGCCGTGGAAAGATAGGTCAGCCCGAAGGCCTTCCGGAAATAGCATGCAGCGTCTTCGTAGAGTTCGGGCGTCATTCGCTGGATCTGGAATTCATACATGCCCACCACAAAGGGCACAAGGGCATACCCGGATGCACCGTCGCTTGCCCGGCAGAGAATGCTCCCCTTTTTGACCATTTCCTGAAGGCGCTTTTCACATTGCGCTTGCGGTACGCCGTTTTTCATGGCTCGCTTGCAAATGGTTTCAGCGGCATCAAACACATGGGTCATGCCCATGGCCACACGCGCCTCATCCGGTGTGAACAGATGCTTTAAAATCCGCAGTTCAACACCTGAACGGGTCGCCGGGAACCCCACCGGCATGGTGTCTAAGTGTTTGCGCAGCCGTTTGTATAAATCTTTTTCCGAAAGCATGGCCTTGTTCTCCGCACTGCCTGATACGCATTAGTTTGATAATCCTTCTCAAAAAACAGGAACGATTACAATACTTTTTAAATTGCGGCATCGCTTCCCGGGCATTTTATGAGAGGGAGCAACCCAAATCGAACGCTTAGGAACTTTTTTTCTTGAATTTATTGAATTCATGATATATTTAATAAAAAATTATTCACGCACCACATCCCGTCTTCTCTATGTGCGTGATACATTTACCTTTATCCGTATCCATGTTTCGGATGGTTATTATTTTTATCTATTAAAACATGCGTCACATGACGAAACGGTGTACCGCCCCTGCGGTTCGTGCTTTCACATTCATTGTTTAATCAACAACAATCTCAAGGAGGATCTATGAAAAAAACCATCATGGAGGTCATGAAGAACACCGCTGAAAAAAACAGAAACAAGGTGGCGCTCAAGACAAAAATCGGCGGCGAATGGAAAGAGATGACCTGGGGCGAATATTATGATCAGGTAAAAATTACGGCCCGGGCCTTTATCGCCCTGGGTCTTGAACAGGGCAAGGCCATCAGCATTCTGGGCAACAATTGCCCCCAGTGGTTTATCAGCGACCTTGCCGCTATTTTCGCCGGCGCGGTGCCGGGCGGCATTTACACCACCAACAGCCCGGAACAGTGCAAATTCATTGCCTCACACAGCGAGGCCAATATCGCAGTGGTGGAAAACGCCGAACAACTGGCCAAATTCAAGGAAATTCGAAATGAACTTCAGGACTTAAAGGCCATTGTCATGATGAATGGCTCAGATCCGGATCCAATGGTCCATTCCTGGGCGGAACTGCCCAAAATCGCCCAGAAGGTGACCGAAGACGAACTCAATAAACGAATCAAGGCGCAGAAACCCGATGACTGCTGCACCCTGATCTATACGTCCGGCACCACGGGAAACCCCAAGGGGGTCATGATCAGCCACGACAATATCATCTGGACGGCCGGCCAGGTCATCGACCTGATCAAAGGCGGCCCGGACGATGTCATCATCAGTTACCTGCCGTTAAGCCACATTGCCGAACAGGTGGTCAGCCTTCACGGACCCTATATAATGGGCGCAACGGTATGGTTTGCCGAAAGCATCGATAAGCTGGGCGATAACCTGACGGAAGTCCATCCGACCGTGTTTGTGGGGGTACCCCGGGTATGGGAAAAAATCCAGGCCAAGATGCTGGCCATAGGGGCGACGGCTCCGCCTTTAAGAAAAAAAATCGTGGCGTGGGCAAAAAAGAAGGGCCTGGCGGGCGGATACGCCTTGCAGGAAGGGAAGCCCTATCCGTTCATGTACGGCCTGGCCAGCAAACTGATCTTTTCCAAGGTTCGGGACAAACTGGGGCTGGACCGGTGCCGGATCTTCATATCAACGGCGGCGCCCATTTCCATGGATACCCTTGAATACTTTTTAAGCCTCGGCATCCCCATCACCGAGGTCTACGGCATGAGCGAATGCACCGGTCCGGGCACGGTATCCCTGCCGGAACCCTTCAAATTCAGAACCGGCTGGGCCGGACCCGCAGTACCTGGCACCGAAATCGCCCTTGGCGAAGACGGCGAAGTCCTGATGCGCGGCCGTCACGTATTCAAGGGTTATTTTAAAAATGAAGAAGCCACAAAACAGACCATTGACCCGGAGGGCTGGCTCCACTCCGGCGATGTCGGCATCATCGACGCAAAGGGATTTCTCAAGATCACGGACCGGATAAAGGAGTTGATCATCACCGCCGGCGGGGAAAACATCCCGCCCCAGGTTCTGGAAGGAAAGCTCAAGGCCATTCCGATTGTCAACCAGGTGGTGGTGATCGGGGACCGGCGCAAATACATGACCGCGCTGTTCACCCTTGATCCGGACAAACTTACAGCCGAACTCGCGGCCGCGGGGAGCCCGGCGAAAAACATGCAGGAAGCTGCCAAGTGCGAAAAATTCAAAGCCTATCTCCAGGAAAAGGTCGAAGAAGTCAACGCCACCCTGGCCCGGGTCCAGACCATTAAAAAGTTTGTGATCATCCCGACGGAGTTTACACCGGAAGGCGGTGAGCTGACCCCGACAATGAAGATGAAACGCCGCATCATCAACGAAAAATACGCCAAAGAAATTGAAAGCATGTATAAATAAGCAGTAAACAAACCATCCTCTCCGAAAACCCCGGCCGGGGGACTTTCCCCCGGCCGGAATCATGCCGCCCCGCCTGGCTCCCTGCACGATTTTTAATCTTTACACCCCCAGCCGCATCTGATACAGGGTTGCCTTGCCCGGTCCGGCGCTCCCGTTTTTTAAAGATAGCCGCGACGGTTGACCACGGTTCGTATGTCAACACGATTAAACTTATCGCCGTAAAGGCCGCGTCATAAAAGGCCAGTCCTTAAAGCATACACGCAAAAAGATATCAGACAGGCGGATAATGGATCAGATCATCATAGTAATCGCCACCCGCAATCCGGGAAAAACAGATGAAATCCGGGCCTTGCTGGCCGGATTTCCGATTGACATCAAGAATTTAAACGATTTCGGGCCGATTCCTGAAATCATCGAGGACGGGCAGACCTTTGACGACAATGCCTATAAAAAATCCAGCATGACCGCCCGGATGCTCGGCCTGCCGGCTCTTGCCGACGACTCAGGGCTGTGCGTGGACGCTCTGGACGGTTTGCCGGGTGTGCATTCAGCCCGCTACGCCGGCCCCGGGGCCACGGATGCCGACAACTGCCGGAAACTTCTTGACGCCCTTAAAGGAACGACCGATCGAAACGCCGCGTTCGAGTGCGTTATCTCCCTGGCCGTTCCCACGGGCGCGGCCCTGACCTATACCGGCCGATGCGAAGGCGTCATCACCGAAACGCCCATGGGTTCCGACGGGTTTGGTTACGACCCCCTGTTTTTTTATCCACCCCTCAATAAAACCTTCGCCCAGCTCGGCCCGGAGGAGAAAAACCGCGTGAGTCACCGGGGAAAGGCCCTGGCGGAGATGCGGGAGGAATGGGAAAAAGTCGCAAAATGGATCGGCCTGCAGATGCCGGTTGCAGAAAAATTCGCCTGCAAGGAGTAATATCGCCGTGATCGTCGACCTGATCAAAAAAAACCGCAGTTGCCGCCGCTTTCACCAGGATCGTTTTGTGTCCGTGGAGACGCTCAGGGAACTGGTGGACCTGGCCAGACTGTCTGCGTCCGCAGCCAACCGGCAACCCCTGAGATTTATTTTGTCCGCTGATCCCGAAACCAACGAAAAAATATTTTCCTGTCTGACATGGGCCGCCTATCTGAAAGACTGGCCCGGCCCGGCCCAGGGTGAGCGGCCCGCCGCCTATATCGTCATCCTGGGCGATACGGAGATCACAAACGAATTCTGGTCCGATGACGGCATCGCGGGCTGGAGCATCCTGCTGGGGGCAAGGGAAAAAGGGCTGGCCGGATGCTTTATCGGCGCCATTAACAAGGACCGTCTCCGCCAGGCCCTCGCCATTGACCCGAAATACAAAATCATGCTGGTCATCGCCCTTGGAGAGCCGGCGGAAACCGCGATCATCGATCCGGTCGGCCCGGACGGCGGCATCCGTTACTGGCGGGATGAAAACGGCGTCCATCACGTACCCAAAAGATCCATCAACGACATCATCATAAATATATACGACAAAACCCCATAAACCCTGAAACCATCGCAATCAAAAAGAGAGACATACACCTATGAAACTCCAGGCCGAACTCACCCGTTTGCGCAACGCCCAGGAAAACGTCTACATCAATATTTCACGGCAAGACATCATCCGGCACGCCTTACAGTTCAGGGAAGCCATCACCATCCAGAGCGGGGCACTGTCCACATGGACCCCGCCTGAATCCACGGGCCGATCTCCCTTAGACACGCTGGTGGTCCAGAGAGATGAATCCGACAACTATATCGACTGGAGTTCGCCCAACAACCTTCCCCTGGATACGGAAACCTTCGACATGCTGCTGGCGGATGCACTGGCATGCCTGAAGAAAAAAGACCGCCTCTATTTCACGGATCGCGTCATCGGCGCGGACCCGTCATACGCGTTGCCGGTGCGCACCATCACGGACCGCGCCCTGTTGAGTCTTTTTGCCCGGAACATGTTCCGACCGGCTCATGAGGAACTCGCTTCCAGCGTGCTGGCCGACAAGGAGTTCACGCTGATCCTGCTCCCCTATGATAAGCTGAACCGATCCAAATACGAGGGCCGGCTGCGTAATCTGCCCGGCGGCAAGACCTCGGACATGGTGATCGCCATGGATTTTATCCGGAAAGTCGGCCTGGTATACGGCTCCGCATACTGCGGCAGCGCAAAAAAGCTGATGTTTACGGTGATGAATTATTATCTACCATTTAAAGACATCCTTCCCCTGCACTGTTCGGCCAACGAGGATAAAAACGGAAATGTCACGCTATTTCTCGGCCTTTCCGGCACCGGGAAAACCACCCTGTCGGCCGATCCGAACCGGGCCCTGATCGGTGACGACGAACACGGCTGGAGCGACAACGGCATCGCCAATTTCGAATTCGGATGTTATGCCAAACTGATCAACCTGGATCCGAAAAAAGAGCCTGAAATTCACCGGGCCGTGTTCCAGCAGCGGGATCCCCTGAATCACGGCGCCATCATTGAAAACTGCATGACTTATCCCGACGGCAGCGTGGATCTCAATGACGACCGCCTGACCCCGAACAGCCGGGCATCTTATCCACTGTCCTTTCTGAGCAATATCAAGGACTCATCCATGGGCGGGCACCCGAAAACCATCATCTTTCTGACCGCCGATGCCAACGGTGTGCTGCCGCCGGTATCCCGCCTGAATCCGGAACAGGCCATGCTCTGGTTTTTGATGGGATACACCAGCAAACTGGCCGGCACCGAAACCGGCATCGTCACGCCCGTATCCACGTTTTCGCGCTTTTTCGGCCAGCCCTTCATGCCGAAAAAACCGGCCTACTATTCCGACCTGCTAGGCAAAAAGATGAAAGCCCACAACACGAAAGTCTATCTCATCAACACCGGCTGGAGCGGCGGACCTTATGGCGAGGGCAAGCGCATCGACATCATGATGACCCGGGCCATGGTGGACGCGGCCATCGAAGGAAAACTCGAGGGCGTCGAATATGTGCAGGACAAACGCTTTCACCTCGACATCCCGACACAATGTCCCGGCGTGCCGTCGGAAATATTAAATCCGGAAAATACCTGGCCGGATAAAGCGGCCTTTGCCCAGCGTGCCGGGAAACTGGCCCTGGAATTTTCCGATCATTTTGACAAAGCTTACGGCAGCAACGGATTTGATCACGCGGTCATCGCTCAGTGTCCGGGGAAATAAAAAATATCATTTTCAGCGCCCGCATGCTGGTGGCGCTGCTCATGGGCTTTTCCTGCGGCCTGCCCCTGCTGTTGACGATATCGGTGCTCCAGGCCTGGATGAAGGCCGAGGGTGTGGATCTGGCCGTCATCGGGCTCATGGCCCTGGTGGGCCTGCCTTATAC
>QZJS01000103.1 GCA_003597945.1 Desulfobacteraceae bacterium | reverse complement strand
TCCCACAAGGCTTCGGGGTTTTGCTGATAAAACGTTATGCTTTCGGCCAGGACCCTTGCGCTGAGGTCCTTTTCAAGGATCATCCCGGCGGCCCCCACATCCGCCAGATGGCGCGCGTTATGCCGCTGGTGATCGTCGGTGGCCTGCGGAAACGGCACAAATATCGCGGCTTTTCCGGCTACGGCGATTTCAGCCACGGTGGTGGCCCCGGATCGGCAGATCACCAGGTCGGCCCGGCGGTAAAGCCCGGCCATATCTTCAAAAAACGGCGCCACGGTGCAGGAAAATCCTTTTTCTTTATAAGCGGCCGCCACATCGGCCGCATCCTTTTCTCCGGACTGGTGAATAAAATGGTAATTATTTTTTTCAGCCAGATGATCCAGCCCCCCGATCATTGCCAGGTTCAGACCGTGGGCGCCCTGGCTGCCGCCGAGAATCAGCACGGTAAAACGATTTGTCGGGGGCGGCAGTTCCCGTGAGTCCTTTGTTTTTGATGAATCCGGCATTGCCGGGCCGCCGTTGTCATCCGCCAGAAGGGCATCGATGATCTGCCGGCGGATCGGATTCCCGGTCAGCAGGACCTTTTCCCCCGACACGCCGCCAAACGTATCCGGATAAGCGACATATATCTTCTGCGCAAACCGGGACAGTATCCGGTTGGTCGTTCCCGGCAGCCGGTTCTGCTCACAGATCACCCGGGGATAACCCAGCATCCATGCGCCCAGAATGACCGGCCCGGCCGAATAACCGCCCATACCGATGACCACGTCCGGGCGGGCCCCTCTCAGCAGGCGCACTGTCTGCAGAAAACCAAACGGGAGCATGGCCGATGATTTCAGTTTCGCCATCCTCCGCCTGCCTTTGATCCCTTCGACATTAATGACGGCTTTTTCAAATCCGCCGGCCGACAGGACCCGCTCCTCCAGGGGCCGGCCGGAAGATACAAAGACAACGCGGCATCCCGGTTGCCGGCGCTTTAATTCCTCGGCCACGGCGATTCCGGGAAACAGATGTCCCCCGGTGCCGCCGCCGGCGATAACAGCGGCATTGACCCAACGCCTTTCCCCCGCTATTTTTGCCTGGATGCCCATATATTCATCAATACCCCGATAAACGCCAGGTTCACCACCATGGCCGTCCCGCCGTAACTCAAAAACGGCAGGGTCAATCCCGTGGTGGGAAGCAGGCTCACCGTCACGCCCATGTTGATGATGGCCTGGATCGCAATAGAAGCGGTCAAACCCAGGGCCAGCAGGGACCCGAAATACTCCCGTTCCGCCCTGGCAATGCTGATTCCCCGCCATAATACGATGACAAACAGTCCCACCACCGCCAGGACCCAGACCAGTCCGCCTTCCTCGCCGAGAATGGAAAATATAAAATCCGTATGGGCCGCGGGCAGGTAAAACAGCTTCTGATACCCCTGCCCGAACCCCTGGCCCCACAGACCGCCGGAGCCGAATGCCATCATGGAATGGATGATCTGGTACCCCTTGCCCAGCGGATCACTCCAGGGATCAAACAGAACTCTGACCCGGTCCAGCCGGTAGGGAAAGAAAATGATCAACAGCAAGGCAGCCGGTAAAATGGGAACCAGCGCCGATCCGAGATGCAGGAGACGGACACGGCCGGCAAACATAATCACCCATGCCAGGGACCAGAAAATGACAAACGATCCAAAATCCGGCTGAAATAATAAAAGGCCCGTCAGCAGAATCAAAATAACGACATGGGGGAAGAACCCGATGGCGGCGCTTTCGACATTATCCTGTTTTTTGGTCAGGGAATAGGCCATGAAAATAATCAGGGTAAACCGGACAACCTCCACGGGTTGAAACCGGACCCCCCCGATGTTCAACCAGCGGGTGGCGCCCCAGGCGGACAGTCCCAGTCCCGGAATAAAAACAGCCGCCAGCAGACCCAGCGAGAGCAGCAGCATGGCGTGGGGCACGCCCATGGCGCCGTATATCCGGTATGGAATATAACGACAGACCATCATGGCCCCCAGACCGGCGAGGACAAACGCGAGATGCCTGTAAAAATAATGATACTCATTCTGGTGAGCCTTCAATGCCATGGCGCTGCTGGTGCTGTAAACCATGATCACGCCGATGGCCGTCAGCATCAACACCGGGACCAGCAGCGCGTAATCAAATGCCGGAAAATGTTGTTTCTTGTCCGTTCCCGTCATGACGCTCCCCGCTTTATCTCTTGCATCTCCCGCATCTCCCGGACGGCCCGGGCAAAATCCTCGCCCCGCCGGGCGTAACTCTCATACATGTCAAAACTGGAGCACGCCGGCGACAGCAGAACCGTATCTCCGGAAACGGCAACGGCCCCGGCGGCCAAAACCGCCGCGTCCATGGTTGCGGCTCTTGTGATGGGCGCCGCGTCCTTGAGTTCCGCCGCGATTTTTGCCGCCGCCTCCCCGAGAACAACCAGGTGCCGCACACGACCCGCAAACCGGCTTTTTAAGGGCGCGTAGCTGCCCCCCTTGTCCCTGCCGCCCATGATCAGAACCACGGGATTGTCAAAGGCTTCCAGCGCCCTTGCCGCCGCGTCCACATTGGTGGCCTTGGAATCATCGATGTATTGCACGCCGTTGACGGTATCCACATGCTGGACCCGGTGGGGCAATCCCGTAAAACCGCGCACCGCCGCTGTCACTCCTTCCGGGGTCCCGCCCGCGGCCAGCACGGCCAGCCCGGCGGCGCAGATATTTTCCAGATTATGGCGACCCGAAAGCACGATATCCGCCCGGGGAACGGAAAACACGCCCCACTCCGGCGTTTCAAACCAAAGTTCCCGGCCCGATATCCACGCCCGGCCGTCCGCTTTGCGCCCCTCCGGTTGCTCCTGATCCGCGTCCATGCCGTAAATGAAGCGGCGCGGCGGCTCATGGACCGCGTCGGCGCAGCGCTCATCAAAAATCCGCCGGGTCACGGGGTCGGCCATGTTGATGACGGCGGTGTCGGCCGGACCCTGGTTCATGAAAATTTTTCCCTTGGACCGGGCATATGCCTCGGCGTCCGGATACCGGTCCAGATGATCGTCGGTGATGTTGAGCAGCACCGCCACGGCCGGCCGGAAGCTATCGATGGTGTCAAGCTGAAAACTGCTGATTTCGGCCACGATCCGATCCGGCGGCGTATCCGCCTCAACAGAATCGATGAGCGGGGTCCCGAGATTGCCGCCCACAAAAACCTTCAGGCCCGACGCCTTGAGCATCTCACCGGCCAGCAGGGTCACGGTGGATTTTCCATTGGTGCCGGTAACCGCCAGTATGGGCGCCGTGATGAACCGGAACGCCAGCTCGATTTCGCCCATCACCGGGGTCCCAGCCGCTTGTGCTGCTGCAATGGGTGCGATGGTGTGGGAAACACCCGGACTCACGATAATCATGTCGGCGCCGGCAAAGGTTTCCGGCCGGTGCCCGCCGAATTCCAGCGCAACACCCAGATTTGAAAGACCGGGGGCCGCATCCTTGAAAACCGACGCGGCCGCCGCATCGGTGACGGTCACCCGGGCGCCCCGCCGGGCAAGAAACGTTGCCGTGGATCGACCCGTTTTCCCGCATCCCACGACCACCGCTTTTTTGTTTTCAATTTCCACGGACCCGACCGCCTGCTGTTACATGATTTATAAGTTGTTTAAGATCATTATCTGAGTTTCAGCGTGCTCAGCGATATCAGGGCCAGAATGATGGCCACGATCCAGAACCGGACAATCACCTTGCTTTCGGCCCATCCCTTGAGTTCAAAATGGTGATGAATGGGCGCCATCCGGAAAATCCGGCGGCCCCCCGTCATCTTGAAATAAGAGACCTGAAGAATCACCGACATGGCTTCCACCACGAAGATGCCGCCCACGATCACCAATAGGATCTCCTGTTTGGTGACCACCGCCGTGGCCCCGAGCAAAGCGCCCAGGGGAAGGGATCCCACATCGCCCATGAAAATCTGGGCCGGATACGAATTAAACCAGAGAAACCCCAGACCGGCCCCGGCAACGGCCCCGCAGAGGATGGTCAGTTCCCCGCAGCCGGCAACATGGTTGATCTGCAGATAATTCGCGATCTTGATATGCCCGGCCACATAGGCGAACAGCATATAGGTGCCTGCGGCGATAATCACCGGGCCGATGGCCAGCCCATCCAGGCCGTCGGTAAGGTTAACCGCATTGGATGCGCCCACGATCACCAACACCGCGAAAAGGATGTATCCGGCCCCCAGATCCGGGGAAACGGCTTTTAAAAAAGGGATGGTGACCCGGCCGTTAAACCCCGGATACTGGTAGATCAGATACCCCGCGGCCGCGGCGATGACGATCTGGAGGATAAATTTGTTTCGGGCGCTCAACCCCATGTTGCGCTTTTTGATCTGTTTCAGGTAATCATCGAAAAACCCGATCATAAAATACCCGGCCATGACCATCAGCACGATCCAGATGTAAAAATTAGCCAGGTCCGCCCAGAGGATGGTGGACGCGAAAATGGCGGGAATGATGAGCACCCCGCCCATGGTCGGGGTCCCGGCCTTGTCCTGATGACTGGACGGCCCGACTTTTCGGATATACTGGCCGATCTGATGTTCGCTGAGTATCCGGATCACCCATGGACCTAAAGCAAAGCAGATCACCAGGGCCGTCAGGCTGGCGCAGATGGTGCGAAACGTGATATACCGGAAGACGTTGAATACCGATATATCCGGCTGTAATGAATAGAGCAGATAATAGAGCATGCGCGACCTGAACTTGTAAGTTGGTAACCGGAAGTGCTTTCACACTTCACACTTCAGACGTCTGGCTTCAAACTTCACATTGTTTTAGATTTCCATGTTTTCCCGCATCTTGCCGGGGACGACATTTTCCATCAGATACTTCACCATTGTTTCCATCCCCATGCTCCGGGACCCTTTGACCAGAACCCTGTCCCCGGATTTTACGCCATCGGCCAGAGCCGCCATTAATTCCTTTTTTTCACCGGTCATGACGGCCCCATCCGGCATGCCGGCGCTTTGGGCGCCCCGGGCCATGTCTTTTGCGTATCGGCCGGTCGCAAAGATCCGCGCGATCCCGACTTCCGCGCAAAGCCGGCCGATCTGCTCATGATAAGCCGGGGCGTTTTCCCCGAGTTCCAGCATGTCGCCGGCCACCACCAGGGCCCTGTTCCCCCCTTTGATGGAAATCAGCGTCCGGATGGCCGCGGCCATGGAATCCGGGTTTGCGTTATAGGTATCGTCAATAACCATGCCGCCCCAGGCGGTTTCCAGCAGGTTCATACGGCCCTTTACCGCCGCGAAAGATTCAAGTCCCGCCTTGATCTGCTTGGGCGTCGCGCCCAGGGTATGGCCGGCCGCAGCCGCGGCAAGGGCGTTGGTCACCATGAACGCTCCCGGCACTTTTAATTCGATATCGATCCGATATTCGGGGAGGCGGAGGGTAAAACGCGAACCCGTATCAAAGGGGGACACGGCCTCGGCCCGGACATGGGCGTTTTCCCCCGTGCCGAAAAAGATCACCGGCCGGGTGGTGGATTCGGCCAGCCGTCGGCAAAAGGGATCATTCCCGTTTAAAATCAGCGGCGCGTCATCGGCCATGCCCGCCGTGATCTCGGCCTTTGCGGCCATGACCGCTTCCAGGGACCCGAGACCTTCCAGATGGGCCGAACCGATATTGGTGATCACGCCGACATCGGGCGCGCCGATTTTGCTGAGGCGAAAAATTTCTCCGGGATGATTCATGCCCATTTCCACCACCGCGACCTCATGGGACCGGTCCAGCCGCAGAAGGGTGAGGGGCAGGCCGATTTCATTGTTAAAATTGCCCGCCGTGGACAATGTGTTGAATTTTTGCCCAAGAACAGCCGCGATCATCTCCCGGGTAGAGGTCTTGCCGTTTGATCCGGTGACGGCCACCACCGGGATTTCCGCCCGGCGGCGGTGATAAGCGGCCAGGTCCCCCAGGGCGCCGGTCGTATCGTCAACGCCGATCACCACAACATCCCGGGCTGCATCCAGCATATTGAGCACATCTTCGGCCTTTTGCCGTTGAATCACAAACCCCTTGACCCCGGCTTCCAATGCCTGCCTGACAAACATATGCCCGTCGTGGCGCTCACCCGTTATGGCGACAAAAAGACCGTTTCCGGGAATGTCGCGGGAATCGATGAAAACCCGTTCAAAGGAACGACCCGATTCATTGCCGGACATCGCACGCCGGTCGCCCGTGCCCGTCCGCAGCAATTCACCGCCGGTGGCCGCCAGAATATCAGCGGTGGTCCAGAAAATCGGGCCCGTGTCATCCTTTCTTGTCTCTTGTTCCGAGATTGGCCCTTGTGGCGAGATTGTCCCTTGTCCGGCTGTTGGCCGTTGCGGGGAAACGTCGCGCCATGTGTCCGCGCCGCGCGCCGCACGGGAAGGATCGGATGAATTTTGCAGGGCCGCCATGGCCTCGGCCGCCTTTTCCCGGTCGTCAAAAGGGATCACCCGATCACCGAGAAGCTGGTACGGTTCGTGTCCCTTTCCCGCGATCAGCACGGTATCGCCCTTGCCCGCTGCCCGGATGCCCAGCGCAATGGCCGCGGCCCGGTCCGGTTCTACGGCAAAACCCGGCGTTTCAAATCCCTTTTCAAGATCTTTTGCCTGATATTGCCGCGCCATGACCTCCCGGACACCCGCCAGGATATCAGCGATAATGGCTTCGGGATTTTCAGATCGGGGATTATCCGATGTGATAATCGCCAAATCGCTCAGCCGGGCCGCAACACCGCCCATCAACGGCCGCTTGGTCTTGTCCCGGTCCCCGCCGCATCCGAAAATACAGATCAGCCTTCCCGGCATGATCTCCTTTAAGGTGGACAGCACATTAGCCAGGGCGTCGGGCGTATGGGCGTAATCCACGAACACATGGCGGCCCGCCGGATCAGAAACCCTTTCCAGCCGTCCGGGCGCGGTATCAAAAGAGGCCACGGCCCTTTCCATGGCGGCGGGTTCAAGCCCCAGGGCCGCGCCAACGCCCAGGGCGCACAGGATGTTGTCGAGATTAAACCGTCCCACCAGCCGGGAGGTGATGGTTAACCGGCCCGCCGGGCTCAGGACCGTTGCGGAAATGCCGGATTGATCCATGTGGACATGCTCGGCATGGATGCCGTGCGACGGCGACTGTCCCACGGAAATCACGGGCATGGATGTCGCCTCGTGGCTGAGTGCCGCGATAAGTTCTTTGCCTCTGGGATCACCGGCATTGACCACGGCCACGGCCCGACCGGCCTTGGGTCCCCGGCCCAGGTGATCCGTAAAGAATCGTTTTTTGCAGGTCCAGTAGGCATCCATGTCCTTATGAAAATCCAGGTGATCCTGGGTCAGGTTGGTGAACACGCCGATATCGAAACAACAGTCCGTGATCCGCTCCAGGGCCACGCCGTGGGAAGAAACCTCCATGACCACATGGGTCACGCCGGCGGTGTGCATGTCCGAGAGAATCCTCTGCAAGTCCATGGATTCCGGCGTGGTCAGGGGGTTCTTGTATACATTGCCCAGATACCGGTAATTGATGGTGCCGATGACGCCGACGTTGAGCCCGGCGGCAATTAAAAGATGTTCGATTAAAAACGCGGTGGTGGTTTTCCCGTTGGTGCCGGTAACGCCGATGACCGTCATTTTCTCGGAAGGTCTGCCGTAAAAAGCCGCGGACAAAGCCGCCATGGCCTTGCGGGTATCGAGCACCCGCACTGTTGCAATCCCTTGCGGAACAAGACAAGATTCTGATATCACCACGGCCGCGGCCCCGTTGGCCGCCGCCGCGTTTACAAACTGATGGCCGTCGACATGGGTGCCTTTCAGGGCGATAAAAAGCCCTCCCGGCCGGACCTCGCCGGAACGGTAATGAAGGGAGGTGATTTCGGGATCAGCGGAAAACCCGCTGATCTCAAATCCATTGCCCGCGTTTTGATGCTGCATTGCCGCTATCATCTCCAAAAGCCTCATGCGCCCCGCCTGAACGCTTTTCCGGATACATCCAGCCGATCCACCGGAGGTTCCGGCGGAATATTGAGATAGTTAAACGATTCATGAACGATCTCACGAAATACCGGGGCCGCCACCAGGCCGCCGTAATGGTGTCTGTGGGGTTCATCAATGACCACCAGCACGGCCAGTTGGGGCGCCCGGGCCGGGGCAAAGCCCGCAAAAACGGCGTTATACTCGCAGTGCTGGTAATTGCCGGCTTCGTTTAATTTCTGCGCGGTTCCCGTTTTTCCGCAAACCGAATACCCGGCCGGCACCGCCAGGGTTCCGGTTCCGCCTTTTTCCGTGGCGGCCAGCATCATGGTCTTGAGCAATTCCACGGTGCGCGATGATATGACACGCCGCAAAACCTCGGGTTCGAAGGATCTGACGATATTGCCGTTTCCATCGCGAATGGCTCTTACGATCCGGGGTTTCATAAGGATGCCGTCGTTGGCGATGGCGGCCACGGCGGTGGCCAGTTGAATGGCGGTAACGGTGACGCCCTGGCCGAAAGCGATGGTGGCGTGATCAATGGGTTTCCACGCGCGATAATCCCGCAGCATTCCGGAGGCTTCCCCTGGAAAGTCGATACCGGTTCTTTCGCCGAATCCGAAACCGGCCAGCACATGATACAAGGCGGCCGGACCGATCTGCTGGGCCACCTTTGCCGTGCCGATATTGCTCGATACCGCGATAATCTCCAGTAATGTCAGGTCGTCGTGGGGCTTTGTGTCCCGGATGACGTTCCTGCCGATACGATATCTGCCGTTTTCGCAGGAAACCACGGAATCGGGGGTAAAGAGCTTTGATTCCAGCGCGGCCGCGGCCAGAAAAATCTTCAATGTTGAGCCGGGTTCAAATTGATCCGCAATGGCGCGATTCCGCCAGTTTTCACTTGGAGACGAGTTGAAAGCGTTGGGATTGAATGTCGGGAAATGAGCAATGGCCCTTACGGCGCCGGTTTTTGGCTCCATGACCACGGCGATACCGGATTTGGCGTTGTTTTCTTCCACGGCGCGCTTCAAGGCGTTTTCAGATATGGACTGAATAACGGTATCAATATTTAATTCCAGGCTGTTGCCCTCGTGTGAAACTTCACAAATCCGATCCTGATTGATGATGTTGCCTTTGGCATCCTTGATGACGGACCAGTACATCATTTCGCCCTGTAAACACTCATTATATTGAAACTCAAGGCCTGTGGTGCCTTTTTCATCGATATTGGTAAACCCGATCAATTGGGCCGCAAGGGTCCTGTTCGGATAGATCCGGCAATATGAGGGGACAAACTCAATCTGCGTGATTTTTTCGGCTCTAAGTTGGGTTTGAAGTGCGGACGCCTGTGCCGGTAAAACACTCCTGTCGATCCAGGTGAATTTGTCTTTGGAAAGCAGCAGATTTTCAATTGCATGGCGGTCCATCCCGAGCCGGTCCGCGATGATTTTCGCCAGGGCGGGCTTTTTGTCGCCATTGATCCTTTTCGGATTAACGCCGACGGAGACGACGTTTGTACTCAGCGCCAGTTCGCGGAGCTTTGCGTCATAGATGGTCCCGCGTTTTCCAGTCTGTTTCAGGGCTTTGGAGTATTCCCCTGAGGCCCGTTCCGACAGCATCTCCCTCTGGATAACCTGCAGATGAAACGCCCGGATACCGACGATGGCGTATAGCAGCGTAAAGACGACGCCGATAAAGGCGATGCGGCGGTTACGCATATCAACTCGTTTTTTTTCCACGCCAACGGGTTTCATGGGATAATCACAATCTGATCCGGTTTAGGGATATTGAGCCCGAACTTTTCCCGGGCCACGTTTCCCAGTGCTTGCGGTGACTGAAGGCGCGCCAGTTCGATTTTTAAGTTTTTATGAATATGCTGGAGTTTTTGTTGTTTACTGATGGCAACGACGATTTCAGAACTCGTCCGGGTGCACTGAACCGCCAGCCATGTTCGGATAAAAACACCGGCAATAAACAACAGCATGAAAACCGTACTGATGACGATCACTCTGGTGGTGATAAAGGGATTGACTTTTTTGTTGTTTTTCATCCCGTTTAACTAATTCCGAATCAATAAAATTTCTTTTGGTATTTTTTCCGTTATTTCCCAAAATCCCGGTCTTCGGCATTATGGCGCCCGACATTACGGCCCCGGGTCGCCCACATACGCCAGGCTGAGCCGCCGGCTCAACAGACGGGGACCTCAGGCGCCTTCCATCTGCTCAAGGCATTGCGCGCAATAGCCGGCGGGAAGGATGAAACTGTTTCTGGTTTTGGACGGTGTGATGGCCCCGGCCACGAAAATCACCAGCACCAAAATGCCTAAGGCGGCAACCTTTAACATTTTCATGTCATAGACCTCCTTGATGACTTCTGATTCCGCCATCCCATTTACGTTGAAACGGTCAAAAGCTTTTCCGCGGCACGCAGTCTCGCGCTCCGCGCCATGGGATTGACATGAATTTCGTCTTCCGCCGGACGAACGACTTTTCGGGTCAGGATACGAATTTCCGGTTGTCGCCGGCATACGCACACCGGAAAATCCGGCGGACAGACACAGGCTTTTTCCATTTCCCGAAACCGGGTTTTGACGATACGGTCCTCCAGAGAATGAAAGGACACGATACAGATACGGCCGCCGGGTTTTAAGCAATTGACGGCGTCTATTATGAAATCATCGAGAATTTCGAGTTCCCGGTTGACCGCGATGCGCAGCGCCATAAACACTTTGGTGGCGGGATGAATCTTTCGCTTGGCGGCATCCCGCCGGGGGACGGCGGCTTCCACGATATCGGCCAGTTCTTTAGCGGTACGGATGCTTTTATCTGCTCTTGCCGCGACGATGCGGGCGGCAATGCGGCCGGCCCACCGCTCCTCGCCGTATTCCTTAAAAATCCATGCAAGGCGTTTTTCCGGCGAGGCATTGACGATATCGCCGGCGGTCGTTTCGGCATCCGCGTTCATCCGCATGTCCAGCGGTTCATTCTGCCGGAAGCTGAAACCCCGGCCGCTGGCTTCAATCTGATATTGGGACAGGCCCAGATCCGCCAGCACGCCGTCTAAAGAAGCAATGCCGATTTGAGAAAGGATGTGTGGAAGATTTTGAAAGTTATCGTGAAACAGCCGGATTCGGGATTGTTTTGTCGCCATATCCATCCCCGGCGCTGTTTCCATTTCCATGGCCAGAACCGCCGACGCATGGCGGATGGCGTCACTGTCCTGATCAATGCCGACCAGGACGCCGCCCGGCTGAATCCGTTTGAGAATCGCCCGGGCATGGCCCGCGCCGCCAAGGGTGCAATCGGCGACCTGATCGCCGGGTTTGCAATTCAGGTGCGATAAAACTTCGTTTACCATCACCGGCGTGTGGCGAAACACCATGAGTTATATTCCCAGCGATCTGATTTCCTTCAAAACCTCCTCTTGCGACATATCTTCATCCAACTTTTTACTGTTGGCTTCCCATCTGTCCCTGCTCCATATCTCGAAATGATTCAGAACGCCGACCAGAACGATCTCCTTGTCCAGTCCGGCATATTCCTTCAATGTCTGCGGAATCACCACCCGGCTCTGCCGATCCAACTGGCACTCCACCGCGGAACCGACAAAATAACGTTTGAAACGCCATATGGCGGGGCTCGTTTCCTCAAGATCGAGAATACGCTTTTCCAGGGCGACCCATTCCCCCAGGGGATAGGCCATCAGCCCGCCGGCCAGAATAGTAAGAAAGAAGCGGTCGGTACTGGCCCGACTTTCCAGCTCCCCCTTAAAACGCGCCGGGATAATAATGCGCCCCTTGTCGTCTAAGGTATGAAACGAACCGCCTCTGAACATTATTCTCTCCCCGAAACTCCACTTAAAACCACATTTATGTATTAAATACGCGCACCAGAAGTATAATGTCAAGCAAAAAAAATAAAATAATATTAATTTATAAAGTATTACAAAAGTGGTTTTCAGTGGAGTCATTTTTGGGGATCTTGGGGGTCAAACCTTGAATAGTGATTAGCGCTCGACGCGACGGTGATTTTCCTGTTACGGGTTGGGGTAGTCTTTTTGGGGGTCACTTTTGGGGGTCAAACCTTGAACAGTGATTAGTGCTTGACATGACAGCGATTTTCTATTACGCATTTTGCCATGGCACGACAATGGCGAATCGCATATCCCGGCGCATTATATCACATTTTGTCACGCGGTAATGATCGGCGCGAGATATTTCGTTCACGCATATATGGGGTCAAACCTTGAACAGTGATTAGTGCTTGACGCGACGGCACTTTTCTGTTACGAATTTTGCCATGGCACGACAATGGCGAATTGCATATCCCGGCGCATTATATCATATTTTGTCACGCGGTAATGATCGACGCGAGATATTTCGTTCAAATGCCGACCGGGAGATGTTTCTTGATTTGATCGGCGAATTTTCCGACCGTTTTCAAATCGACGTGTTCGCATATGTGCTGATGGACAATCATTACCATTTGCTGCTCAGGACCCGCGAAGGCAACATCTCAAAAGCCATGCAGTGGCTCGGAACAACCTACACGCGGAAATTCAACAACCGGCATGGCGTCGGCGGCCATCTCTTTCAGGGCCGGTACAAGAGCATACTTGTGGAAAATGACCAATATCTGCTGGGCCTTTCCTGCTACATCCACAGAAATCCAATACGGGCGGGCATGGTCAAGCGGCTCGGCGATTATCCATGGAGCAGTTATCTTTCCTATGGATACGCGCGAAAAACGCCCGAATGGCTGAAAACCGACCTGATTCTGGGGGTGGTGGCGCAGTCGGGCGAGGATCCCCGCCAACATTACCGAACGAAGGTCCAGGAATATTCGGATGAATCGGCCAGTGTATGGGAAGATGTAAAACACGGGCTGATATTTGGCTCGGAGGCTTTTGTAACAGATATTCGGTCGCGATTCCTGACTGATGAAACAAACCCGGAGCTGCCGCAATATAACCGCGTCAAAAAAGCGGTTTCACCCGATGAAATGCTCAAGCGTATGGCCGCCGCGCTGGATTTTGACCTGGAAAACGCAATAATCAAGAAACGAATTCCGCCAAGTGATCGAGACAAGCGCGATTTGCTGCTGTATGCGTTGTGGAAGACCGGCACGTTAACCAATCAGGAGATCGGCAAATATTTTGGCCTCACATACTCAGCGGTCAGCCACCAGGTCTCCGGAACAGAGCAACGGCTCAAACAAGACAAAAAATTGGCTGATTTATTTAGGGTATTTAGGGGGTCAAACCTTGATTTGTGATTAACTAAACTGAATGTCCGACCGAGTAAAGGCTTGCCGATCGGTTAATCACAAATCAAGGTTTGACCCCCATATGCCCACTGTTTTTCGGTCATCTCGCCGTTGAAAAGCTGCTGAAAGCCATTTTTGTTTCACGCCATAAAAACCACCCCCCACCTATTCACAATCTGGTGAGATCGGCTAAATTATCTGAAATCAGCCTTGATGAAACACAAATTGACCAACTGCTCGTCATTACGTCGTTTAATTTGGAGGCCCGTTACCCCGACATCACAAGAGAATTCAGAAAAAAATGCACGCGGCAGTTTACGGCTGAAAATATGAACAAAATTATGGGGGTCATTAAATGGTTGCAGACTGCGTATTCCGGCGAAGTCGACCACCTGTTCCGGACGAAGTTGGCCAGGCGCTAAATATCGGGTACAAGGTTTTTTTTAGCGTTCATGCTCGCGGTAAGTTCGGGCCCAAAGGGTCATGCATGGCCCCATATACCACGGCTGACGGCCGTTGATCTCCCTTGAAGGAAAATTCTGCTCGCCTGAAGGTTATAGCCTGAAGGTGAAGACCTCGTTCCCGAAGACTTGGAACGTTATCATCAAGAGGGTCCCCGAACCTGAGCGGGCAAAATCAACAGGTGTTTTCACCCTTAATCACAAATCAAGGTTTGACCCCATACATACCTGGACCCCATACATACCTGGAATGATTGCAAAGCCCGCTGTTATGAAATGACGATCCGCGGTCAATACTTCTGAGATGGCAAGTTCTTTCATGACGACAAAACTTGTGCAGTCCGTAAATGAAAAGGACTGATTCCGCCACCGAAAAAACCAGTCAACGGCTTTTTCCTCTCGTTCCGGCGTAATCCATTCGATCTTGCATCGCGGACTTTGCGAGATCATCATCCACCACTTCCGCGCGGCACCCATGCCAAGGCGCATACGAACGAGCGTCAGCGTCTCGTCAACGACGTAATTGGAACTGCATAAGATGCCGCCGTTTTTCAGCCAGTCATCCCTGGCGGTCATGGATGCGATATGAAGCGGATCACTGCCGTCCGCCATTGCCATCCAGCCCGCCGTATCCACAAACAGGCGTTTCATTTTTTCGATTCACTGTATAGAAGGACATCGTGATCATCTGCCGTAAAGCCGTCCGATGCCACGCCGAGGGCTCCCGCACGATACAAGGGATCATTGGCGAGCGGCGAGGAAACCGGGTCCTCGTCATCAATCGGCACAATCCGAAAAGCAGGCCGGCTTCGATAAAGTACGGTAAACTTCTCGCCTTTTCGAACGCATTCCACAATTTTCGGAAACGAGGCCCGAAGCTCTTTGGTGTTTATGGTTCGTTGCATTGCCGCACTCCTGCAGTTTCATGTTAAAAACAAAATCATGGGAAATGTTCATCTTAAGTTTAACCAGATTAGAACCAATTGTCAATATGAAGAGAAGAAGAAAAGAAGAAAAGAAGCCGCCCACGCAAATCAGGCAGGGGAATCGGCTTAAAAAAGCACCGGCAAATACATTACAAATCTTTATTCTTTAAATTTCCGGATCGCGTCACCGCAGCGCTTATAAAGCCGGTGTTAAAATTTTACGCATTTATGATCGTCTCCTGCTATTGAAAATAACTTTACATATACTTATTAACTTGTTATGGTTTAGCTGATTCGATCTTGATATTTCATATTTAATTTCAGGGTAATATCTCATGCCGCGTATTGCTTTTTTCTTTGGAATCTCCATTTACATCTACCTTGATGACCATGGGGCGCCCCATTGTCACGCAATGTACGGCGATTATGCCGGATCTTTCAGCCTGGAGAGCGGCGAGATAATGGCCGGCCAGATGCCGCCGAAACAAATGGGCAAAATCAAACAATTCATACTGGGCAACCAGTCAGAATTAATGGAGAAGTGGAATGAACTTACCGCTTAAGACTCCCTGGAATAGAGCTGTCAATGTAACCGCCATTGAACAGTATCGACTGCGCGTCCAAATGGATGACGGCCGGGTGATGACTCTTGATCTGGCCCCTTTAATTTGTCGACATGATGCGTATTGGCGCCTCAGGCAGAACCGCTATTTCCGGATGGTGTCCATAGACCCCATTGGTGGGATCTGCTGGCCTGAAGGCGAAGACCTTGCGCCCGACGGTCTGGAACGCTATCATCAAGAGTGCCCCCGAACCTGAGTGGGCAAAATCAACAGATGTTTTCACCCTTAATCACTAATCAAGGTTTGACCCCATAATACCATGGCTAAAACAGCATTGCAAATGACCCGCGAGGAATGGAAAAAATATCGCCCTCACGCTCGAATTAAAAAAACGTCGCTAATCAGTTCCTCCAGCACACCACATTCTCGTGATGAAGCGCTTAAAGTTGCAAAGCAGGCAGCCGAGTTGCTGAGACAGCGCTTTAAAGCCAAAAAAGTTGTTGTATTCGGTTCCACTGCCACAAGTATTGGATTTTCTGAATTTTCAGATATAGATCTAGCCGCATGGGGTATTCCTGTTGATCAATATTACCGAGCTGTTGCAGCGGTTAACGGTCTATGCTCCCGGTTTAAGGTCGACTTGATTGATCCAGAGTCATGTCTTGAGTCACTTAAAAAGACGATTTTGGAACAAGGGGTAGTGATTTGAATCGGGAATTGCTGCAATTAGCAAATCGTATCCGGCAGGAGATGACCGCTATTGATTATACGTTGAATCGAGCGATAGCCGGGTTGGCAAAATCGATGCAAAACGCTGATGATTTGTATCTGGATGGAATCGCGTTAAATTTGCATGGGTTTTATTCCGGTATTGAGCGGCTTTTCGAACGTATCGCTGTTCTTGTGGACAACAATCTGCCTCAAGGCGCGAATTGGCATCAACTTCTCCTCCAGCAGATGGCTGAGGATGTTCGAGGGGTTCGACCTGCCGTCATATCTGATGAAATTCGTCAGGACCTTGATGAATATCGAGGCTTTAGGCATATCGTAAGAAATGTATATGCATATAAGTTTAATACCCTCAGGCTGGGGAATCTTACTCGTAAAGCGCCGGTCGTGTTCGATCAGTTGAGGAAAGAAATGTTTGCGTTTGCAGACTTCCTGGAATCAAGCGCGGAAGATTTGATATAATGATTTCCTCACCGGAATGCACGCAAATCAATAATTTCGAAAACCCTTAATCACTAATCAAGGTTTGACCCCCAATTACATATACCTCGGCTGGCGGCCATCGATCCCCTTGGCCCCTTGGAGGAATCTGCCGGCCTGAAGGTCAAGATTTGAAGGTGAAGACCTTGCCCCTGACGACCTGGAACGCTATCATCAGGTGGGCACCCGACCCTCAGCGGGCAAAATCAACAGGTGTTTTCACCCTTAATCACAATTCAAGGTTTGACCCCCTATGACCCCCTGATAACGGCGGTGATGACCCGCTCGACTTCTGTGTCTGTCATTTCGTAATAGAGGGGCAGGCGTAGGAGGCGGTTGCTGATTTCGTTCGTGTGGGTCAGGTCGCCGTGGGTGCGGCAATGTTTTTGGCCCATGGGCGATGAGTGCAGCGGCACGTAATGGAACACCGCCTTGATGCCGCGGTCCTGCAAATATTCGGTGAGCCGGGTCCGCTCCTCCAGGGATCGGGTGATGATATACATGATATGGCCGTTGCACATGCACTCGGCGTCAATGGCCGGGAGCCGCACCACGCCCCGGGCCTCAAGATCCTTCAAACCTTCCATGTAAAGCCCGAAAATCCGTCGCCGGGCCGCGATAATGGTCTCGGCCATCTCAAGCTGGGCATACAGAAACGCCGCGATAATATCACTGGGGAGATAGCTCGACCCGATATCCACCCAGGTGTACTTGTCCACCTCCCCCCGGAAAAACCGCTTCCGGTTGGTCCCCTTCTCCCATATCATCTCGGCCCGGTCGATCATCTCCGGATCATTGATCAGAAGTGCCCCGCCCTCCCCGCTGATAATATTCTTGGTTTCATGAAAGGAAAGACACCCCAGATCCCCGATGGTCCCCAGATACCGTCCCCGATGCGTGCTCAAATGCCCCTGGGCCGCGTCCTCGATCACCCGCAGACCCTTTTCCCGGGCAACCCCCATGATCATATCCATGTCGCAGGGCGTTCCCGCGTAATGCACCGGTACAATGGCCCTGGTTTTCGCCGTCACGGCCCCGGCGATCAACTCCTCATCAATATTTAACGTATCCTTTCTTATATCCACGAACACCGGTGTCCCGCCCCGCAGCACAAAGGCATTGGCCGTGCTCACAAAGGTAAACGACGGCATGATCACCTCATCCCCCGGCCCGATATCGCAAAGCAGCGCGCTCATCTCCAGCGCGGCCGTGCAGGAATGGGTCAGCAGCACCTTTTCCGCCCCCAGGGTCTTCTCCAGCCATTGCTGGCATTTCCGGGTAAACGGCCCGTCTCCTGAAATCCGCCGATTCTCATTAACGGCCCGGGCGATATAATCCAGCTCCTTGCCGGCGATATAGGGACGGTTGAAAGGAATGATTGTTTTCATGGCCTTGACATTTCAGGCTTGCCTCAAAATGTCAATTGAAGATTTGACCCCGGCCACCTTAAATTTTTGTTGCATTCCGTTGTGATTATGATATTTAATATTCACATTTCCGTCATCTATTGATGTTTATATCTTGACTCTTGACCTTATACTTGACCTCATATATTGCATGTGGTAAACATTGTAAACACTGTTAAACGACGAAATCAAAAAAATATCCGCATCCATACCCAATCACGACGACCATAAAAGGGGAGCGATACCAATGATCAGCCAGAAAAAGGACTTCCGTTATTCATGCCACCGTATAATTCCAATGGCACTTGCCGTTATTATCCTGATGGCAATGGGCGGCATCATCGGATGCAGCAACAGCAGCGGCAGCGGTGATTCATCATCGGGACCGTCTTATCATATGACCGGTTATGATGGCGAGCCTGCCGAGGGATCGTCTACAGCATTATTGGAAGTCGGCAACAGCGGATTAAATTTTCTTGCCCAGGCCCCCTGGTTTGTCAATATGACCTTCCAGGTAAGCGACAAGGACGGCATTGGAATCCCCGACTTCAAGGTCGCTGATTTCAATGTCTTCGAAAACGGTACCCGTCTTGATACGGTTGAGTCCAATATCAACATCCGCAAGCGGGATGCGCTTCCCCCCGGATACACATACACACTGAAAACCGTCCTTTTCATCGACAACTCGGCAAATATCGCCCCCGAAACGCTCAACCTGATGATGGATGGGGCAAAAGCCTTCCTGAGCAAGATTGATCCCAAGAAACAGCAGGAATTTGCCGTTGTCGCGTTTGACAATGACGGCGATCCGGTATTGATCCATGATTTCACATCTCTAACAAAAGAATTAATTCCATATTTCACCGCCGGCAACGCTTTTTCCATTAAACGTTCTTTCGGCACCGCCAATTTCTATGGCGCGATCCAATTTGCTCTTGACCTATGGGAAGAAAATCCATCACCGGCAACCAAAACCCTGACCCAGGGGTTTGTGGTGGTCCTCACCGAGGGCCGGGACACCACCGGGCTTTATAATATTGATGACGCCATCGCGGCCAGAGACCGCGACAACAAACGCGTCGTGTCGGTGCCCATCGGGTCCGATATTCCCGACCACATTCTGGCCGAACTGGAACGTCTCGGCAATGGGTGGTATTACCCGGTACCGAACCCCGACCTCCCGGAAGACGATAAATCCAGAAAAAAATCCGGCGACAAAAATCTCGTGGAATGGATGACGACGATTCAGGAACGGATAATCATTTTTGCCGACAGCTTTTACTGGATTCAATACAAAAGTGAAC
>QZJS01000062.1 GCA_003597945.1 Desulfobacteraceae bacterium | reverse complement strand
AGACCAGGTCCAGATCCGATCCATACCCCAGCTCCAAACCCCCCAGCTTGCCGTAGGCGATAAGGGCGAATCCGTATTTTTCTCCGCGGCAGCCGTCCGGGAGTCCGTATTTTTCAACCAGCGGCGTCCACGACATTTCCAGCGCATGTTGCAAAATAACCTCGGCCAGGTATGTCAGGCAGTCGCTTACCTTCATGAGCGGCAAAAGCCCCGCAACATCCGCGGCCGCAATCCTGAATGTGTTAATCTGCTTGAATATCCTTGCGTCATCCATCCGGGATTCGAGATCCTGGGTTCCCAGCCGCTCCATCCTTTCCGTCAGTTCACGATAAAGCGTGCCCTTGTCCAGCGGCGCGTTGAACGTGCGGGGATCCAGAAGTTCGTCCAGCAACAGCGGGTGCCGTGACAAAAAAGAGAGTATCCAGGGGCTGACCTGGGCCAGTTTCACCAGCCGCGTCAGGGCATCGGGATTTTCCAGCAGCAGGGCTGCATAACAGGAGCGGCGGCGGATGGATTTTACCAGTTCGTGAATGCGGCGCAGCGTCATCGCGGGGTCGCCGCCGGAAAGCGCTTCCCTCAGGATTTGGGGAACCAGTCGCTTTATCCGCTTTTTCCCCTGAGGACTCACGTCATCCGCGTCCATCAGATCCCTGTAGCTTTTCAGTTCCGTCAGCACGGTATCCGGCCGATCCACACCCATTTTTGCCAGCATCTCAATGCTGCGTTCCGCGTCCGGCCCGTTTGTCCAGAGTGCTTTGATAATCCGGATATGTTCGTCTTCCGGATGATCCGGCTCGTCGGTGGCCAGCAACTCGCTGAAATGGAGACGTATCCTTTCCATATGAGTCTCTATGGCATCCATAAAGCGCTGCCAGTCCGCATACCCCATTGCAAGGGCCAGACGCCGCCGATCGTCGGGATGCTCGGGCAGACTGTGGGTCTGGAGATCATCGGCCATCTGCAACCGATTTTCCACATGACGCAAAAACACGTAAGCATCGGCCATTTCCCGGCTCACCGTTTCGGGTATGCCGTTGTCCTTTTCAAGAAGCTTTATGATATTTAAAATGCCTCTTTTCCGGTAATGCGGGTTCACGCCGCCCCTGATCAACTGAAAGACCTGGCCGAAAAATTCGATTTCCCGGATGCCGCCGGAACCCAGCTTGATGTTTTCCTTCATCCCCTTGCGGGTGTTTTCCCGGGCGATTTTTTCTTTCATTTCCCGCAGGGATTCAAATGTGCCGTAATCCAGATACCGACGGTAGATAAAAGGCCGCAGCCGCTCGATCAGGGCCCGGCCTTCCGGTCGGTCGCCCGCCACCACACGCGCCTTAATCAATGCGTATCGCTCCCATTCGCGACCTTGTTGCTGATAATAGGATTCCGTGGCGTCAAAACTCATGGCAATGGGACCGGACTCGCCAAAGGGGCGAAGACGGATATCCACCCGGAAAACCAGACCGTCGGGTCCGCGTTCTCCAATGACTTCGATCAGGCGACGACAGAGGCGGGCGAAAAAATCCTCATTGGAAACCGAAACCGGCCCACCCTGGGTCTTTCCGGCTTCGGGAAACGCGAACATCAGGTCGATATCAGAGGAAAAATTGAGTTCCCGGCCTCCCAGCTTACCGACGCCGAGAACCACCAACTGCTGCGGGCGCCCCTTCTTGCTGATGGGAATGCCGTATTGATCCGCCAGCCATCGGTAAAGCATGGACAACGGGACATCAAGACTCGCATCGGCAAAATTGGTCAAATCACGCATGGTTTCAAAAAGATCCGACCACCCTTGCAGATCCCTGAATGCAATCCGGATCATCTCCCTTTTCCGTATCCGGCGAAGCACGACGGATAGCGCCGGCATGTCCGCGCACATCCCGCAGTCCCGGCGGACCCGCTCCGCGTATTCCGACACCCCGTAGGGGCGCAGCAGGTCCCCGCCCGTCAGAAGATCCAGCAATAGGTCGGGGTGCTGAATGCAAACCCTGGCAACAAAATCACTAAACCCGAACACCTTTGTGCAGGCTTCGATCATATCCGGCGCATCGGGCGCACGAAGATTTTTCCTGGAGCAGGCATCGGCAAAAGCCGCCCATTTTTCTTTTGCGGCGAACCGGATGTCATCGGGAAAATTTTGTAAAGATTCGGCAATGATCCGGTTGCGCGGGTGCGGGAAAGGACATCCGCAACGGGTGGTTTCAGATCGGCGGTTCATGGTTTTCACCATCATTTCTGTGACAGAGTGTATAGGGCCAGCGGGCTGTTCTTCCAGTAAGTGTTATCAGGGGTATTAAAAAATGCTTTAAACAGCGCAAGACTTTCAGACCGCAGCAGGTGCGGTACAACCCTGACACCGGCATCGGCGTAGAGGGACGGCAAATCCGCCAGGGGACATCGGGTGCCGCCGCCCATGATATCCTCGTAGGCATAAACGATCTTTTGAATGCCGGCCAGCAAGATGGCGCCAAAACACATCAGGCAAGGCTCCATGGTGACATAAATCGAAAGATCGCCCCGACGCTCGGATATGCAGGTTTCCATGAGCCGCCGCAATGCGATGATTTCGGCGTGATCGAGCTCATTGGGATGATCCCCGGCGCTTTTTTGACGATATCCTGATACAAGAACATTTTCATGATCGGCGATCACGCAACCCACGGGGAATTCACCCGCGGACAACGCAATTTGGGCCTGCCGGAGGGCCATGGCCATAAAAAATTCATCCTGCATACAAACATTCTTCCTATGTTTATACGGGGTCGGGTGTCAAGTTTCTGTGTGTTTATGCGCAATTTATAGATGTATGGCAAAAAGTGATGCTGGTGTCAATGGCGCAAAACGGATTGCACCGGGGCTTTCAAAGCCGATTGACAACCCGTCACTTTTCGGATATTGGTTAGGATCAAAAACGATGGTTTTATCCGTTAAGGATGATTTTGTTTATTTCTCAAAATCTTTTTACAGCCATCAGAACCGTTGGCTGCATTTCCAGCCGCCGGCACACATTCCTTTTATTATACTTGATCCTGGAGGGGGCCAAATGAAGAAGGAAAACATATGATCATCGGACTTGACGTCGGCGGCACCCATACGGATGTGGTTCTGGTCGGAGAAAACGGTCTTAAACGCCATGCCAAGATTCCCACGGACACAGCGGCATTGTTTGAAACCGTGCTGGCCGGACTGGAAAAAATCACCGAAAACATCAACATCGGCGATATCAGCCACGCGGTGCTCAGCACCACCCTTACCACCAACGCCATTGTTCAAAACAAGCTGCCGCCCGCGGGCATGATTGTTTCCGGAGGTCCCGGCGTCAACCCCGAAGCATTCCGCACCAATCAATACTATTATATCACTTCGGGTTCCATCGACCACAGCGGGCGCGAAATCCAGCCGGTCGACCCGGACGAAATCGCCGCCATCGCCGCAAAACTAAAAGACCAGGGCATCCGTAATGTCGGCGTCGTCGGCAAGTTTTCCACCCGGAATACGGCCCATGAAACCCGGATCGCCGAAATCATCGCGCCCCATTTCGACAACGTATTCCCGGGCCACAAGATATCCGGGCACCTCAATTTCCCCCGGCGCATCCATACCACCTTCTTAAACGCATCCGTCTATCCGCTGCACAAGACCTTTTTTGAAGCCGTCAAAACCTCATTGGAACACAAGGGAATCACCATTCCCATTTATGTCCTCAAGGCCGACGGCGGCACCATGGCATTTGCCGCGTCCATTGATTTCCCCGGTCAGACCGTGCTCTCCGGGCCGTCGGCCAGCGTCATGGGATCTCTGGCCTTTGCCCCGGAAAAGGCCGAGACCATCGTCATGGATATCGGCGGCACCACCACGGACATGGCCGTTCTCATCGACCGGGTTCCCCTGCTTGCCCCCCAGGGGATCGAACTTGGAAGATACAAGACCCTCATCCGGGCGCTTCACTCCTATTCCATCGGCCTGGGCGGAGACAGCGTCATTAGGCTGGACGGGAAAGAAATCACCATCGGGCCGGAACGGAACGGGCCTGCCATGGCCTACGGCGGCCCCACGCCCACGCCCACCGACGCCTTGTTTGTTCTCGGCAGGGTTACGGGCGGAGACCGGGAAAAATCGGCAAAAGGAATCCAGCCCATTGCCGATGCTCTGGGGCTGAATCTGGAGCAGGCGGCCGAGGCCGTCTTTGACCGGACCTGCCGGCAGATTATGGCCGCGGCCCGACACATGATCGAAGAGATCAACCGTAAGCCGGTCTATACCATAAAAGAACTTTTAAAGGGTCACCAGGTGAAACCGACCAATATCCTTGTGCTGGGTGGACCGGCCGGCCATTTTGTGGAACGGCTGGCCGACATCTCCGGCCTGCCCGTGGCCACGGTGCCGGCATGGTCCGTGGCCAACGCCGTCGGCACGGCCCTTTCCCGGGCCACCTGCGAAGTCAGCCTTTTTGCCGACACCCAAAAAGGCTTTATCATGGCGCCTGAAGAATCCTTCAGCCAGCCCGTCAAGGTCAATTTCACGAGCCAGGAAGCCCTTCAGATCGGATACCAACTGCTCCGGCAGAAAGCCCACAAAATCGGCGCGGACATGGATTCGCTCGAAATGGACGTCCTGGAGGAGCTGGAATTCAACATGGTCCGGGGTTTCCGGATGACCGGAAAAAATATCCGCATCAAGCTTCAGGTCAAACCGGGCCTGATACGCAATTACAAGACCATTACGGATAAAATCGCCGCCGGCGCGGCAATATAAAATACGGGAGAAACACCCATGCTTGAGGCAGCATATAAAACCGGTCTGGTCTTTTTCCCGGCCTTTGACTGGGCCATCAGCGACACCCATCCGGAACGCGAAGAACGCCTGCTCTACACCCAGGACCAGGTCTTTGAGGAGGGACTCTTCGATATCGACGGCATCACCGAATTCAAGGCGGAACTGGCCGATGTCCGGGATGTGCGCCGGGTCCATTTCTGCGTGCCTGATGAAGAGCGCGTTATGACCGAATCCCATTTCATCAGCGCCGGCGGCGCCATCACTCTGGCCAAAGCCCTGATGGAAAAACGGATCGAGCGGGGTTTCGCCCTTGTGCGGCCGCCGGGACATCACGCCATGCGCATGGTTCATGGCAACCGGGGATTTTGCAACGTCAACAACGAAGCCGTCATGGTGGAATTTTTACGCCAGACTTACGGCATCGACCGCGTGGCCATCATCGACACCGACTGTCATCACGGCGACGGCACCCAGGACATCTACTGGCATGACCCGGACACCCTGTTCATCTCCATGCACCAGGACGGCCGGACCCTCTATCCCGGGTCCGGGTTCACCGACGAGCTGGGCGGCCCCAACGCCGCCGGAACAACATTAAACATTCCGCTGCCGCCGCATACTTCCGAAGAGGGTTTTTTATTTGTCATCCGGGAAGTGGTGCTTCCCATTCTCGAAGAATTCAAGCCGGACCTGATCATCAACTCGGCCGGCCAGGACAATCATTTCACCGATCCCATCACCAACATGCATTTTTCCGCCCAGGGATACGCGGACCTGACCCGGATCTTAAAACCGGATCTTGCCGTGCTGGAAGGCGGGTATTCCATCGAAGGCGCCCTGCCTTACATCAACCTGGGCATCATTCTTGCCATGGCCGGCATCGATTACAGCCATGTCCGGGAGCCGGGATACGATCTTGAAAAACTCCGGCAGTCTCCGCAGATCACGAAAATCATCGAAGAAACAGGCAAAACCGTGCTGCAAAACTGGCGGCAGCGGGAGATTATCGGGAGACATATGAAGGGATTCAACAAGTTCGCCGAGCGGCGGCGCAGCATTTTCTACGATACCGACGGCCTGCACGAAACCCAGGCCGAAACCCTGCGGGTCTGCGATGAATGCGGCGGCGCGCTCAAAATCGCCTCCCGGTGTGATTCCGGTTTCCAGGCCATGGCCGTCCATATCCCCAGAAAAGCCTGCAAAAGCTGCAAGGAACTCGGCTTTACGTGGTATGAATCCGCTGATGCCCGCAGTTATGATTTCATCTTTCTGCAGAACCGGACGGACGACACCTACGTGGAGCGGAAACGGCGATAAAAACGGCCGCGCCCATGACGACATTCAGGCAGTCGCAAATCGTCCGGAACCTGGCGCTCAGGGCAGAGATCATCCGGGCCATCCGCGAATTCTTTCAGGAAAACGAGTTTCTTGAAGTCGAAACGCCCCTGCGTATTCCCGCACCTGCTCCCGAACCCCATATCCATGCCTGCCCGGCGGATAATTGGTATCTCCATACATCGCCGGAACTCTGCATGAAACGGCTGCTGGCCGCCGGATATCCGAAAATTTTCCAGATCTGCAAATGTTTCCGCCAAAAGGAGCGGGGCAGGCGACACCTGGAAGAATTTACCATGCTGGAGTGGTATGAATCCGGCATCACATATAACGAGCTGATGGCACAGACCGGGGCGCTGATCGATTTTGTCCGCCGGCGGGTCGGCCTGGGCAATGTGATCCCATACCAGGGCCGCCGGATCACGCTTTCTCAGTCATGGCCGAAAATAACCGTGGCGGCGGCCTTTGAACAATACGGGTCCATGGATATGAAAGCGGCCCTGGCCGCGGACCGGTTCGAAGAAGTCCTGGCCTTTGACATCGAACCCCACCTCGGCATCGACCGGCCGGTCTTTCTCCACGATTACCCGGCGGCCTTCAACACCCTTGCGGCCCTGATCCCCGGCCGGTCCGATCTTTCCCAGCGATTCGAACTCTATATGGGCGGAGTAGAAATCTGCAACGGGTTTACGGAACTGACCGATGCGGCCGAGCAGCGCCGTCGCTTTATTCAGGAGAGCGATGCCATGGAGAAAACCGGTCAGATCGCCTACCCCCTGCCCGAACGCTTTCTCCAGGATCTTGCTTTCATGCCCCCGGCCGCCGGCAATGCCCTGGGCATCGACCGCCTGGCGATGATCTTCTGCGACAAGGCAGCCATCGATGACGTGGTGGCGTTCACGCCTGAGGAATTATAAACCTTTTTCACCTTTCAAGCGCCGATGGCCGCCCTGATTTGAACCGACAGCTCCTGCATGGAAAACGGCTTCTGAATAAAATGCACCCCCGCATCCAAAACCCCATGGTGTGCAATCACATTGGCCGTATAGCCGGACATGAACACAACCCGGATGTCCGGCCGAATGGTGCGAAGCAGATTCGCCAGATCGCGGCCGTTCATTTCCGGCATGACCACATCAGTGATCAGCAGATGGATCGTTTCGCCATATTCTGAGGCCAGAGACATGGCCTCGCCCGGCGTGGCCGCTGCAAGCACCTGATAACCGAGTTTCTCCAGCATCACCTTCCCCATCGTCATGATGGTCGGCTCATCCTCCACCAGTAATACGGTTTCACCGCGGCCCGGCATAAGCTGCGCGACAACCGGGGCTGTCGCCTCCTTGGCTTCACCTGCATGACGCGGCAGATAAATCCGGAATGTCGTTCCTTTCCCCGGTTCACTGTAGACGTTGATAAACCCGCTGTTCTGTTTGACAATGCCGTAGATGGTTGCCAGCCCCAGGCCGGTTCCCTTGCCCACTTCCTTGGTGGTGAAAAACGGTTCAAAAATATTATTGAGCGTCTCGCCGTCCATGCCGCAACCGTTGTCGCTGACCGCCAGCATGACGAAATCCCCGGGAATGAATCCCGCGTGATCCGCACAATAATCCGCGTCAAAAACAATGTTTTCCGTCTCGATAGTCATTTTTCCCACTCCGGAAATGGCGTCCCTGGCATTGACGCAGAGATTGGCCAGCATCTGATTGATCTGGGCAGGGTCCATTTTAACCGGCCACAACCGCGCCTCGGGATGCCATTCCAGATCGATGTCCTCGCCGATGAGCCGCCGCAGCATTTTAAGCATCCCTTCCACGGTCTCATTGAGGTCCATCACCCTGGGGCTGATAACCTGCTTCCGGGCAAAGGCCAGAAGCTGCCCGGTGATATCCATGGACCGCTTGCCGGCCCGCCGGACTTCCTCCAGATCGGCATGAATCGGATCGGTTTTGTTCACCTGGTCCATGGCCATTTCCGTGTATCCCAGGATCACGGTAAGCATGTTGTTGAAATCATGGGCCACGCCCCCGGCCAGACGGCCCACGGATTCCATCTTCTGGGACTGGAGCAACTGGGACTGCAATTTTTCTCTGACTTCTTCGGCATGGCGGCGCTCGGAAATATCGCGCGTCACCCCCTGGATCATCAACGGATTGTTGCCGGCATCATAGATGATCTTACCGTGAATTTCGACGGGAAAAGGCTCGCGGTTCTTTTTAAGCATCACGGCTTCGAAAATAACGCCGGGGAATTCCGGGCCGCCTTCCAGCCCCTCCATGACATTGGCGGCCATAATTGCAAAATTCTTCTCATCGCAATGGTCCTGAAGCCGACTGCCGATCCACTCCTCCGGCGTGTATCCGGCCATGGCAAAACACGCCGGATTGACGTAGGTGAACACAAGATCCATATCCATCGTCCAGATGGCGTCAATGGTGTTGTCGGCCAGGAGCCGGTATTGTTCCTCGCTTTTTTTCAGCGCGGCTTCGGACCGTTTGCGTTCGCTGATGTCTTCAACAGAGCTCATGATGCCAATGATGTTTCCTTCGGAATCATGAATCGGGGAAGCCGAAAGACTGGCGTCAAACACAAAGCCGTTTTTCTTTAGCCGGACGACCTCTATCCTTGAAAAAGATTCACCATTCATGACGCGCTTACGCAAATCGATAAACTCCTGCCGTTTATCCTCAGGAACGATGGGAAGGGGGCGGCCCATGACCTCTTCGGCCGTCCAGCCGAAAATCCTTTTTGCGGATGCGTTCCATACCGACACGCGTCCGTCCGGGTCGAGGCTGTAAAGGGCCACGGGCGAACAGGCGATCATGGCCCGCTGGAATTCCGCGCTTTGCCGCAATTTTTCCGTTTGACGCGCCACCTGCCGGCGCAGGGACCACGACCAGGCAAAAGCCCCGATAATGATCAGCAGCAGCGGAACGGCCACCATGGCCACGTAACGGATGATCCGGATCGAGTCCAGGGGTGCGTCTTCATAAACCCCCATCCATTCCTCGTATATGTGCCGGTATTCCCCGGTATCCTCTATGATTTTCAAGCCTTCGGCAAGCTGAGCCAGAAGGGCGCGCTGGTTTTTGTGCACCGCGTAGCAATATTCGGTTGAAAAAAGAGCCTGACTGCCCACCACAAGGTTATCCCAGCCGTATTTATTTTTCCAGTGCATGGCGGTCAGCCGGGCCGCCAGAGCGCAGTCGTGGCGGCCTTCCGCCAGCTCCTTCAAGGCCAACTCCTGGGAATCAGACGTGAAAACATTTAATTCCATGCCTTTTTCCAACACAAAATCATGCATGATATCGCCATCCTGCACGACGATGCGCCGCCCCGCCAAATCCGCCGCCGAGGACGGCGGGTCACCCTCTCCTTTGCGGACGACGGCCACATAATGGTTGACCGTATGCGCGGGGGTAAAGTTAAAGATCAAATCACGTTCCGGAGAGTAGAGCATGCCCTGGATGGCATCGATTTCGCCATCGGCCAGGGCCTGACGGATTTTGGCCCAGGGGCCGAGGCGGATTTCGATGTCAAGGTCCAACGCACGGGCGATGGCCTTTGTCAGATCGACGTTGTAACCCGTCGGCCGCCCATTTTCATCAAGATATTCATAAGGCGGATAATTATGATCCCCGCCGATGATGATGCGACGGTTGGTCGGCAGTTCCAGGGCCGCAAACCATTTGGCATGCAGATGACGGTAGGTGCCGTCGGCCATCACAAGGGCCAGCCCTTCATTGAGAAGGGCCAGTGTCTTACTGTCCCCCTTTTTGACCGCAAAGCAGAAATCCTGTCGAAAATCCTCAATGGGTTTGCTGAGCACCCGCAGGTTTTTCAATCCGGTTTCCTGGATCAGACGCAGGGCCACCAACCGCTGAATCACCACGGCATCGTGACGGCCAAGGGAAAGCTCCCGGAAGGCCTGTTCGAACGTGGATGTTGTATGAATAGCGATGCCGCGATCTTTCCGACGCAGAAATTCCTCCGCGTTGTCCCCTTTCATCACGGCTACGCGACGTCCTTTAAGATCGTTGAGGCCCGTAATGTCGTCGGTGTCCTGCCGGACGACAATGGCGCCGTGAAGGGACATATACGGAAAAGTAAAGTCAAACAGCGCTTCTCTTTCCGGAGTTCGGCCCACCAGGGGCAGGGCCTGGACCTCGCCCGTTTCCAGCCATCCCCGAACCTCGGCCCAAGGACCGGTGCGGAAGACCACATCGCGGCCCATGGCGGCAAGGGCCGCGCGCATCAGGTCCACGGAAAAGCCGCCCGCACGGCCCTCCGCGTCAACCATGCAAAACGGCGGATAGTCGATCTCGGAAGCGGAAAGAACAGGCGGGCCGGATGTTTTGGCGGTTTCCACGGCGCCGGCGGGAGCCCCAAGCAGAAACAGCGCGAGCAGACCGCAATAAAGAGCCGCAAAAAAGCCTTGCCCTTTGATCCGCCCTTTGCCTCCGGCTTTCAGCTTCATCGCGCCGTGTTCCTTTGCGCTTTATTTGAATGAGTCTATCATTTTCTCCCTACCTGTCCATATCCATCAAATACTACGGACCACTGGATAATTCAAGATTCTATTATTTTACTTTTTCTCCACGGTATCGCCCGGACGGCCCCAGGCCGCGTCAAAAAGCGTTGTCCGATCCATTTCTTCCCAGTATCGAATGGACAGTTCCCGCACATGATCAAAATAGGCCGGATTGACGGCGCCGAACCGTTCGATCGCTGCGGCGATATCGGTTTTAATCCGGTTCACGTACTCGGGTTTGAGGGTCAGCGTCAGGGTGCGGTCCCGGTAAATGAACAGGGCCGCCGGTCTGGCGTCTTCTTCCACCCGGATGGCCCCCCGGCCCAGGCTGGCGCCGGTGGAGACCTGGAGCCCGTCATTGACGCAGCTCAGAGGGGGCTTGGACCCGGCGTATGAAACCACCTCAAGGGCGTCAAAGGGCGCTTCAAGCAGCTCTCTGGCGTAAATCCCCATTTTCGCGCCCACCAGGGAATAGATGCCCAGGTGCCGGTGCAGTTCATTGGTGAGCAGGCAGGCTTTCCATTCCTCATAACCGTGGGCCGCGATAATATCGGCAACATGCAGGGCCACATCTTCCTTGAACATGGCCGGCTCCGTCGGGAATGCGGCCAACACCACGCTGTCCCTTGTCTCCACATGAAAATCGGCCGGATGGCCCAACAGCTTGAACCACGCGTTTTTAATGGGTTCGGCTTCAAAATCCACCAGGCGCATGGCCCCGGAAAACCCCGGCTCCGGAAGGAACCTGAAATTCTGCGGCCGGTTCATGTAAATCACCGCCATCTCATCCCAGACCTTCATATGGCCGGAAGCGATTTTTCCCCGGATATCGGGGGTGTCATGGATCGCGCAGAGCAGACGGGACGCCTGGGTTTCCTTTTCGCAGAGGGTGTCATACATTTTTTCATCAAACACGATGCGTTTCTCATCGGCCGCGTTTGCGGCATAAACGGACAGGCCCGCCGTGAAAACCGTTTCCGCCGCCGACGGATCACGGGAGGTGTTCCAGCTTTCAATTGCCCTTTTCGGAGATGCTCCCGCATACACCACCCGACTGATCCGCGATTTCAGAGACGGATCTTTCTTCAGGACATCAGCGAGATTGGTCAGGGGGCCGAGGCACAGATAGATGATGCTTTTTTCATCGGCATCGGCAAGAGCCGCGGCAATGGAGCCCGCCGCTTCCGGCAGAGATGCCGGGGCCGGCGCTTGGACCGCGGCTGTTTCCGGCCAGGCCAGGTTTTCACTGGTTTCACGGAACAGCGGGGGCTCCAGGCTCAGCTCCCGTCCCATCGCCACCGGGATATCGCTTCGACCAAGGGCCGCCAGCAGACGGGCCATGTTGTCTGCCCCGGTTTTCGGGGAGACCGCGCCGTCGGATACGGCGATCAGTCGGATATCGGTCATGCCGGAATTAATCAGCATGGTGACGGCCCGGATATCATCTGCCGCGGCATCCGTGTCGATGATCACCGGAATATGAACGTCGTGGGCATGTCCTGCGGCGGCCCAGAGCAGCAGAAGCAGAGGAAGGGCTCGCAGGAATTTTTTTATGGGATAATTTCTTGATTTCATTGAATTTTCTCCTTTGTTTTTTAATCAGAATATCAGGGAAATTCCGGCCATGCCGTTGATGCCGGCCATGGGATAGCCGGGCAGGTATTCATAATCGGTGTCGGTGATATTTTCACCGGCCACGAACACCGTACCGGAAAGTCCCTTACGCGCCAGGGCAAAATCATAGCTCAGCTTGCCGTTTAAGATAAAATAGCTGTCCACCGTGTTCTCGTTTTCCGCGCCCGCCCGCCGCAGCAGGGGGCTGACCCGCATCTTGTCGAGATACTGGCCGTCCAGATTCAGGGTAAAGGCGTTTAAGAAGCGCCAGTTGGCCCCCGCGCTCAGGGTGGTTTCCGGCGCATACGGGAGATCATCCGGATCGCTTTTCAGGAACGTGGCCCCGAAAAACAGGGAGAAATCCGCCGTCGGCGATACCCGCAGCGCGGTTTCCACGCCCTTGGTCACATAAGTTCCGATATTTTCATATACCGGCGGTGGGGGCGGCGGCGGAACCACCACGTAGCGGTCCTTTCCGTCATTGTAAAACCAGGTCAGGTCCACGGCGGCCAGGGTGCCGAACAGATACGAAACGCCGGTTTCATAGTGATCCACGATTTCCGGGTCCAGATTTTTCCATGAATCACCCAGCATCGGAAGCACCTTTTCGGAAAACACCGCCACGTCAAGACCGGGATAGACCACAGCCCGGCTGTATCCCGCATGCCAGGAAAACCCGCCGTATCCGGCCAGGAGCCCGGCATGGGGCGCCCACTCGGCGTCAAAATCGCTGTGGCGGTAATACCGGGCGCCCGCCGACGGCGTCACATGAAAGCCGGTTTCATCCCCCAGGGTCTGGCTGACGGCCGCATACGGCGAAAACATAGTGAAATCATGCCCTTCCCAGCGGTCGGCAACGCCGTCAGTGAAATGCTTGTTATAATCGCCTTCGGTATATTCCCAGTTCAGGCCGGCCAGCAGTTCACCGCCGTTCCAGGGCCGGAAGGCTTCCCGGGCCTTTATGCCGTAATAGTTAAAATCATTATATAAGTTTTCATAAACATTTTCCCTTGACGTGGGCTGACCCAACCAGTCGCCCTCGCCGGTGTTATGATAGACCTTGATGTAGCCGTCGGCAGAACCGTAATTATTGGAAAGGGTGGCCGCCGCCAGGGTCGCCCTGGTCTCATAGGCGCCGCTCCGTTTGGAGGGATCTGCGCCCTTAACTCCGGGATCATCGGCGGTGTTATCCGAATAAAGACCGAAAAACCGGATGTCCCACTCATCCGAGAGCTGATATCCGATATTGCCGTAAAAATTACCGGTCCGGCCGTCGGCATGGTCCCGATGACCGTCGGATTGACGGTAGCCCCCGCCAAGCGCGTAATGCTGCGTACCGGTTTTTCCGATGGTTTCCATATTGCCGATAAACGTATCGTAACTGCCGCCGGCAAGCTTGATCCGCGATTGGGTTCCCGGGGTCGCTTTTTGCACGGGAACAATATTGATGATGCCCACGGCGTTTCCGAAATGCTGGGGCTGGGGGCTTTTATAGACTTCGATGGCCCCGGCCGAATCAATGGCCAGCAGATCAAGCAACGGATGGTTCCACACGCTCATGTACATGGGAACGCCGTCCACATAGGTTTTGATTTCCGCGCCAGGCCGGCTCGATCCCATGCCCCGGATGAAGATGCCGCCCCCTTCACCCCCGCCGAAGGCTCCCACGGGATTAAATCTGGAAATATTGACCCCCGGCGTCTTGCGCAGGGCCGTGCTCACGTCCTGGGCATTCAAGTCCTCGATCTGCTCCCGGCTGACCACGGTTTTCTGTCCCGCGTACTTGTCCGTGACATTGCCCTCGATGATCGGCGACGCCATCACACGGATTTCATCGAGTTGAACGGTTTCCCGGCGGGTTTCGGCGTCATCCGCGGCCGATGACGGCCCTGCCCATAAAAACAGCAGGGCGGCCGCGCTGATAATCCGGAAAATGGCCTGCGATTTCATGTTTTCTCCTTTCGCTGCGTAAAAGTTTGATGTTCTCATAAAAATATTAAATAAATTAAGAATATTAACCCCGAAAAACAAAAAAGCCATGACGGTCCCGATACATCGGTAAAGGGCCTTCATGGCTTTGTTCGCTTTATGTTTTGAAACGTCAGATAAACCGGCAGCCGCGCAATTTCATATTGCGCATGGGCGTATGGTCGATACTTACATATCGGGTTCCCTTTAATGTGTCAATAAAGATCATCTGACTGACTAATATCTTCAAAATTAGCTCAGAATCGTTAAATTCCAATACTGACGCCACCGAAAAAAGTCCGATGCTGGGACGCTGTTGTGAACAACCTTTTTCTTGGATTGAAAATTTCGATGAATCCCGCCAAATGCATAGAAATAATCAATTTGATTTATATGGAAATACAACGTATCGGATATTTAAGGAAAATTTATGGCAATTGATATTTCTTCAAATATCGATATAATCACACCGGATATGAAAACACCAAAGGCTATGGAAGAAAAAAAACCAAAACGACTGACCGAAACGGTGAGCGGGTCCGGGTGAGCGTCTAAACTGCCTCCGGGGGACCTGGATCGCGCCCTTTGCGGACTTGACTTTCCGTCCGACGCCAATGTGTTGGTCGGTTTGACGCACGCCGATGACGCCGGGGTTTACCGGGTGTCGGACGATCTGGCCCTGATCCAGACGGTGGATTTTTTCACGCCCATTGTGGATGACCCCTACATGTTCGGCCAGATCGCCGCGGCCAATGCCTTAAGCGACGTGTACGCCATGGGCGGCATCCCCAAAACCGCCATGAACCTGGTGGCATTTCCGGCCAAAGACATGGATCTTTCGGTTTTACGGGAAATCCTCCAGGGGGGCATCGACAAGCTCCGGGAAGCCGGGGTCGTGCTGCTGGGCGGCCACAGCATCGAGGACAAGGAACTCAAATACGGACTTTCCGTTACCGGCTTCATCCATCCGGACCGGGTCCTGACCAAAAAGGCACTGCAAACCGGGGACCGCCTGATCCTGACCAAGCCCCTGGGCACCGGAGTCATCAATACCGCCATCAAGGCCGGGCTGGCCTCAGCCGCTGTTGCCGACCGCGTCAGCCGACAGATGGCGACCTTAAACAAGGATGCGGCCCGGATCATGGCCGATTTTCCCGTCCATGCCTGCACGGATATTACCGGTTTCGGCCTCGTGGGGCATCTGGCCGAAATGGTGGAGGAAAGCGGGCACGGCGTCCGATTGGAAGCCTCCCGCGTGCCTCTGATCCCCGAAGCCCTTGAGTTCGCGGCCATGGGACTCATTCCGGCCGGGGCTTATAACAATCGGGCCTTCCGTGAAAAGATGGTCCGGCGCGGCCCTGGCGTCAACCGGGAAGTGGAAGATCTCCTTTATGACCCCCAGACCTCCGGCGGCCTGCTGATCGGCGTGGCCGAATCCCATGCCGAAAACCTGGTCGCGGCCCTCAAGGCCGGCGGTATTGACGTGGCCGCCGATATCGGTGAAGTCATCGACGGGCCGGAAGAAAATATTTATTTAATATGAGATCCGACAAAAAGGTTTGAATGATATGACCGCAAACGGCCCGATCCATGAAAATGCGCCGGCGGCCGTTTTCAGGGACAAACCGGAATTGATCATCGATTGGCCCGAATGGCTGCTTTCCGAAGGGCAAATCGCGCGATATCAATCCATTGAAAAACTCGCCATCGTCGAGATCGCCGGCCGCGACAGCGTGGCCGCGGCCGTCAGAAGCGTTGAGGAGCGTCAATTTACCGATTTGCTGCCGGTGTATGCGTATACCGGAACCGAATCCGGTGAATGGGCCCATATTCAACGGGCGGTAGACCGGCTTTCCCGCCGTCTGCCGGCGGTTGGCGTCCATCCGCTGCTGGTGATGGGATCACCGGGTTTCTGGCGGGCCATCAACGGCGGATTCATCAGTGAACTGTTTGCGCGATACGGCTTTTACTCACCCTGCCCGGGATGTCACTTGTATCTGCATGCGGCCCGGATCCCCCTGGCCGTCAAACTGGGAAACATCCCCATCATTTCCGGGGAGCGCGAGTCACATACCGGCATGGTAAAAATCAACCAGACCGCCGAAGCCCTGGATTTCTATCTGGCGTTTGCCAGGCGGTTTGATATTTCACTGCTCTTTGCCCTGCGCCATATCTCCAGCGGGGATGAAATTGAACGGATTCTCCAGGCCCCGTGGAAACGCGGAAAAGAACAGGTCGGCTGCGCGCTGTCGGGCAATTACCGGATGACCGACAACACGATACCGATATTGCCCGCCGATATCCGCCGATTTTTCGAAAATTTTGCCGGACCGGTTGCCGAAAAAATCATTGCCGCCTATCTTTCCGGCATTGTTCCGGACCATCACACCGTTGCCCGGCAGGTGCTGCATGATGTGGACGTCTCTTAACCCTTAAAATTTAAAACAAAAAAAATGAAAATGCAAAAAACCAGCGATAAGACATCATGTTTACCTTAAACCATCACCAACATCCGCACATCCTGGCCATGCCCAATTTCATTGAAAACCCGGATGCGCTCAAACGTTTTGCCCTGGATCACGGCTTCGGGGGAATCGACTGGTCCATGGATGATTCCAGACTGCCGGCAACCCCCTCGGAAGAATCCGCCTGGGCCGGCATGCAGAAAACGTTTTCCCCCCTTGAAATTCGGTATCACTGCCCGTTTTCCAAGGTGGACATCGGCCATGAGGACAAGGATATCCGGGAAACATCCATGGCCCTGTTCAAGCGGATCATCCGGCTGGTTTCCAAGGCGGGCGGGAAATACCTGACCATTCATGTGGGACTGGGCCATGACACCACCAAAATCCTGTCGTGGGAATCCACCATTGCGAATCTCCGGGACCTGGTGCATTTCGGCGGAGAACACGGCATCACCCTCTGCCTTGAAAATCTGGCATGGGGATGGACCAGCCGGCCCAATCTGTTTGAAAAACTCGTCCGGCGCAGCGACGTTTCCGTGACCGTGGACATCGGCCATGCCCATGCCTGCGAATCGGTAAAATGCCAACAGTTTGCCGTCAAGGATTTTATCTCCCCACACCCCGCTAAAGTGCGCAACGCCCATATCTATCACACCGAGATCCCGGGACTGGGTCATGTCCCGCCGGCACGCTACGAAGACATTGCCGGCAGACTGGAATTGCTTGGCCGATCGGCCTGCACCTGGTGGGTCATCGAAATACGGGAAGAAAAGGGCCTGCTGGCGACCCAGCCGTTTGTGGAGCAGTTTTTATACGAAACCATTTCGGTAAACATATTTCCGAAAACCGGTCCATAGCTGTTTTTCAGGCAGGTTATTATTCCCGGCGGCCCATCATCAGCGCCCGGCGCCACTGGGCCATTTCATCCTCATATTCCCGGGCGGTCAGGGAGGCAAAGGTGGCGCGGGCTTCCGGATCTGAAGTGTAAACCGGCCGGCCGGAGATAGCCTCAAAACGCAAAATGGGGGATGCTTCGTTTAACACCACCAGATCAATTCCATCAAAAGCCAGCGCATCCTGAAGCGCGGACCGCAGGACCGCCAGTTCGTCCAGCGTGGGCATCCGGACAAACAGAACGCCGATATCTATGTCCGCGCCGGGCCGGATGCTTCCTTCCAGGGTGGAGCCGAAATGCCAGGCCGCCAGGACATTATCATCCCTGGCCATGCAGTCGGCCATGCGCTGCCGGTCATTTTCAGTCAGTTGTTTTTCGGACATAATTCATCACATCATCGCGAAACCGTTCAAAGTCGACCAACCGTTGATTAACCATCCCCACCAGAATCTCATTGTCCACATGCTCATAGCGGTGCACCACGAAATTCCGGAACTGCACCATTTTGAAATAGGCTTCGTTTGGCGGAATAAACCCGGATTTAACAGCCCGATCCACGGCATCCCTGCCGGTGGTGGCCGGCGTCTGTCCGGCCAGGGATAAAAGCCGCTGGCAGACATCAATCACGACTTCCACCAAAATTTGTAAATTCCGCTCCACCGCTTTTTTGGTTCGCCAGTCCTGATCCAGTTGTTGCCTGGATATCTGGCCCAGGGTGCGGAGTTCGATCAGCACTTCGTCAAGACTTTGCAGCTTTTGCGCGATGATGCCGTTTATCATGTTGAAGAGCCCTTGCCGGAAATATTGGAATGGGTTGGTTTAAATAATCGAAAATTATGATCTTTAATAACGATTTTTCATTTAAAAATCAATTATTAAAAAACAATGCCCGATTTCGCCGACAATTTTAACGAAATCGGGCATTGCCGATGATTTTAGAAATTGGTTTTCGAGGCGCGCAACATCAAACTTATTGCAAAAAAATCAATTTTTCCCGCAGCAGCTCCCCGGGCCGGCGCAGGAGCCGTGGCCGGGCGATGATCCGCAGCAGGTGGTGTCCCCGAGTCCCGGCAGACGGCTTTTTGAAGTTCCGGCAAAGGCGGCATGGGCGGAAAGTTTCCTGGTGAGATCCTGGCTTCCGCAATAACGGCACGCGGGGTGCTCGCCGCGGCCGGACACCAGGTATTCGCCGGTTTTGCCGCAAGCGGCGCACTCATAGTCAAATAACGGCATGTGAATCACCTCTGATCAACGATCAATAATTGTGGATTATGGATTACGGATTTTCCATTTTCTTCAGCAGTTGATTGGCGGCGGTGAGCAGAGGGTCCCACACCGGGCCGAAGGGCGGCGCGTAAGCCAGATCGCACTGGGAAAACCGCGCAACGATCATCCGGTTATGAAGGGCCACGGCCGCGGCGTTGATGCGATGGGCCACGCCTTCCTTGCCCACCATCTGGGCCCCCAGCAGGCGGCCGGAGATTTTGTCTCCGACCAGATGAACGCTGATGGTTGTTGAACCGGGATGCCCGTGAGCCCGGGATCGGCTCTGGATGACGATGCCCGCCGGATCAAAGCCGGATTTTTCGGCCTCGCGCAGGTTCAGGCCGGTCCGGGCCGCCTGAAGGTCGAACACCTTGAATACGGCGGTGCCGGCAATGCCTTCGAGTTCCGTGGGAGC
>QZJS01000014.1 GCA_003597945.1 Desulfobacteraceae bacterium | reverse complement strand
GCCAGGGGGTCAAACCTTGATTTGTGATTAATCGGCTGTGGGAGGCACTCAACCTTGCCGCTTCTTTAATTAATCACAAATCAAGGTTTGACCCCCCTCTACTCAACAGCCGCCAGATCTCCATCGTCCGAGTTCCATCACATCTCTCCAGTTTGAATCCCAGGAAATTGATTCCTGAAAATATTATGAAAAAATGTTGACATCAACTATTTATAAGTTCACCATATTATGAGATAGTACTTGACTAAAATTTTTCATACTCATAAGGGGGGCATAATGCGAAATCTTATAGGAAAAAAGTTGCTTGGAACAGTTTTGCTGACGATGCTATTAATGTTGACTGTTAGCGTTCAGGCAGTGTTGGCCGACATCGATGAAACTCTAGGAAAACCCGCGCCGACCGGCATGCAGAAGAGTGCCGGCCCGCCGGTGCCGCTCCGCAGCACCCCCGCCGCCAATCTGCTGGATGATTTCAACCGGCCGGATGGGCCTGTGGGCTCCAATTGGACGGTTCATGACGGCTACTGCAATGTTTCCAACAATGCCGCGGTATGTGGGGGCCTGGGCCGCGCTACTTTTAACGATGCCCCCGGAGACGGCAATGTTGCTGAAGCCGATGTGGCCGTCAACGGAACGGATCTTCAGTACACCGGGCTCCTTCTCAACTACGGGGCCGGCGTCAGCAATTTATTCTTAAAGGTTCAGAGTCAGTCAGGTGACGGCCGATTTTCTCATGTGGCGTTTTACACCGGCAACAATGGCGACGGTTTCGGGTTGGGGTTTACAGAATTAACTTCGCCGTTCAGCACGGCGCACATGAAGGCCACCCGCGTCGGCGATGTGGTGACAATTGAATTTACGGATATTGACGGCGGCGCACAACCACCCCAGACCTATGTGAGCCCAGGCGCGCCGCCCGCGGAAGGCACCGGCATCGGCATTGTCGGTTACGTCGGGATTGCCCGTTTGGATAATTTCGGCGGGATCGCCCAGCAGCCAGCAGGAGCACCCATCCCCACCCTGTCCGGGTGGGGCATGATTTTGTTATCCATGATACTGGCCGGATCGGCCCTGTGGATGATCCGCCGCCGCCAGAACGTTTAAACTTTAGACGGATTTAAAAAAAGATTCCCCCACAAACTTAACCGGAAACAAACAAAGGCAGGGCCTGTGATTAGGGTTCTGCCTTTGTTTGTTTCCGGTTGCTGCCAGGCGCCGGAAGCGCCAATTAATATGGCCAGGGGGTCAAACCTTGATTTGTGATTAATCGGCTGTGGGAGGCACTCAACCTTGCCGCTTCTTTAATTAATCACAAATCAAGGTTTGACCCCCTCCCGACCCATTAATCACAAATCAAGGTTTGACCCCCTCCCGACCCTGACCCCCTCCCGACCCTTAGTTTTGTTTGCCAATAAAGAGGCGTTGTGGTAAAAATGGGACTAAGAATCATCAGGGAAGGGCAGCCTTTAAACTCCGTAAATATACCCCGGCGATTTCAGGCTTTTGAGATGAGAGTTTTTTGATTGCTGTTTTTGATTCAATTGGTCGGGGCGAGAGGATTTGAACCTCCGACTCCTTGCACCCCATGCAAGTGCGCTTCCAGGCTGCGCTACGCCCCGACGGATGAACCATAACATTAAAATTATTTTTTTAACATGGGGATATGGGGATGTCAAGCGCGGAATCGGTTTGTTTATAAATATCCTCATTTTTGTTCCGGTTATTCAGGTTAGGTAGCTTCAGGCATCCTTCCGGGCCCGGGGCAAGATAACATTTTGTCGCTATCGCACGGATGGCGTCGGAGCAAGGGTGATGAATATCAACATGCCGCATCCACCGACACAAGATCCGGCCGGAATTCAGGGCCCTGAGTCCACGTATCTTTCTCCCGCCAAACACCAGACCCTGTACAAACGACACCTGCAGGGGGCCTTGGTCAATAGCGGCGCCATTGTCGCCATCTGGTTTTTTCTCTTGATATCATGGTATTATCATTCCATTGACACGCCGGCGCTGATCGGAGTCAGTATCACCGGCGGCGTCGTTGCCTTCCTGAATATCCCCTTTTTATGGGGTTTGAAACACATCATCCGGAAACGGGTTTTTGATGTCTACAATCTGACGATCAACTTCATCCAAGCCGTCGGTGATACCATCATCATCTATTTTCTGGGCGGGGTCCGGGGGATGTATCTGATCATCATCTATGCGGCCCTGATCGCCTATATCGGCGTAGTTGCCCCGCGGCGATACGCCTTTATTGTCGCCACCATCTGCGCCGTCAGTTTTGCGGCCATGGCATTAATGGAGCATTTCGGCGTCATTCCCCACCAGAACAACCAATGGGGATATCATTATTCCCTGACTGATGTTTTGTTGATTATTGCTTGTCTGGCCATCACCCTTTACGTGCTCGCCTTTATTGTGTCCTTTGCCTCCGGCATGCTGCGCAACACCAGAATCAAGCTGCGGAACCAAAACGAGGCCCTTGAACAATCACGGCGGGAGCTCGATGCGGCGGCCGGTGAATTGAAATTTAAAAATACCGTACTTGAAAAAACCCTGGAAGATTTAAGAACCGCCCAGGTGCAGCTTGTTGAAGCCGAAAAGATGGCGGCACTCGGCGGGCTTGTGGGGGGAGTTGCCCATGAAATCAATACGCCGGTGGGGATCGGGATTACGGCCAGCACCTTTGTTCAGGAAAAGACGGAACGGATGAAGGAATTGATGGTCGGGGGGCAACTGACCCCGGATATTGTAAAAAATTATCTTAATACCGTGGCTGAGGCGTCATCCACCATTGCCGTTAATCTCACCCGGGCCGCTGAACTGGTAAAAAATTTCAAGCAGGTGGCGGTGGACCAGTCGTCCGAAACCCGCCGACGGTTCAACCTGAAGGAATATATCGACACGACCCTGCTCAGCCTGGGTTATCATCTTCGGCGGACCCGGCATACGGTCCGGGTCATTTGTCCGGAAGACCTGGTCATCGACAGCTATCCCGGCGCGTTTTCCCAGATGATCACCAAAATGCTGATCAACTCGCTGCATCACGGTTTTAAAAATATCGAAGAAGGCCTGATAATTATCGAGGCGTCGGTTGCCGAAAATCATCTTAATCTGCGGTATGCCGACAACGGCAAGGGCATGGAAAGAGAAACCGTCAGGCGTATCTTTGAACCGTTTTTCACCACCTGCCGGGGAGACGGCGGCACGGGCCTGGGCATGCATATCGTCTATAACGTCGTCACCCGGACCCTCAAAGGGACCATCCAATGCGAAAGTGCACCGGGCGCGGGCGCGGTTTTTGATATCCGGATTCCTTTTTCAGCATGATTTGTGACGTACCTTGAACGCTGCTTAAAAAAAAGAAAAAAGTTGACCATTTAAAAAAGACGGAATTCCTTGACGCAAGTTCATAGTTTCAAGTAGTTTCAAGTCGAAGAAGAAGCAGTTTACGCGGCGTGGCCGTCTCGGAATTTTCATACATCAAATATCACCGTCGCTTGCCATCCCTCAGGAATCGGTTCCACCGAAACGCCCGAATAAGTGACCGCCTTAATATCCTTTAATATTTCGTGAATTTCAGGATCGTAGGCGTCCCAGGCGGCCGTTGCGTGGATATGGGTCTCATCCATTTCCGTAATCAGTGCCGTGCGGACTAGACCGCCGTCAATGGTCCAGATTTCCAGAAGTTCCCGGAGCCAGTTGATAAGCAGGACATGGCGGTCCATGCCCGATATCAGGAGATCTTTTTTTCTGCGGCCCAAAAGACGGGAGCGATCAATGATTTGATCAAACATGGCTTCCGCGGCCGTGGTGAAAAGGTCTTTCAACTCTTTACCGGTGATGTGGATGCCGATATCGGCGGTGTGATCGATCAGCGTATAGGGCGTCATGGATGGGACCAGACAATGTCGCCGGTTTTTTTCGTATGATATCCGCCAAGTGAGGCCACCCGCGATTTGAACGCATCGGACCGGATGATATCGGCCAGAAGCCGCATCATTTCCGTTTCCATGTATTCCGTCGGGATCAGAAGCTCATAGGATTCCGTGACCACCGGGATAAAATCCAGTCCCAGGGCCGCGGCCGCCGCGTAAATGCCCAGCCCGGCGTCGGCGGTCCCGCTCAGGACGGCCACGGCAACGGCCATATGGGTGAACTCCTCGTTCTGATATCCCGTGATGTGCTGGGAGGAAATCCCCATCCGTTCCAGCTCGTAATCGAGCAGAATCCGCGTGCCTGATCCGCTCTGACGATTGATGAAAATGACGTCTTCCCGGACCAAATCGCTGATCCCTTTGATCTGTTTAGGGTTTTTCGGCCTGACAATCAGCCCCTGGTCCCGCCGGACCAGGTGGAGCAGATAGACGGGGGTGCCGGGCAGATATTTTTGGATATAGCTGATGTTGTAAGTGCCGTCGGCGGTGTCGAGCAGGTGGATGCCGGCTATATGGCACAGCCCTTTTTTAACGGCCATGAGCCCGCCCATGCTGCCCACATGACTCGACGACAGGGTGAACCGGCTGCTTTGGGCCCGGACCAGATCGGCCAGCACGTCCAGGGTGTTGTCGTGACTGCCCACCGACACGATGGTATTCTGGATATCGGCCAGTGGCCGGAGCAGATGGGCCGTGACCGGTCGTCCGTCCAAGACACCCTCCACATGATCGGGAATGCGGATAATGCCGTCGGCCTCGGTGATGCTGGTGATGCATCCCGCGCCCCGGGCCAGGGGCGTGGCAACGATCCGGTCTCCCACCTGTCCGAGTTTGACCCGGACAAACTCCTCAACGCCGAGCCTGGATGCGATTTTTTTTGTGGGGTGGACATCGATGGTTTTATCTTGGAGTTCGGCCTGATTGAGCAATCCGAACAGCAGGGGCCGGACGAGCTGTTCAAAGGCGATGATGGCCGATACCGGGTATCCCGGAATCCCGAAAACCGGCTTTCCGTTGATTTCACCGGCAATGACCGGTTTTCCGGGCATCATGGTGACCCCGTGAAACAATACGTTGCCGTGCCGGTGGATGACTTTGCGCGCGAAATCCTCGGACCCGGCCGATGATCCGCCGATGATCAGGATCAGGTCAACATCCGGGTTGTCGGCCGCGTCAAGGACGGCGGCGGAGATGGCGTCAACATCGTCTCTGATGATGGGATTTCGTCTGTATTTCCCGCCGCAGGCTTCCACCAGTTTGCCCAGCATGTGGGAATTGGAATCAAGGACTTTTCCGGGCGCAAGGGCTGTCGGGTCGATGCCGCCATGATCCACCAGTTCAGAACCCGTGGGCTGGATCATCACGGACGGTTTTTTCCAGACGGCAACGTTGAAAATCCCGGCGGCAATCAGCGCGCCCACGGCATAGGGCGTTACGCGTTGGTTTCTGGGGAAAAGAAGTTCCGTGGCCACGATATCCTCGCCGACCCGGCGTACGTTCTGCCAGGGAAAGACCGGGGCCTGGATTTCGATGCCGCCATCATCTTCGATATGGACGTTTTCGATGATGATCACCGCGTTGGCGGTTTCCGGCATGACCTGGCCGGTATTGATGAACCAGGCGTTCTTACCGGCCCGCAGGATTTTGGGCGCGGATTCGCTTGCCCCGTAGGTGTTATCCGCGCGCACCGCGATGCCGTCCATGGCCGCGGCATGATAGTTCGGCGATGATATTTTCGCCCATACCGGTGCGCACAAGACGCGATCCACGGCGTCCGCGACCGGAAGAACCTCGGTTTCCAGCCGGCCGGCCGGATCAAATGATGTTGCCAGAATGCGCCGCGCCTCAGCCAGGGATTTCATATTCAGATAAATATTGCGTTCCGCCATATCTCTTTCCAAATTTTGATGGTGTCGCACCAAATCGAATTGTTGGCTTCCAATTCCTTTCAGGGTGGAATTTTTCTAAGCGCTGCCTTGCCCTGATGGTCTCGTGAATCATCGGTCTGCGAGCGGGTTTGCACGTGTTGCCGAAAAAGACGGGACCGTTGATCCGCGTTAAGAATTTCTCACTGTTTGAGGACCCGTCCCGAGTTTGAGAAATTCAGCGGATCAACCGGCACGACCGGCAACACGCGCATTAAGGGAGCAGATTGATGATTCACGAGACCATCAGCCGAAAAACCCGATACTGGGGCCGTCATGAAAACAGGATCACCGGCACCATGCTCCCTTTTTCCAAGCCTTCGACATTGCGATCGATTTCAATAAGACCGTGTGCCTTTAACATGGTGGAGAGCAGGCCGGATTTTCCCAGGATCGGTTCGGCCGTTAATTCATTTTCTTTTTCGATCAGCCGGACCCGCACGAAATCCCGCCGGCCCTGGGCTGATGCCACGTTCCGGGTGAGCCGGGCCTGAATCTGGCGGGCCGGGGCATGGCATGCGGGATCAATGCCGCTGATTTTTTCGATAAACGGCCGGACTATTCGGTCAAACACCACCATGGCCGATGTCACATGGCCCGGCAGGCCCCATAGGGCCTTGTTTTGCACCCGGGCCAGAAGCGTCGGTTTCCCGGGACTGATGGGGATGCCGTGAACCAGGATTTCGGCGCCGTCAAAGCGCTGGATCGCGTCGATGGTCACATCCCGCATGCCCACGGAACTGCCCCCGGAGATGATGACCATATCGGTTTCCGCCAGGATTTTGGCGCATGCCGCGTGCAGCAGGCTGACGTCATCGGTGACTATGCCGTAGATCACCGGGATAGCGCCGGCGGCCATGATCTGGCCGGACAGGGTGTAGGTGTTGATATCCCGGATTTGTCCCGGACCGGGGGGCGTGTCGATGGAAACGATTTCATCTCCGGTGGAGATCAGCCCGATTTTCGTCTTTTTAAAGACGTCGATCCGCTCAAGGCCCATGGCCGCCAGCAGGCCCATTTCCTGGGGCCGGATCCGCGTGCCGGTCTGAATCAGAGATGATCCTGCCACAAAGTCTTCCCCCCGCGCAATCACATGGTGCAACGGCGGAACACTCCGATAGACCTCAAGCATTGTCGCATCGATTTCCGCGGTGTGCTCTATCATAACTACGCCGTCGGCCCCGTCGGGCATCATGCCGCCGGTGGGAATGCGCATGGCTTCTCCGGGCCTGACCGGGCCGGGGGGGAGTTCCCCCATGGCAATGGAGCCGGTAATGGTCAGGTATGCCGGGTTGGCCTCGGAGGCTCCGAAGGTGGAAGCCGCGCAAACCGCGTATCCGTCCATGGTGGATCGGGCAAATTCGGGGATGTCCATTTCGGCCGTGATATCGGTCGCGATAATGCGGCCCAGAGCGTCAAGGAGGTGGATGGGCTCCTTGTCCGTCTCCGGGAAAACCCGCAGGTGGGTGAAAACATCTTTGATATCGGTGACTGTGAAGAATTCTTTCATCAGCAGACCGTTGGATAAAGAAATATTTCGTCATCGAGAACGCCGGATGCCACCCGGGTGACCGGGCCGGTCAGGGTGACGGCATTGTTTTCGTCAATTCGGATTTCAAGGCGTCCGCCGGGCATATGCACGGTCATTTCCCTGTCCGTCAGGCCGAGCCGGTGCGCCGTCGCGGCCGCGGCCGATGCGCTGCTGCCGGATGCCAGGGTGTAGCCCGCGCCCCTCTCCCAGATTTCGATGCGGATATTGTTGCGATTGATGACCCTCGCAAATTGCACATTGGTACGATTGGGGAACAGGGAGTGGATTTCGATTTGCGGGCCCAGCGTTTTTGCCAGCTTCGATGAGATTGGATCATAAAAAATCACGCAGTGGGGATTGCCGATGGTGGCGGCGGAAAAGACGATATCCCGGCCGTCAATAATAACGGTTTCGTTGATGACCTCGCGGTCTTGTCCGGCAACCGGTATGTCGCGGCTGTTAAAACTGACCGTTCCCATGGCCACGGAAATCATTCGGGTGTTTTCATCAATGCGCGATTCCACAATGCCGCCGATGGTGGCAATGGTGAAGGCGCCGCTGGACACCCGTTTTGTGTCCGAAAGGTAACGGGAAAAGATCCGCAGTCCGTTGCCGCTTTTTTCGGCTTCACTGCCGTCCGGGTTGAATATCCGTACCTCGAAGTCCGCATTTCGGGTTTCAATGGGACCCAGCAGGATTCCGTCTCCGCCGATGCCGTAATTCCGATGGCAGATTCGCCGGACGCGGTCCGGCGTAAGGGGTTCCATCTCCCGGGCCGGGTCGATGACGATATAATCGTTTCCCAGTCCGTGATATTTATGAAATGTGATCATCGGCTTCTTTTGGTGTAAGGATTTGAGTTCCGGAGTCACGTTTGCCGGAGTACGCGTTTTCCTTTTCCAGGTACCGGATGGGGCAAGCGGGTCTGAACTTGCAGTATATTTCCGGATCACGACACTTCATGCACGCGTCACAGAGATAAATATTGTGTTTCTGACAGAGATACGGGGTTTCCCGGTCCGGATGGCGGATGCATCTGCCCATGTGTGTTGAACCTCCCGCCGCGCATCTCCTGAAAAGTCTCGTAAATCAAGCAAAACGGGTTTTCTGATGGTCTTAATAATAAGTTAACCGGCCGCGGGTTTGCAACGTGTCGGCCCGCGAGCGCATTGAGCGGGCATACCGGTGGGTTGCAAATCCGTCAAACATGGCCACATTTAAACTCGAATTTAACAGCACAATCCGGGTTGAACAAGGGAAAACTGACAAGAAATTGATCCATATAAAAACCAGGCCATGTGGGCGATGGGTTTAAGCTTGAATTCATGGCGCTTTTTCTTTACAAGAAGGGGTTATGGGATATGTGTTTGATTTTCAGGATGCCGCATCAGATGAGAGATGGTTTCACGACAGCCAAAACCAGGCTGTCGTGGCCATACAGAACCGGCTCATGCTCGACATGATTCACCCGGTTTTCGGTCAGCGACTACTCGACATCGGTTGCGGAACGGGCGCCGGCCTTAAGCCGTTTTTGGATCTGGGAATCCAGTTGACGGGGATAGATCCATCGCCCTATATGCTGGATGTGGCCAGGGAAAAGTTCGGGCACCGGGTGGATCTGCACTGGGGGCATGCCGAGGAACTCCCTTTTGATGACAATGCATTTCACTGGGCGGTCATGTGCATGTCCCTGGAATTCTGCGACGACCCGGAAAAGGCATTGGAAGAAGCTTGCCGGGTGGCCAAAGACGGGGTTTTTGTGGGGTTTGTAAACAAATACGCTTTTAAGTCCGCAAAGCGTCGCATGCGGGGGATATTTACCCGGTCGATCCAAAAAAAGGTTCGTTTTTTCGGGATTCGCGAGGTGCGCCGCCTGTTTTTTAAAATTTTGGGAGATGTGCCGATGGAATGCCGGACGGTATGCCCGCTTCCCGGGTTTTTTCCCAAAATGACCGCCCGGCTTGAGTCCACCAGGATCATGCAACGGAGTCCCTTCGGCGCGTTCGCCGGAGTGATTGCCCTGCCGGTTCCCCGTTTCCGGACAACTCCGCTGACCCTGACGTCTCCGGCTAACCGGATCGTTCCATCCGAAAGCCGTGTCGCGAGCTGTGCTGAAAAATAATCAGAAAAATAAAAGGTTCCGCAAAAAGTTGGCTTATGAGCGAAATCGTGGATTTCGGGGAAATAAGCGGTTTTCATGGATGCGTTAAGAATTGCAAACTGTTTGAGGAGCCTGCGACGAGTTTTTGCAATTCAGCATCCATAAAAACCGCGCCCCGAAAGACACTTGGAGCGAATAAGTCAATTTTTTGCGGAACCTTCGGAGCCGATCACCAGATATGATGAGGATACCGTAATGGAAGCCTTATTGTACGAAAAAAGAGACGACGGCAAGGTGCAGTGCCGGTTGTGCAGCCATCGGTGCGTCATCGGCGACGGCTCCCGGGGCATCTGCGGAGTCCGGGAAAACATCGGCGGCCGGCTGGAAACCCTGGTATATGAACGCGTCATTGCCGTTCATGTGGATCCCATTGAAAAAAAACCCCTGTTTCATTTTCTTCCCGGGACGCTCTGTTTTTCCCTGGGAACCGTGGGGTGCAATTTCAAGTGCCGGTTCTGCCAGAATGCCGATATCGCCCAGATGCCTTCCGATCACAACGGCCGGATCATCGGTGATGCTGTCTCTCCTGAAGAAATCGTCGCCGGCGCCGTGAAAAGCGGATGCCGAAGCATTGCCTATACCTATACCGAACCGACGGTTTTTTTCGAGCTGGCCCATGAAACCGCCCGTCTGGCCCATAAACGTGAGTTGAAAAACATTTTTGTTACCAATGGGTACATGACGGCCGAGGCCCTGGAGATGATCGGGCCGTTTTTGGATGCGGCCAATGTGGATCTCAAGGCCTTTTCCGATGATTTTTATAAAAAACAGTGCGGCGCGCGTCTAGCTCCGGTGCTTGACACCCTGCGGCGGATGAAAAAATCGGGCGTTTTCGTGGAAATCACCACGCTGCTGATTCCGGGTTTAAACGATGATCCGTCGGAACTGGCCGAACTTGCCGGGTTTATCCGGGATGATATTGGAGACGACACCCCCTGGCATGTCAGCCGGTTTCATCCCACCTATAAGCTTCTGGACCGGCCGCCGACTCCTCAATCAACTCTTGCCAACGCCCGGGAGATCGGGCTGCGGACCGGGCTCAAATATGTCTATACCGGAAACATCCCCGGCGATAACGGTGAAAACACCTTTTGTCCCGGCTGCGGCCGGATACTGATCGGGCGCCGGGGATTTGCGATTATGAAAAACACCATCCGTGATGACCGGTGCCCGGGCTGCGGCGCCGTCATCAGCGGCGTGGGGCTGTCAACATGACCGGGTTTCCGGCAAAAGCAGGAGGCGCGCTCCGGTCCGGGGTGGACGCGGTGCTGACTTACGGCCGGATGATCCGGTTCAGTCACACGGTCTTCGCGATGCCCTTTGCTCTGTCGGCCGTGGTGCTGGCCCGGCGTGTAAACCCCATCGAAGCGCTTGATCTGCTCTGGATACTGGCGGCCATGATCGGCGCGCGCTCGGCGGCCATGGGGTTTAACCGCATCGTCGACGCCCGGTTCGACCATGGCAATCCCCGCACCGCCGGCCGGGAGATTCCCGCCGGCCGGATCACCCTGCGATCCGCGGTGCTTTTTGTTGTCCTTTCGTCGGCGCTTTTTGTCACGGCTGCGGCCATGCTCAACATACTCTGCCTGGTGCTGTCCGTTCCCGTGCTGCTGGTGCTCTTCGGCTATTCCTATACCAAGCGGTTTACCCGGTGGAGCCATCTTTATCTCGGTTTTGCCATATCCCTTGCGCCCATGGGGGCCTGGATCGCCCTGACCGGATCGTTTTCATGGGGAATTTTTAGCCTAAGCCTGGCCCTGATGACCTATATCGCTGGCTTTGACATTATCTATGCCTGTCAGGATGTTGATTTCGACCGGAAACAAAACCTTTTTTCCGTGCCGGCCCATTACGGGACAAAAGGAGCACTGAGGCTTGCCGCCGGGCTTCACGTGATATCTTTCGGCTTCTTCTGGCTGGTTTATCTTCTTTTTAATATGGGCTGGATTTTCCTGGCTACCGTGACGGTGATCGGCGGCCTGTTCGTCCTGGAACACCGGCTGGTGCGGGGCGGGGACTTAAAACATATCGAGCTGGCGTTTTTCCACGTCAACAGCGTCGTATCCGTGACGCTGTTTTTCGGGGTGCTGGCCGATGAATGGATGATGCGATGGATGATCTAGACGCAAAAAACCGGAAAAAAATCGTGGTGGCCATGTGCGGGGCATCAGGCGCTGTTTACGGCATCCGGCTGATCCGGGCATTGATGGCCGTGCCCGTGGAAGTATACCTGGTGATATCGGCGGCCGGTCGGGCCATCCTGGCCCATGAGGCGGGGTTTGCCCACAAATCCATGGTGGATTTTTTAAAGGATCATTCCATGGCCTGCCATGCCGGGGCGACCCTGGTGGAGCTGGATCCGGATGACGGGTTTGCTTCCATTGCCAGCGGGTCTTTCCGGCACCAGGGCATGGTGATCGCCCCCTGTTCCATGAACACCATGGCCGCGGCGGCGGCCGGGATCACGGACAACCTGATTCACCGGGCCGCTGATGTCTGTCTCAAGGAAGGCCGACCCCTGATCCTTGTTCCCAGGGAAACGCCCCTTTCCGTGATTCATCTCCAGAACATGCTTCGGCTGGCCCGGGCCGGGGCCGTGATTCTCCCGTCTTCTCCCGGTTTTTACATGAATCCCCGCACCATCGAAGACCTTGTGGACGGCGTGGTGGCCCGCATCCTGGATCGGCTCGGTTTTCATCACGATATCGCGCCGCGCTGGAGCGGTCCAGAGGCATAGATGACCCCAACGGATTATCCCTGGAAGGCCCTTCTGGCCGACAGTATAGCAACGGCCAAGGCCCTTGCCGCCGTCCTCCCCGTGGACAGCGACGCCGTGGCCCGGGTCATCGCCAGATATCCCATGCGCATCAACCCGTATGTTCTCTCTCTGATCCAAAAACGCGACGGCCCCCTGTGGCGCCAGGCGATTCCGGATCTGCGCGAACTCGATGATGACTTAAGCGTTGGGCCGGATCCCACCCAGGAGGCTTTTCAGTCACCGTCTCCCCGGGTTGTTCACCGGTACCCGGATCGGGTGGTGTTTCTGGTGTCTGATCGCTGCGCGCTTTATTGCCGCCATTGCATGCGCAAGCGCATGGTGGGCCGGCAGCGGGGCGTCACGGAGGCCGATATTGACGCGGGCATCGGCTATATCCGGGACTGTAGGGCCGTGCGGGAGGTGATCCTTTCCGGCGGTGATCCGTTTCTGCTGTCTGATGACCGCATCGGCGACATTCTTTGCCGGCTCCGGCGTATTTCACATGTGGATGTCATCCGGATCCATACCCGAATCCCTTGCGTGCTGCCGGCCCGGGTGACTGGTGAACTGGCGGCGTTGCTGGGCGGGTTTCATCCGCTTTATGTCAATATTCAGTTCAATCACCCGGATGAACTCACCCCCGAAGCTGAAGCCGCATGCGCGCAACTGGCCGATGCCGGCATCGCCTTGGGGAGTCAGACGGTCCTGCTCAAGGGGATCAATGATGATCCGGCGACCATGATGAGTCTGATGCGCGGGCTCCTGAAAAATCGGATCAGGCCCTATTATCTGCACCATGCGGACCCGGTGGCCGGAACCGGCCATTTTCGTACGGGCGTGGATACGGGGCTGGCAATTTTAAGGCATCTCCAGGGCAGGATTTCGGGCATGGGGATTCCCCGTTACATGATCGATCTGCCCCGGGGGGGCGGCAAGGTGCCGGTTTCGCCGGATTATGTGCGCCGGGAGCGCGACGGAATTCTTCTGGTCCGCAACTATCAGGATGGTCTTTTTGATTATCCGCTCCCCCCAAAAAACAATTGACTACCGGACGATTCCATCATATTTGGTGATCGCGTTAATTTCCATTCTGTGCGCTTCTTGATGCGATTTTATTCCGCCGGCAATCCCTATTGTGTGTGGGGGTTACCCGGAAGGGTGGGCGGCGGAGAGCCGTATGCCGATCTGAAGCGACTGGCCTCTTTGTTTCAATAGGGCGTAAAGGTGATCCAGGTAACGTGCCACTGAAAGCTTCCCAACGATTTTACAATCGCGTGGTCGTACTGACCAGGCAGATCTATGATCGCCTCATCCGGATCAGGGGAACCCCCCAGGAGATCGGCATGGGCATGGCTTTGGGTCTTTATATCGGCATGACGCCGCTGATGGGCGCTCACATGGTGATTGCGGTATTTTTCGCCATGCTGCTGAAATGGAATAAGTTTGCCGCGGCCATCGGCGTATGGGTCACCAATCCCCTTACGGCCCTGCCGATTTACGGCATCAATTACATGGTGGGCGCTTATGTCACGGGAGTGACCCGGCCCTTGCGGCTGCACGGAGAACTGCATTTCTCCCTTCTCATCGATATTCTCATGAAAGCCCCGGAAATTTTCTGGACCCTGCTCGTCGGCGGTATGATCACGGGGATTCCCCTTGCGATTGCCGGATATTATTTCACTTACGGCGCGGTGAATCGTTATCAGGAGGAAATAAAGCGGCAACTGGCCATCCAGAAGGAAAAGATCACCCGCGGGAAAGAAAAGATAGCGGAAAAGGCAAGGACAATTTCTTCGCGTCGCCGCCGGAAAAAAAAGAAGAAGAGATAAGTATGCGCGGCCAAACCTGTTGAGACATCAGGCTTCTGCTTTATTCCCGGTTTTGCGGATCCGGACGATGACCGGCCGGTATTTCCCGGTTTTGGCGGCTTGCCGGTCCTTGAGTTTAACCACGCCAAAAGCCCCGATGAAAAAGGCGAAGCCGAAAACAGCGGCGAAAAGCGAGGGGTCGCCGTTAAAGTGGGGTGCGAGATAACTCCCGATCAATGCGCCCGCAAACATGAGAAGGATGGGAAACACATAAAGAAAAAAAGACAGCAGCAGCAGCAAGCCGGTTTTCATCTCCACGTCCACCGTATCGCCCACTTGAGCATTAGGAATGTTGGATGCCTCAAATTCCATTTCCTTGCCGCCCTCGACCACCGAGCAATTCTCTTTTTCCCGGCACCCCTCGCAGGCTGATGACCGCCGGGTTCTCACAATGGCATTATTTTCTTTTATCGCTGTAACGCGGCCCTGTTCGGTGGCCATAAGATTTTTCCGTCAATCCGTGTTTTTCATGCGGCTTCAGCTTTTTTCACCGATTGATCCGAATAGCAGATCAAACCGCATTTCAGGCACCGCGCCGCCTCGGCCCTGGCCATTTCCTCGGTAAAACCCTGCTCGACCTCCCGGCATTGCGAGGGAATGCGGCTGATATCGCATTGGGGCATGATCTGCCGGGGGATTTGCACAATATCGTCTTCCAGATAATTAACGCATTGAAGCACCGTATCCCGGGTGACGACGTTGTCCGGTAAGTGAATGTCGATGCCGTAGAGGGCGTTGTGAATGGATGCGGCCGCCCGCCTGCCCGCGGCAATGGCGCGGATAGCCGCACTGAAGTCGGTGATGACGTCGCCTTCGGCCAGAAGCCCCGGGGCGGGAGCGTATTCCGGATTTTTACGGGGCGCCGCGGCGGTCCACGCTACGGTCTGGCCGGCGGGGGATGCGACCCCGGCGTCCGAGGATTCTTTATCCGTCCGTTGGAAAAGGAGTTCCGGCATCCGGCCGGATTCAATAATCAGTGCATTGGCAGTGATGTCGGATTTTTCGCCGGTGGTCCGATCCGTGCAGGCGATTTGCGCCAGTTTGTCGCCCCGACCCGACAGGCTGGTGACGTCGGTATTGAAAAAAACATCAACCCCTTCCTGTTGCAGCAATGACAGGGTCGCGGGCGCCAGTTGCGTTTTTTCCGCCGGATCACGGAAGATGACGCTGATTTTTTTTGCGCCCAGATGCCTGCAGATCTTGACCGCTTCCATGGTCATTTCGCCGCTTTCAAGGATAACGGCGTCAGGTCCCAGATCAAGTTTATAGCGGTTGTTAAGTCCGCTTTTTATAAGATCAATCAACAGATGCAGGCCGGGAACGGCCTGTTCAGGCGGGGCATTGCCCAGCCTTTCCGTTCGGCTGTCCCAGCCGCCGGCAGCGGTGAAAACCGCCTCAAACCCCTGTGCCAGAAGCGATGCGACGGTAAAATCCTTCCCAAGGGTCTGCCGGGTCCGGACCTCAACGCCCATGGCTTCAACGCCCGCGATATCCCAGTCCAGGATTTCCGGCGGGAGCCGGTATTGGGCGATGGCGGTTCGCAGCAGTCCGCCAGGGGTTGCGCCCGCTTCAAATACCACCGGCGCGTGGCCCAGGCGGGCCGAAAAGAACGCCGCGGACAAGCCTTCCACGCCGCCGCCGACAATGGCAACGCGGCGATGGGTGTCGGGCGCCTTGTACGGCAGGATGTGGCTGCCGGTTTGTTTTTCATAATCCGCGGCATATCTTTTCAGAAAATTAATAGCCACGGGTTCGTCCACCAGGTTCCGCCGGCATTCGGTTTCACATGGCCGGGGACAGATGCGGCCGATGACCGTAGGAAAGGGATTTCTCTCCTTGATGACTTCAACGGCTTTTTGATAGTCGCCCGTGTTGATATGGCCGATGTAAGCGCAGATATCGATGCCGGCCGGACATGCCCGCTGGCAGGGGGTGGTGCAGTCGTCTGTTGTGTATTCCTTGAGTATCCGACGTGTTACCGAAGACAGGGTAATAATGTGTTTCGGGCAGACGCGTTCGCAGGTGCCGCAACCCGTGCACAATTTTTCATCCACCACCGGCAGGCCGTCATGGCCCATGCGAATGGCGTCAAACGGGCAGGCTTTTTCGCAGGAGCCGAGACCGAGACAGCCGATGCCGCATTCTTTCATGCCGCCGTAGAGCATGGCCGCCGCCTGGCAGGTGCTGAGTCCCTGGTAGCTGTATTTGATGGCGGCGTCACGGACCCCGTATGTGCAGCCCGGCCGGGCGATATCGGGTTCTTTGGCCTCGATGGAAACGCCCAGGGCGGCGGCGATGGCAACAGCCGTTTCCTCGCCCGCGGCAACGCAGGACGCGGGGGACGCCTTTCCGGCCACAATGGCTTCAGCATTGGCGCTGCAGCCGGGCAGCCCGCACCCGCCGCAATTGGCGCCGGGCAGCAGACCCTCTACTTCAACGATCATAGGGTCGACATAAACATAAAATATTTTTGACGCAAAGGCGAGACCGGCGCCGATGATCAACCCCATTCCTCCCAGCAGAATAACAGCTTCAACCATAATCGTGACTCCCGGATAATCTACTGATGATGCAGTGTTAACGGTTAAAGAGTTTCTAAAAATTTCAAAATATATTCCATAGCACTCTAAAACACGGATGTCCATATGATATTTGTCAAATTTCATTGTGTCCTTGACCTTGGCGGCATCAAAAAGATAATATTCTTTTCAAATTGAAGACATCCAATGATTTTTTAGTCGGGACCATCAAGGATTGGGCGGGAAAAAGCATGACTTATATAAAAAAGGTGAATGCGGCGGCGGAATTTCTTTTAAAGAGGATTCACCCGCGGCCAATGGTGGGCATTATCACGGGGACGGGTTTGGGGGACGGCCTGCCGCCAATGGAAAGGTCCCAGGCGTTCGATTATCGGGAAATTCCCCATTTCCCGGTGTCAACGGTGCAGAGTCATTATGGTCGGTGTGTTGTCGGCGATGTTTCCGGCGCGGGCGTGATGGCCATGCAGGGGCGGTTTCATCTTTATGAGGGCTATTCACCGCTGGAAGTGGTGTTTCCCGTGCGCCTGATGCGGGCCATGGGCGTATCCATCCTGATTCTGTCCAATGCCGCGGGCGGGTTGAAACTGAATTTTTCCGCCGGCGATATCATGGTGATCAGAGACCACGTCAACCTGACCGGTGAGAACCCGTTGATCGGTCCCAACGTGGATGAATGGGGGGTGCGGTTTCCCGACATGGTTGATGTGTATGACCGGGGACTGGCCGCATGTGCGGAAAAAGCCGCCCGGGCCGCGGGTTTTTCCCTTCAGGCGGGCGTGTATGCCGGGTTGAAGGGGCCATCGCTGGAAACTCCCGCGGAAACGCGGTTTTTAAGACAAATCGGCGCCCACGCCGTGGGTTTTTCAACGGTCATGGAGGCCATTGCGGCAGTGCATGCGGGCATGCGTATCCTGGGGCTGTCCACCATCACCAATATTAATGATCCGGATCATCCCCAGGCATTTACGGTGGATGACGTCATCCGCGCGGCCCGTGAGGCGGCGCCCCGGATGGCATCAGTCATCGAATCCGTGATCCGGGAGGCAGCCGATGACCGACATTGATATTCTGGTCACGGGCGGCACGGTGGTCACCATGGACGCCGGCGACACGATTATTAAAGACGGCGCCGTTGCCATTATCAAAGATGCCATCGCTGATATCGGCCCGGCAGGCGGCTTCCGGGACCGGCGGGTGGCGCGCACAATCGACGCAAACGGCGGCATCATCATGCCGGGGCTCATCAACACACACACCCACGCATCCATGACCTGTTTCAGGGGCCTGGCCGATGATCTTGATCTGGCGACATGGCTCAATGATCATATCTTCCCGGCCGAGGCCAGGCTGACCCATGAAATGGTGTATGCCGGGGCCATGCTGGCCTGCGCGGAAATGATCCTGTCGGGCACGACCTGTTTCAAGGATATGTATCTTTTTGAAGATGCCGTGGCCCAGGCCGTCCATGATTCCGGCATGCGGGGCGTGGTGGGGGAGGTGCTGTATGATTTCCCGTCCCCCAATTACGGACCCATCGAACAGGGATTTGCGTACACGGAGGATCTGATTTTAAAATGGCGGGATCACCCCCGGGTCACCATTGCCGTGGAACCTCACTCGCCCTATCTGTGCGCGCCGGAGCTTCTTTTGCGTTCCGCCCGGCTGTCCGACCGTTACAATATCCCGCTGGTCATCCATGTGTCGGAAACCGAGGATGAAGTCGCGCAGATGAAAACCCGGTACAACAGGACCCCCGTGGCTCATCTGGCCGATATCGGCGTCCTCTCCCCGCGTCTGGTGGCCTGTCATTGCGTGGTATTGTCGGGTCAAGACATCGACCTGCTCAAAGCCCACGATGTCAAGGTCTCCCATAATCCCGAAAGCAACATGAAGCTGGCCTCCGGCATCGCGCCGGTGCCTGAGCTGATTAATGCCGGGGTCTGCGTCGGCCTGGGAACCGACGGCTGCACCAGCAACAACAACCTCGACATGTTTGCGGAAATGGACACCGCCGCCAAGATCCACAAGGTCAGCCGCATGGACCCCACCGTCATGGATGCCCGCACCGTTTTACGGATGGCCACCATCGAGGCCGCAAAGGTGCTGGGTCTGGGCAATATCACGGGTTCCCTGGAAAAGGGGAAAAGGGCGGATCTCATCGTCATCGATACCAATAAGCCCCATCTTACGCCCATGTATAACGTTTATTCCCACCTGGTCTATGCCGTGGGCGGCGGCGATGTGGCCGCATCCGTCATTAACGGCCGGGTGGTGATGGAAGACCGGCGGCCGACAGGGCTGGATCTTGAAAAAATCATATCCGAAGTCAACCGCTGCACCGGCTGCGCCTGAAAGGATTATGCAAGAGGGCCGCTGACCGTTTTTTCATTCCGTCAGTTCGATGATGACCGGGGTGATCCGGCTGCCTGTGATTTCAAGCCGACCCACTGAAATAGGCAGACTGAAACGGCGGGGGCCGGCGCTTCCCGGGTTGATGTAGAAAACGCCGTTGTTTTTTTCAACGACCGGCCGGTGGGAATGCCCGAAAATCACCACGGATATGCCGGCGGCCAGGGGATCCAGATCCATGGCCAGGCGGTCGTGGA
>QZJS01000113.1 GCA_003597945.1 Desulfobacteraceae bacterium | reverse complement strand
GTATATGCCCTGTCGGCGGATTTGAAATCCGAAGATTCGTCCCGGGGCCAGGATGCCTATCAGCTCGTGAGTTCCATGGGGACTCCAGTGCTGCCGATGCTGGCGGATCTTATCAAAAAAGAGGAAAAAATGCGGCCCCGGGTTCTGGCGGCTGAACTGATTCGAAATTGTCGGGAGCCGGGTGTTGAATTTCTTAAAAAAAACCTGATGAGTGAAAGCAATCCCATAGAGCGTGCGCGCATTCTGGACGTGATCGATTCCGTGACCATGGATCTTTCGGTTGAGTTGGCGGAAATTTTTGCCGATCCCAGAGACGTTGTCCGGAAGTCGGCGTTTCGCCTGGCCGAACGGTTGCATACTCCGGATGTCATTGCGTTGCTGATCCGATGCGCCGAAAGCGAGGATGTCGATTTGGCGGTAAACGCGATTAACTCCCTGGGAAAGCTCAGGGCTGCGGGGGCCGTCGAAACCCTGAGCCGGCTGATGACAAAATCGGATGAAACGTTAGTGCTCGCGGCTGTCTGCCGGGCAATGGGAAATATTGGAGATGCGTCCTGTCTTGCGCCGCTGGCCGGGATACTGAAACCCAGGCGTCGGTTAATTTTTAAGAAAAAATATCCGGTATCGATAAGGGCCGCGGCCGCGTATGCGGTATCGCAGATTCCGGGTCAGCCCACGCTTGAATTGATGCGTTTCCTGGCAAATGATCCGGATGCAGCGGTTCGGGAGGCCGCGCGCGCTTTTCTGGACAAGCAGGAATAAAGTAAAAATAGCCGGAACATTTTATATTTCAAGCGCCTTTGAACTGATTCCGAAGAAAAGCCGCAAAACCGGCCCGCTCATGGGCATACGCCTCGGTCAGTGTGGCCATGTCCCGATGATGGATCAAATCCCTTATTGTTTTGAGCATTTCCGGACTGCTTTGGCAGATATCTCCCGCGATTTCCATTACCCGCGGCATGAGTTGCGCATGCGGCACCACTTCGTTGACCAAGCCCCATTCATAGGCGGTTTGGGCCGTGATGAATCGGCAGGAGAACGACATCTGCCGGGCCCGCCGCCGGCCCACGGCCTGCTGGAGAAGCTGGGTCATGCCCCATCCCGGATGAATCCCCACCCGGGCGTGCGTGTCGGCAAAGGATGCGGCTTCGGAGGCGATGAGAAAGTCGCAGTTCAAGGCGATTTCAAAGCCGCCGGTGATGGCATGCCCGTTGACTGCGCCGATGATCGGTTTTGTGCATGCTGCAAACAGATCCGGCAGGTCTGACCCGTCGCCCCGGGGATCGAACAGGTTTTCCGTGAGCAGAACATCCAAGTCAAGACCGGAGCAGAAGGACTTGCCGTTACCGGTGATAACAGCCGCCCGGATGGCGTCATCGCGACTGATTTTTTCCAGGCAGTCATAAAGACCGGTCAATAGGGCCTGGTTGATGGCGTTGCGGCGCTCAGGCCGGTTCAGGGTGATCACAGCGATCCGGTTTTCAACAGTAAAAAGGACGGGGTCGGTCATTTCAGCATCTTCTCCTTTGTTTCCGGCAAACATCACGGAATTAATAAATCAAACGTAATTATCTTAACGGATCATCCAGAAAATTCAAGCTGTAAAAAAATCTCTGTATTGTTGACAGCCATCGCGTTGGCAGGTATTATGGCCGGAATTGCGTTCAGGATGTTCGATTTTATGGGAAACCGGCCGTATTTGCGAACAGGGCCGCCTGAAAAAATAATTAAACCGCCCGCATTGGAAATCAGAAGAATGATTAGACAATTGGTCGTTGCTGCCGGCGTTTCGGGAATGCTGCTGCTGTTGGCTTTCCCCGGGTTTGCCGGGGAGGCGGATCTGCCCGGCTATCGCCTCTCGGACCTCTATCGCCTGGCCGTCGAGCGTTCCGAGGATATCCGTATCGCGGAAAATCAGCTCATGATTGCCCGGCAGGATGAAAACCGCGCGTTTTCCGTTCTCCTGCCTACTCTTTCGGCCTACGGCGATTATATCCATTATCAGGAAGCCGGCGCCATTGCGCCGGAATACGGTTATGAATACGGGGCAAAACTTCAGCAGCAGTTCACCTTGAACGGCCGGGAGCTCATTGCCCTTCGGGCGGCCAGGGATACCATCCAGCAGCGCGAATACGACATGGACGCCGTAACCGAGAACTTTCTTTTCAGGGTGGCGGCGGCATATTATAATGTAATGAATCTGAAAAAACGGCAAGATATCGCCCGAGCCAATGTCAGTCGGCTACAGGAGCATAAAGAGGCCGTTATCAAGAAGCGGTCCCTTGAGGAAGTCCCCGTAACCGATCAGCTGCGCACGGATGCCGAACTGTCCGGTGCCCGGGCCGAGCTGGTCAATGCGGAAACATTGCTGATATATGCCCGGTCAAGCCTTGCTCGCATGCTGGATCTGCCGGCGGGTTATACGCTGCTGTCCGGGGATGCGGACGAAACGATTCCCGTTGTGGACCCGCTTGAAGCGCTCATCGACGTTGCCATGAAGCAGCGGGCCGACATCCGGTCGGCAAACATGGCGGTGAACCTGGCGGAAGCAAGTATCGACATCACGAAAAGCGAATACTGGCCGACGCTTTCGTTTGAGGCCGGGTACAAAGTCCAGGAAACTGAGCCGTCGTATCTTGCCCAGGACGACACCCTCTACGGCGCGGCCCGGATCAACATGGTGCTGTTTGACTGGGGGCTCCGCAAGGGGACCATCAGCCAGGAAAAAGCCCGCCGGCAAAACGCCGAACTTCAGTTGGCGAGTCTTAAAAAACAGGTGGCCCTTGATGTGGAACAGGCATACCTGGCCATCCGAACGGCCCGGCAGAATATTATTGCATTACAGGATAAAGTATCGTTTTCCAGGGCCAATTTCGACGCTGTGGCCCTGATGTTTAATGTCGGGCAGGCTAACAGCCTGGATGTTATGGATGCTAATACCCTGCTGCAGAATGCCGAGCGGGAACTGGCCGAAGCCGAATTTGATATGGAACTCTCCAGAATCGCCCTGTTGCGGGCCCAGGGCGTTTTTCTAAAAACCGTGATGTGAGATAAAACGTCGGGAATCTTAAAAATGGCACACGAATATCCGGAAAAAAAGGTAGAATCAAGGAGCCGTATCTGGCTTCGGCGGCTATGGGGGGCGCTGCCGATTCTGGTGCTGATCGCCGTCATCATGGTGCTTGCGTCCATGATCAAGTCAAAAACCGACCGGCTGGATGCCGCCAAGAAGGGGTTGCAAAGCCTTCAGGGTATGCAGCGCGCCGCAGCCGAGATGGATCGGGTGGTGGCGGCCCTGAAAGGCGCCGATGACCAGAATCACGCGGTAGAAATATTGTCGGACGAACTTGATTTTACCGAGGATCAGGCCAAAGCCGTTCTCCATATGCCCCTGTCGTCGCTGGTAAGGTTTGAGAGGGACCGGCTCGCCGGCCAGATCGATTATGTGGAAAAACAGATTGCCGCCAAAAAACTCGATATGCCCCACGCGCCTCCGGATGTGAACGTGGTGACGCTGGCCCTGGCGCCGGCCGGCATATCCGATCGGATCAATCTGCCCGGCGTGGTGGAACCGTGGATCAAGTATAATGTTGTGGCCGAAGTCCGGGGGCAGGTCACGGATAAGCGCGTGGAAAAGGGCGCCCATGTCAGGGAAGGGGATATCATCGTGGTGCTCGATACCCGTGACTATGAAATCGCTCTTGACGCAGCCCGGGCATCATTCAATACGGCCCTGGCATCGAAGCGTCGGATTGAAAAGCTTTATCAGGAGCAGCTCGCCTCCAGGTCCCAGCTCGATGACATCACGGCCCAGGTGGAGCGTTTCAAGGCGGAAGTCGACAGCGCCGAACTCAACCTGTCCCGCTGCACCATCCGAAGTCCCATCAGCGGCGTCATCAACAATATCCATATCGATCGGGGACAGTATCTCAACTTTGCCGATCCGGTGGCCGAGGTCATGCAGACCGACAGGCTTAAGGTGAATGTTGGAATCCCCGAATCGGACGTGGCCGCCGTCCGCGCGGTGGATGATTTCGAGGTCAGAATCGATGCGTTAAACGGCAGGGTTTTTAATGCCCGAAAATATTTCCTGGCCAGAGCAAGCGACCCCAAGGCCCGTCTTTATGCCCTAGAGGTGGAAATCGACAACCCGGAGGAAGAAATCCTGCCGGACATGTTTGCCCGGGTGGAGATCGTCAAAAGCGAGGTTCATGACGCCCTGGCCGTTCCGCTGTATGCCATTATTTCCATCAATGACGCCCAGACCGTCTATGTCCTGTCCGACGGGGCGGCCCGGGCCAGAACGATTTCAACCGGCATCCAGGAAGGCTGGATGATGCAGGTGACCGAGGGGCTGGCACCCGGCGATCAGGTGATTGTGGTGGGGCATCGGCGGGTCAGCGACGGCCAGAGGGTTAACGTGGTTCGCACGGTTGATGATATGGCGGATCTTTAAAGTGTCCGGAGCAAGGCATTTGGGCGCTGATCCTGCCGGAATGCAAACGAAAAACAGCGTTTGCTGGAAAATGATGGTTTCATAAAAATTCAACGTTTACGATTTTTATTCGCATTTGACTTTTTGTTGATCCATAAGGCCTGATGGACCAGCAAATCAGGAGGCCACAGACAAGTGATCGTTTCAAATACCGCCGTCAGAAACCGCATCAGCGTGATGGTACTGGCGCTCATTATCATGGTCTTCGGCATTTATTGCTACAATCAGATCCCCCGGGAGGCCGAACCCGACATCACCATCCCCTACGTGTTCGTCTCCACGCCCTACGAGGGCGTGTCCTCGGCTGATATTGAAACCGCCATCACCATTCCCATCGAAAAAAAGCTCAAGGGGCTAGACCGGGTCAAGAACGTTAAATCGGTCAGCGCCGAAGGGGTTTCCAATATCATCATCGAATTTATTCCGGGCACGAATATCGACGCCGTGCTCCAGAAGGTCCGGGACAAGGTGGATGAGGCCCAGCGGGACCTTCCCACGGATCTCAAGGATGATCCGTCCGTTTTTGAGGTCAACCTCTCGGAACTGCCCATCATTGTCTATTCCCTGTCCGGCACCAGCGGCATTACAGTGCTCAAAAAAATCGCCGATGACTTAAAAGATGATATCGAGGCCATTCCCGGCGTTCTCGAGGTCATCGTCGCCGGCGGACGGGAACGGGAGATCATCATCGAGGTCGATCCCGACAAGATGGCCTACTACCGGATTCCCATCACCTCATTCCAGCGGGTGGTGGCCGGGGAGAACATCAACACCTCCGGGGGCGCCATTACCCTGGGTGACGGCCGTTACCAGCTCCGAGTCCCCGGTGAGTTCACCCACCCGGATGAGATTTTCGGGCTGGTGGTCGACAATTTCGAGGGAAGGCCGGTTTATCTCAAGGATCTGGCAAGGGTGGTGGACGGGTTCAAGGATGAAGAAAGCCGGTCCCGCTTGGACGGCCGGGAGGCCGTCAATATTTCGGTGAAAAAACGCACCGGCGAAAACATCATCGAGATCGTCGACGCCGTGGATCGTTTGCTGGATAGCCAGCGGTCCTACTGGCCCGCGGACACCGAGGTCGTCAAGCTTATGAACAAGGCCGAGGATATCGCCCTCATGGTGGCCGACCTGGAAAACAACATCCTGTCCGGCCTTGTGCTGGTGGTGGCGGTGATCCTGTTTTTCCTGGGCGGGCGCAACGCTACGCTGGTGGGCCTGGCCATCCCCTTTTCCATGTTTTTGAGCTTCATGGTGATTTATGCCATGGGCATCACGTTTAATATCGTGGTGCTGTTTTCACTGGTGCTGGCCCTGGGCATGCTGGTGGACAATGCCATCGTGATTGTGGAAAATATCTACCGGTACATGGCCCAGGGGGTTCCCCGTGTGGAAGCGGCCATGCGGGCCACCTCGGAAGTGGCCTATCCGGTGATCGCGTCCACCATGACCACTCTGGCGGCCTTTTTTCCCATGATCTTCTGGCCCGGGATCATGGGTGAGTTTATGTCATACCTGCCCATCACGCTCATTATTACCCTTTCTTCCAGCCTGTTTGTGGCCATGGTGATCAATCCGGCGTTGGCCGCATTTTTTATGAAAGTTAAGAAAACCGAGGGCGCGGGCCGCGGCAGCGTCAGCGCGGATGAGATTCAGGCATCGGGTGAGCGGCCCATCGTCATCGAGGGCAGGCTGCTGGTTACATACAGGAAGATTCTGATTTACGGACTACGGAATCGCATGATGGTGGTGGGCTCGTCTTTTTTATTGCTGATCATCCTGATGCAGGTCTGGCAAATTGTTATCGGGCTGGAAAAGCCGGTGGAATTTTTCCCCACCACCGATCCCAAGAACGCCTATGTGAATGTAGATCCGCCCGAAGGGGCTGATCTGGATTATATCGACCGGGTCATTCGCAATGTCGAGCTGGCCGTTACCGGGGCCTGCGCCGCCGATGAAATAAATGCCGGGGCCTGCCCGGCAAACGCTTATGAAACCGCCTACCGATCTCAGGCGCATGCCATGCGAAGCGGTGAAACCGTTATGGGACCCACCGACATCGACAATATCGCCCATATTTATGCCACAGCCAAAAAAAAGGCCGGCAGCTCTCTGTTTTCCGAATATTCGGATAATCGGCTGGGCATCGAATTTATCGATTTTGAAGATCGGAAAACCCCCTCGGCCCATGATGTCGAAATGCTCCGTGAACGGATCAAAGACATTCCCGGCGCCCAGATCACTGTGGCCGATCAGCAGGGCGGTCCGCCCACGGGCGCGCCCATCAACATCGAAATATCCGGCGATGATTTCGGCGTCCTCGGGACGCTCGGCCGTCAGGTCCAGGAAATCGTATCGAAGATCCCCCACGTAAAGGATGTCCGGGATGATTATATGGACGCGCTCCCATCGGTTCAGGTGGATATCGACCGGCAGAAGGCCGCCCTTTTCGGCCTGACCACTTCCACCATCGGGTCAGCCCTCAAGACCGCTTACAACGGCCTCAATGTTTCTACTTACCGGGAGGCCGGCGATGATTACGATATCACCGTCAAGTTCACCGAAGATCACCGCCGGATGACCGACGTGCTGCGCAAGATCATGATTCCCACGCCCACGGACCAGCTCGTGCCACTGACCACCATCGCGGATATCCGTTATGCCGGGACCATCGGAGACATCAATCGGATAAATCACCAGCGGGTGGTCACCGTAAGAGCCGACGTGGATGAAACCCGAATACCCGGGGCCGTGGCCAAGATGCAGGCCGAGGCCATCCTTAAGGATTTCATCCTGCCGCCCGGATATGACATCACCTTTACCGGCCAGCATGAACACGAGCAGCAATCCAAGGAATTTTTAAGCCAGGCACTGGTCATCGCCATTTTCCTGATCTTTCTGGTGCTGGTCACCCAGTTCAATTCCATCAGCCAGCCCGTAATCATCATGGTTTCCGTGGTCCTTTCCTTAGGCGGTGTCTATCTCGGTCTGGCAATAATGAAGTTTCCCTTCGGCATCATCATGACCGGCGTTGGCGTGATCTCTCTGGCCGGCGTGGTGGTAAACAACGCCATCGTGCTCATCGATTACACAAACAAGCTGCGGGAGCGCGGCATGGCCCTCCAGGATGCCATCATTTCCGCCGGCGCCACCCGGCTGCGGCCCGTGATGCTTACCGCCATTACCACGATTTTGGGCCTGATCCCCATGGTAACCGGCATTTCCATTGATTTCCGTAATCTGAAAATCGCCCTGGTGAGCGAGACATCCCAGTACTGGCAGTCTTTGTCGGTGGTGGTGATTTTCGGGCTGATGCTGGCCACGATTCTGACCATGCTGGTGGTGCCGACGCTTTATTCGCTGTTTGCCGAAGCCCCGGAATGGGCCGCAAAAAATTTCGGCCGGCTCAAGAAATGGTACTGGCGGCCTTTTGCGGTGTGACGTTTACGGAATTACTGACAATCCGGGCTCACAACCATCAGCCTGCTCGCTCATGCGCGTCTTGCCGGCCGGGACTGTTGACCCGCTGAATTTCTCAAACTCGGGCGTAGCCCTCAAACAGTGAGAAATTCTTAACGTGGATCAACCGCCCCGTCTTTTTCGGCAACACGCGCAAATCCGCTCACAGGCCGATGGTTGTGAGCCCGACAGTTTTGTGTTGAAGCGAGGAAAACAGGTTTTATAATGGATGAAGCGGGTATACGACTGACCGGTTTTTTCGGCGTTTTGTTGATCATGGCCCTGTGGGAGCGGCTGGCCCCCCGGAAACAACGGGTGGACGCCCTGTCCCGGCGATGGAAGGACAACCTGGCGCTGGTGGCGGCCGACACGCTGGTGGTGCGTCTGCTGATCCCGGTGCTGCCTGTTTCCCTTGCCGTTGCGGCCGCTGAAAACGGCTGGGGTCTGCTCAATGATATCGATTTACCGGCGGCGGCATCCTGGATCATTACCATCATGGTCCTTGATTTCATCGTCTATATCCAGCATGTTCTTTTTCATTTTCTGCCCGTGCTCTGGCGGTTTCACAAGGTGCATCATTCGGATCTGGATATTGATGTGACCACCGGCATCCGGTTTCATCCGGTTGAAATCCTGATTTCCATGGGGATCAAGCTTATCGCCGTTGCCGCGTTCGGATTTCCGGCTGGCGCGGTGCTGCTGTTTGAGGTGCTGCTCAATGCCACCTCCCTGTATAATCATTCCAACGTCTATATCCCGCCGGGACTGGACAGGCTTATCCGGCTGCTGATCGTCACGCCGGACATGCATCGGGTCCACCATTCCATCATCATGGAGGAATCAGACCGCAATTTCGGTTTCAGTTTTTCCTGGTGGGACCGCCTTTTCGGAACCTATCAGGCCCAGCCGTCGGCCGGCCATGACGGCATGACCATCGGCCTGGCCGACATCCGCCGGCCCCATTCCTTTTTCCGGCTTCTGGCCATGCCGTTTGTCAAGCACGGATCCTAACCCTAAAACACCAGCATCAGGCTGAAGGCCGCCTGGAATACGGGTGATTCCGGATATCCCCAGTAATCATGATCCACGCCGGTGATGATTCTGAAGGCGCTGGAAAAGGCCAGATGTTGCATCAGCTTGTAGTCCAGCCCGAACGCGCCCACAAATCCATTGTCATTGCCGGCGTCATGCCGGAAAAAACAGATGCCGGCCTGGAGAAACAGGCTGTCCATGTGGCGTCCCAGATAATATTTGACGCCGACGTCGCTGAGCGCCACTTCATCGCCCTTTGCATATCCGGCGCACAGGGCGATGTCTTCGGCAACTTTGACCTGGCCGTGAATATTTAGCATGCCGTCATCCTGGTTTTCATCCACCAGCCGGATCAGATCGACCCCGATGCCGATGTGGTTGGCCGCCGCCTGCAACGGCAGGAGGAAAACAACGGCGGTAAGGGCGATGATGGCAAACGGGAAATTTTTTTTCATGTCACATGCCTCGATATTGCCTGGGTTTGACACGCGCCGATAGGCATTTTCAGAAAACGGATAACACCCTGTTTTATGACCTCATGGCTTGATTTATCGCATGAATCGATTTTTATGTCAATAAATCCAAACATACCGGGAACCCGATATTTCCGCGCTGTTAATGCCCTTGTCAACCGCCTGCGGGTGTGGTACATGATGAAAAATTTCGGATTCGAAGTCACTATTGTTTCAATAAATAAAGGATCGCCTATGGACATCCGGCAGACAGCAACAGCGGCCAAGCAGGCCGCCATCAGGCTTGCGGCCGTGGACACGGAGATGAAAAACAGGGCACTGGCATCCATTGCCGAAGCCATTGAGGCCGGCAGGGAGCAGATCGCGGCGGCCAACAGGGCCGACCTGGAGCGGGCGGAAAAGGAAAATCTGGCGGCCCCGCTCTTAAAACGGCTCAAATTTGATTACGACAAGATCTCTGATGCGGTGGCGGGGTTAAGCAGCCTCATCGGATTGCCCGATCCCGTGGGCAGGACCTTGTCGGCCACCGAACTGGATGCGGGGTTGGAACTCTACCAGGTGACCTGTCCCATCGGCGTGATCGGCATTGTGTTCGAATCCCGGCCGGACGCGTTAGTCCAGATCTCGTCGCTGTGTCTCAAAAGCGGCAACGCCGTGCTCATGAAGGGCGGGTCCGAGGCGGCCGAGACCAATCGGGTCCTGGCCGACATCATCAACCGGGCCGGCGTGGCGGCCGGAATTCCCGATGGGTGGCTGGCTCTTCTGGAGGCCCGATCAGACGTCATCGACATGCTGGCGTTAGATGACGCCATTGACCTGATCATTCCCCGGGGAAGCAACGCCTTTGTCAAATACATCATGGACAACACCAACATTCCGGTGCTGGGCCATGCCGACGGCATCTGTCATGTCTATGTGGACAAGGCCGCGGATGTGAACATGGCCGAAAAGATTGTGGTGGACAGCAAAACCCAGTATGTGGCGGTGTGCAACGCGGCCGAAACCCTGCTGGTGCACAAGGATATCGCGGCTGCTGTTCTGCCGGCCGTCAAAGACGCGCTTTGCGCCAAAGGGGTGGGAATCCGGGGCTGCGCGAAAACGTGCGCCATTATTGACGCCACGCCCGTTACGGAGGAAGACTGGTCCACCGAATATCTCGATCTGATCATTTCCGTAAACGTCGTGGATAACCTGGATGCGGCCATTGGTCATATCAACCATTACGGATCAGGCCACACCGACGTAATCGTCACCGCCGACCCGCAACGGGGAAAACAATTCATGGACCTGGTGGATTCGGCGTGCGTGTTTGTCAACTGCAGTTCCCGGTTTTCTGACGGGTTCCGTTTCGGCCTGGGGGCCGAGGTGGGCATCAGCACCAACAAGATTCACGCCCGGGGGCCGGTGGGGCTGGAGGGGCTGGTGATCTATAAATGGCGGTTGCTGGGAGCGGGCCATATTGTGGCCGATTATTCCGGAAAAAACGCGAAACCGTTTACCCACCGGCGGCTTGATACATGATTACGCTTCTCGATTACGGCGCCGGCAATGTCCGCAGCGTGATCAACGCCCTTGAAACACTCGGGGCCGCGGTCCGGGTGGCGGCTTCTCCTGATGATATCTTAACTGCCGAAAAACTGGTGTTTCCCGGCGTGGGCAATTTCGGCAGCATGATGCGGGTGCTTCATGAACGGGGATATGCCGAAGCCCTTACCGCTTATCTTAAGGCGGATCGGCCGTTTCTGGGGATCTGTCTGGGGCTCCAGGCGTTGTTTGATTCCAGCGAAGAAGCGCCGGGCATCCGGGGCCTGGGAATTATCCCGGGGTCGGTCCGGCGGTTTGATATTGATCTGTCCGTTCCGCACATGGGATGGAACGGCGTTAATATTACCAGGGATTCGCCGGTATTTGCCGGGCTGACGGGCCGCGAAAAATTCTATTTCGTCCATTCTTATTATGTGGCGCCCGACGACCGGGACTGTGTGCTGACCACCACGGACTACGGGTGTGAATTTGTCAGCGCTATCCAGAAGGGCAATATTGTCGCCACCCAGTTTCACCCGGAAAAAAGCGGCGCGGCCGGTCTGGGGGTCCTGAAAAATTTTCTCACGCCGTCTTCCGGCGCGCGCCTTTCCCGGTTGAAAATGGGGAAAACCCTGCTGGCAAAGCGGATCATTGCATGTCTGGATGTCAGGGCCGACGATGAGGGTAACCTGGTGGTCACCAAGGGCGACCAGTACGATGTCCGTGAAAACGGCATGGTGCGCAACCTCGGCGCGCCCGTGGATCTGGCCCGACGGTATTACGAAGAAGGGGCTGATGAGATCACGTTTTTAAATATCACGGGATTTCGGGATTTTCCATTGGAAGACCTGCCCATGCTGGCGGTGCTCAAGGAAACCTCCCGGCATGTGTTCGTGCCGCTCACCATCGGCGGCGGCATCCGTGAATATACAGATGCCGCCGGTCGTTTCTATTCGGCCCTTGAAACCGCGGACCAATACTTCCGCTCCGGCGCGGACAAGGTTTCCATCGGCAGCGACGCCGTGAAAATTGTTGAAAATTATCTGAAAACAGGCGTTAAAACCGGCGACAGCGCCATTGAACAGATCTCAAAGGTTTACGGGAACCAGGCCGTGGTGATTTCCATCGATCCCCGGCGGGTTTATGTAAGCCGACCATCGGATGCCGCGGATCAGCATGTCATTGAAACCGGCGAACCCGGCCCGGCCGGCGAGCGCTATTGCTGGTTCCAGTGCACAGTCAAGGGCGGCCGGGAAGGTCGTCCAGTGGATGCGGTCACTTTGTCCCGGATCTGCCAGGAACTCGGGGCCGGTGAAATCCTGCTCAACTCCATCGACCGGGACGGCACCCATGCCGGTTTTGATATCGAGATGATCCGGGCCGTTTCGGAAGCGGTCTCCATCCCGTTAATCGCGTCTTCCGGCGCCGGATCAGTTGAACATTTTCTGGAAGTTTTTGAAAAAACAAACGTCGAGGCGGCCCTGGCCGCCGGTATTTTTCACCGCAATGAGGTACCCATCGCCGCGGTCAAGGCATTCCTGGAAGGAAAAGCAGAGGTCAGGGCGACATACATCGGAAAAAAAGAGTCCCATCCCATTAATTCCCAATCCAAGGAGTTCGCATGAAACGATTATCCGTCTTGTTGTTGTCCGTTATCCTGGGTCTTTTTCTGATCAGCGGATGCAGTGATTCCAGCAGTAATAAAAACAAGAAAACACTTCCACCGGTTCTTTCCCCCGGTGATATTGTTTCGGTTAAACTGATTCAGACCACCGATGTCCATCACCGGGCATCCGGGGCCGGCTCTTCCATCACCTACAGCCCCATGGACGGGATCGACAGTTCGGGACCCGGCGGCGCCGACCAGACCGAAGGCGGCTATGCGCGGCTGACGGCAAAAATCAATGAACTGCGCCAGTCTGCAAAGGACGCGGAAAGGCCGTCCCTTCTGGTGGATTCGGGTGATTATACCATGGGAACCGTTTATGACCTGACCATCGGGTCATCGCCCGCGGCGTTTTATTTTATGGAATTTATGAATTATGACGCCATTACCATCGGCAATCATGAATTTGATTATGGTCCGGCGGGCCTGGCAATGATTTTGAATAATGCCCGTGGAGACGACGGTCAGGGATTTACGGTTCCCATTGTTGCCACCAATATGAAGACCGACGGCGTGGCGGGTACGGCCGACGACGATCTTGAGGCTCTTGTGGGCGCCGGCGTTATTGAAAACACGTTGTTGATGACCCTGGATAACGGGCTTAAAGTCGGCATCATCGGGCTGCTCGGTCCAAACGCCCAGGCTGATGTGCCCCAGTCGGCGCCGGTAACCTTTAATCATAATTATGAATTTATTCAGGAGAAGGTGGACTATCTTAAAAACGATAGGGGCGCGCACATTGTGATCGCGCTGTCGCATTCGGGCATTACAAGGCCGGGAGACAGTCCCGGGGGGGATGACTATGCCCTGGCGCAAAATGTCACCGGCATCGATGTGATCGCATCCGGTCACGAGCATGAAATAACCGAAGAGATTGTCGAGGTCAACGGTACCCATATCATCTGCGCCGGTTATTACGGACGCAGCGTTGCCGAACTCGACCTTGTGGTGGTCATCGGCACCGGCGTCACCGCCGCCGAACTTGTCAACCACTCCATAGACGATAGCGTCCCCGGCGATGAAGTGATGCACTGGATCGTGGAGATGTTTGATGCGGGCATTAATGAGGCCCTATCGCCCCAGCTCGGCATCGGCATCAACGACGTGATCGCCGGCGCGGGTTCACCCAATCTGGGCAAGCCTGCCGGATCAAGAGAATCAGGCATCGGCAACCTGGTGGCCGACTCCCTGCGCTATATGCTGGGCGGCGCGGACGGGGCCATCGGTATTGTTGCCAGCGGCGTGATACGAAACGGTTTCGCCTTCGGCCAACAGATCACCTTTGCCGATATGTATTCCGTATTGCCCCTGGGCATGTCGCCGGATCCAGCCAATCAGAATATCCCGGGATATCCCCTGATACGGATTCATCTGTCCGGCGCGCATGTGAGAAACGCCTGCCAGCTTGCCGCCTACATGATTGCCGCCGAAGACGATGTGTTTATGGCGCAACTGGCGAACCCGGCCCATCCGTATCATGCGCTGTATCCCGCCCTGGTGAACCTGAAATCTTCATATTATCTGAACATGTCGGGCGTCCAGTACATGCATTTTGACGCCGCCGGTCTTTACCAGCTTGTTCCGGGATCGGTCAAGATCTATAGCGGCATGGATTTCAAATGCGAATTCCCGCCGGCAGATATTGATGAAGGCGCGCTTTATCCGGCCGTTCTGGATATTTACATGTTCATGGTTATGCAGAGCGAAGGCCTCCAGATGCTCCTGGCCGGTCTCGGGCTTCCGGTCACGCCGGTTTTTGCCGATGGCTCGCCCATCACCCCGGCCAATATGATGGCCGCCAGGCTGGACAGGGATCCGGCAACCGAAGGCGTCCAGGAAATCAAGGAATGGATGGCGTTTCTTCAGTTTCTAACCGCCGGTGCGGACAGAGGCGGTTTTGCGGGCAACATCATTCCTAATGCCAACTATGGCGAAGCGGCCCTTGCGTCAGGTGACACGAGCCGGGTAACCGAAGTTCCGGTTCCATAATGAAACAAAGACAAGAGGTGAAAGGATAACGGAGTCAGGGGCGCGCCTTTACCGGCGGGTGCATGGGGTTTCAATCCCGGCGATGGATTACGCCTGTTAAATATGCGACCCTGACCCCCACTTTTCAGCAAGGAACATGAAACGATTTGATCTTACATACCGGCCGTCATGGAATCTGATGCTTATCACGGTGGGATCGATCCTGTTTGCCATAGGGGTGCAGGGGATTGTTATCCATCACCAGTTCATCACCGGCGGGTTATACGGGGCCGGCCTTTTTATTTATTACAAAAATGAGATGCTGAGCCCGGGGCTATGGTTTCTTCTGCTCAACATCCCTTTGTTTCTGGTTAGTTGGTTTTTTGTCGGCCGGCGGTTTTTTTTCTACAGCCTTTATGGCGTGGTCATCGTTTCCCTGGCATCGGAGATGATCCGCCTGGATTTCGGCATTCAGAATCAGTTGTATGCGGCCATTGCCGGCGGACTGATCTGCGGGGTCGGCGGCGGAATGGTGCTGCGAACCCTGGGCTCCGGCGGCGGCATTGACATCATCGCCGTTATGTTAAATGAAAAATTCAATTTCGGCATCGGCAAAACCTATATCATTTTCAATGCGGTTTTGTTCACGTTTTTTATTTCATCATTCGGGCCGGATCTGTTTATCGCATCTTTGGTGCTGGTCTTTATTTCATCAACGGCCATCGAATATGTACTGGCGATGTTTAACAAACGCAAAATTATTTATGTGATCAGTGATAAAAATCTTGAGATATCACGAGCGCTTCGTGATGATCTCGACCATGGGGCGACCTTTATAAAGGCTATAGGAGTTTATTCCCAGCAGGATAAATTGATCCTGATGACCGTGACCAATCGGATCCAGTTGAAGCGGATCGAGCAGCTCGTGTTTACCATTGATCCCAATGCGCTCTTTATTGTGGAAAACACGTTTAATGTCATCGGCGCGTCGTTCAGTCGCCGAAAAATTTATTAAAAATTGCCGCTTCCATTCGATTTCCGGCAAAACTTCCCTTTGGGTTCGGCGATCACTCATTTTCGGGGCAAGCCAACACGATCGCTGTGAAAGGACATGGAAAATGGACGAAAACACTACCTCCCAGCCGCAAAAAATTCAGATCAACACCCAGGATGAGATGTCCCGGGGCCGGTTCAGCAATTCCATGCTCGTGACCCACAGTCCGGAGGAGTTCATAGTCGACTGGCTGTTCAACTCTCCTTCCGGAACGCACCTTGCCTCCCGGGTTATTGTCACCCCGGGGCACATGAAGCGGATCATATCCACGCTTTCGGCCAATCTTTCCAAGTATGAGCAGAAGTTCGGCTCTGTCCAGGCCATCGGGCCGTCGGACCAGAAGTTTCATTGAGCATCTCCCCAAGGATGCCAAGCCGCGGAAAATAGAAACTGCAAGGGATTCCGTTTTTTTACAAAGTCGTATTGCTTGATCAAAATGAAACCATGCTTTTTTTGATGCCGGGCACGGTGGCAAAATGGCGATGCCTTTATGGAAACGACTGGGCCGATCCCTGGGTCGGATTCTTATTTTGCTGGCCATGGCGCTGGCAGGGATGTGGGTGGCTTTTGCACGGCCCATCTGGGTCGTCGGGCCGGCAGAATCTCAGGAGAACATCATGCCGGAAACCGCTCTGTTGCGGCAGCATGTTGAAATGCTTTCGTTGGTGTTTTCGCCCAGGGATTATCGCCATCCGGATAACCTGAATCAAACGGCCGACTATATCCGAAGGCATTTCGAAGCTTCCGGGGCAACGGTTTACGAGCAGTCCTTTGTGCATGAAAGCATCACTTATAAAAACGTGATGGCCGAATATGGCCCTTCCGGCGAATCGGTGATTGTCGTGGGCGCCCATTACGATGCGGTGGTCGGTTCGCCGGGGGCAAACGACAATGCCAGCGCCGTGGCAGGTCTTCTGGAGCTGGCCCGGCTGTTTGCGGACGCATCCTTTTCATCCCGGGTGATCCTTGCCGCCTATACACTGGAAGAGCCGCCCTTTTTCGGCACCGATATCATGGGAAGCGCCCTTCATGCTAAAACATTGAAGGAAGAGGGCGTGGATGTGCGCCTGATGATCTGTCTTGAGATGATCGGCTGTTTTACGGATGAACCGGGCAGCCAGAAATTTCCGCTGCCGTTTCTGTCTCTTTATTATCCCACCACCGGCAATTTCATGGGCATCGTGGACAAGCTTTTTTCCACCCAGGCCGGCCGGATGAAGCGGTGGATGCGCAGCGCCACGGACCTGCCGGTCTATTCCATAAACGCGCCCGCCTGGATGCCGGGGGTGGACTGGTCGGATCACAGCAGTTTCTGGAAGCAGGGATATCCCGCGGTAATGGTCACCGATACCGCCTTTTACCGCTATGACGCCTATCACACCGCGGCCGACACCCCGGACAGGCTCAACTACGCGGCCATGGCAAAAGTGGTTCACGGCGTTTACGGGTATGTCATGAAACTGGCCGCAGGCCGTCAGAAGTGAAGGCGGGAATCTTATTTTTGAGATGACGGAAAGCCACAACAGATGAAACAGATTAAATCATCAATAATTAGCCGGGCACGGGCCGCCATATGAAGATGCTGGATGCCGCGTTTTCGACTCTGTTTCGGACCATCCGGGTTCCCCGTGATCTGGCCGGCATCACCACGTATGATCCGGCCGGCGAAGCGGATGCGGTCGACGCGGACATGACCCGGGCCGATGTGGATGCCGTCTGGGCCGGGGTTGAAAATTTATATCGGACCGGTATTTATCCGGGGATCTCTTTTTGCCTGCGGCGGCACGGCAAGGTACTGCTCAATCGCGCCATCGGCCACAGCAGCGGCAACGGGCCCGGGGATGCAAAAGATGACGAAAAAATCCCCATGACGCCGGAAACGCCCGTTTGCCAGTATTCCGCCTCCAAGGCCGTCACCGCCATGCTGATCCATCTGCTGGTGGAGCGGGGCGAGATCCACCTGTCCGATCCCATATCCCACTATATCCCGGAATTTGCGGCCCACGGCAAAGATCATGTCACGGTCTACCAGATGATATCGCACCACGGCGGGATTCCGGCGCCAAAACCCGGTTCGGCGGATACGGATATCCTGTTTGATCACGACCGGTTCATCCACCTGGTATGCGAACTGAAACCATCGTCGGCCGGGGGCCGGCGCATGGCCTATCATGCCGTCACCGGCGGCGCCCTTATGGGCGAGATCGTCCGGCGGGTGACCGGAAGCGACATCCGGACCTTTCTTGCGGAAAATATTCAAAAACCATTAGGGTTTCGTTACTTCAACTACGGTGTTGCCGAAGACGACATCCCCCGGGTGGCGAAAAATTATGACACGGGTCCGCCCCTGGTCTATCCTGTTTCCCGTCTGGCCCGCCGGGCCTTAAGCGTGCCCTGGGGAGAGGTGGTCCGGATATCCAATGATCCGCGTTTCCTGCGGGCCATTATTCCGGCCGCCAACCTGGTGGCCACGGCTGATGAGATGGCCCGGTTTTTTCAGATGCTGCTCAATGACGGTGAACTCGACGGCGTCCGGATTTTCAAGCCCCTGACCGTGCGCCGTGCCTTGGTGCCGTCGGATATCATGAAATTCGACGGCACCATGATCGTTCCCATGAAATACAGCGCGGGCCTGATGCTCGGGGCCTCGCCCCTGGGACTATGGGGACCGTATTCGGAACGGGCCTTCGGTCATGTGGGATTTATGAATATCCTCTGCTGGGCCGATCCGGACCGGCGTATCGCGGCGTCGCTTCAGACCACGGGCAAATGCCTTATCGGCACCCATCTGGTCACCCTGGCCCGCCTCCTGATGACCATCGGCCGGCGCTGCCGGACCGGAACTGATTTTCGGCACAGGCAGCAAAACCCTTTTGCCGCTGCCCGCATGCTCGATACCATGCTGCGCCGGTTTCTGCTGGGGGCATGATCATGAAATTTTTGAAAATGCCGTCCTTTTCCCTGCGGGTCAAGGTGATGCTGCTTTTTCTGGTGCTGGCCCTGGCGCCCCTGGCGGGCATCGGGTGGTTTTCCATCCGGACCGCCGAGCAGATGGTGGCCAGCATGATGATTCGCCAACTTGAAAACGTGGCCGCGGACAAGGTCGCCATTCTGGAACGGTGGCTGGATGAACGCAAGGCCGACTTGATGGTTATGGCCGGCACTTCTCTGGTGAAATCCATGGATCCGGAACAGATGGCGCCGTATCTTGATTTGATACGTGAAAAATACGGCGTTTACCGGGAGCTGGCCGTTGTTTCCGCGGCCGGGGACCTGGTGTTCCCCCGGAGCCAACGGGCGGCTGAAAAACTGTCGGGGGCGGCTGCGGCTCAGCCTGCCCGCCCTTGAGTAATGAAAAAAAAGGGATCTACGAGGGATTCTTACTGCTTCACCGGCCGCATTTCCTTGCCGCAGGGGCATTTGCCAAGCTTCTGGCTGATGACGGTGCATTTGCATTTCGGACCGCAGGCGCAGGCATATTTGCCCACGGTCTTAAAGGGCCGGGGGTTTTCCCATCCCGGGGCCTGCAGGTAGGCGATACCTTTCTCCACCTTAACCACCTTGGCCTTCACCAGGTCTCTGCCGCAAGTGCATTTGACCGGAGCCAGGGACAAAGTTTGATAGGGGCAGGCCTCGCCGCGGTTGCAGGCGTAGATTTCCTCGCCCACCTTCAGGTTCAGCCTGCTGACGCCTGAGACGGCACTAGTCGCCATCACCATGATGAGAAGCGCCA
>QZJS01000101.1 GCA_003597945.1 Desulfobacteraceae bacterium | reverse complement strand
ATCAACCCGTCGGACGTATATTCAAAATCATAACGGCTGCCGTCCGGATACGTGATCCGGGTCAACCGGTTGGATATAGGATCGACAATTAACTGGGTCGTCTGGCCGTGGGGCGCAACGATGGATTGCGCGAATCTATAGGGATAATAACCGCTCCAGTTCACCCTCGTCTCATTGCCGAATTGATCCGTGATCGAGGCCAACAGTTTGTCGTCATGCGTATAATCAAAATGATACAGGTTTTGGCCGGTGGCAAGATCAATAATTTCAGTAACCGGGCTGCTGTATGACCACGCCATCGGACGATACCCCCATCCATTTTCATCGGCCAGATATTGCCCTTCATTGATGACAAGGTTCGGCTTTGGCTGGGCTACCTGTCGAACTCGGGCATTATTGGTATCGGCAATATAAACATTTCCCTGCTGATCCAGGGCCAGGCCTGAAGGACCGCCTAAATTCGCCTGTGTTGCCGGATGTCCGTCGCCGCTGTAACCCCAACTTCCGCCGATCCCGGCAATCGTGGCGATATGACCGGACGGGTCAACCATCCGGATACAACTATTTGAAGTATCGGCGATGTAAAGATTGCCGTTTGAGTCCGCGGCGACATCATTGGGGTTATTCAGCAGGGCAAGGGTGGCGATGCCGCGATCGCCGGCATAGCCGCTACTTTCTCCGGTTCCCGCCACGGTGGTAATGGTTCCGCTCGGATCGACCTTGCGGACGCAAAAATTCTTAACGTCCGCGATGTAAAGACTCCCGTCCGGGCCGATTGCAATGCCGGAAGGATAATTCAGCAGCGCTTCGGTGGCCGGGCCGCCGTCGCCGGTGTAGCCGCCGTAATATCTGTAATACCCGTCATCGCCTCCGGACACCGGCTGAATCAACTGAGCCATGCCAAATGACGTTTGACCCGGAACCCGCGCGGATATGACCGGAGGACCCGCGGCAATGGCAAAGACCATGCCGTTGGCGGAAGCCATGTAAAGCCGATGGGTTTGAGGGTCGGCAAAATACCGGTTTCCATCTCTGCCCGAACCCGTGATCAGAGAAACAGTTGAGTTAAAGGAGGCATTCCGCATGGTGCTGCCATAAAATTGCGCGGGAGTCCGATAATCCGCGAAATAAACCTTCTTCCCCGCCTCCGCGATTACATACCATTCAGGCGGCGCATTGCCGGCAATGGTGTAGATGACCCCGTTGGTATCCACCTTCCGGATCCGTTGGCTTTGGGTATCTGAAATATAAAAATTCCCCTGTGTATCCACTTCAACATCTGAAGGACTATTCAACTGCGCATTTATCGCCGGTCCTTCATCGCCGGAGAAGCCGGGGAGTCCTGTTCCGGCGACGGTGTTGATCATACCGTTGATATCGACGATGCGGATGCGATGGTTTCCGGTGTCCGCGATATAAATCGTTCCGGAAGAATCAACCGCAACGCCTTTCGGCCGATTCAATTGCGCGTTGACCGCAGGCCCGCCGTCGCCGCTGTAGCCCTCGATTCCGGTTCCGGCCACGGTCGTGATGATGCCGTATGAATCGATTTTCCGTACAACTGAATTATTGCCCTCCGTAAAATAAAGATTGCCGGCGGCATCGAAAGCCATTTTTTCAGGAGAATTGATTTCGGCATTCAAGGCCAAACCGCCATCGCCGCTGTATCCCCATACGCCTTGGCCGGCGAATGTCTTCATAATGCCGGTGGCATTTACGAAATTGAATTTATACCGTGTGGCATTAAGCTGGTTCCTTGAGCCGTTCCCTTTGTGAATAATCATGGCCGGGTGCTCTGTTCCCGGTGTTTGGGAAAAGACATAATTTTGGAGAGACAATGTCCAGCCGTCCGCGATCATACTATTTTTGGGATATACTGGAAGGGATATGTCATAGTTTCGCCATGGATATGTGTAATCCCATTCTGCACGAATAATGATGTCTGAAGGCGTGGCGTCGCCGGCTCCAGATCTTGAAGGGGCGGTCCGCCCCCGCGCCTGCCCCGCCGACCCGATACCGGCCCTAGCGAAAGAAGCGTACATATTATTATCGCCTCTGACTCTGTAATACTGGACCAGGGAAGTATAAGAAACGTTTATGGATGCGGTGACGCTGCGGGCCCCACCTCTCGACAGGTAATCCAGGTTATTCCATACAAAACTGACTCCCTGATTGGGGAGCGCGGGTACGGTTTGAGACTGGGTTCGACCGGCTATGGTCACCGAAACAGTAAAAGTCTGTATGTCTGGATCTATGGCCTCACTGCCGGTAACCGGGACGGTTATAACTGTCTGATAGCCCTTAACGCGGTTACTCGCATAATGCAGGGTCATGCCTGTCCCGGGAATGGGAATATCCTTGTGAACGATACGGCTTTTATCTTTAATATAGGAATTGGCGCATCGAACCGCGTCTTTATCATCCGGATAAGGTGGTGGTGGCGGCGGCGGAGGCGGTGGAGGAGGCGGGAGCGGGGTGGGAGGCGGGGGCCAATTGCAATCACGAGGCGTAAAATGAGACGTCTTCACCATCCAGAAAGTTTTTCCATCTGCGAACCTGGAGGAATGGGTCAGTCCGGCGACCTCATCGGAAAAAGACCCGTTGCCGTTTAAGTCGGTGGGTTGGTTATCGCCCGTGGCATCCAGGGCGTCCACTTTTCCGTCCCTGTTGATATCCAGGAGCCTCACCACCACGCCGTCCGGTTCCGGGACCCAAACCCCCCGTTCCATGTCATAATATCCCACCGGCACACCATCGCCGACCGGAAATCCCAGGAAATTGTCCACAAACATGGTAACCGGCTTTTCAAATCGCACCTGGCTTGCCCCATCCACGGTCATGTCGACGCAATATGTAAAGGCGGTAGTGGGCGGCAAGACTGCCGGCATGGACTCCTCCGTTGTAAACTCAGAGGTTCGGACGGCAAGTGCTTTGAGTTGACCCACGTCTTCACCTTGGCTATTTTCGAAATAGGCCCTGTTGTCGCCGGTGAAAACCACCGTACATGAACGGGTCCCCCGGTCGTCGGAGACCTCGGTGCCGAGGTGGGTGATGATTGTGTCGGGATCACCGTCAAAATGAACATAGGTCGCCCTGGGATCCTGCCGGATCATGACAACGGTTTCGGCAACGGCAATATCGCTCCAGGGAGTATTCACTTTCCGGTGGGCGGAAATGAAACCCTGCTTGGAATATGTCACCGTGACGGTTCCGCCGCCGTCCACCGGGATGGAAAACCTTCCGGCGTCATCGGTGGCCGCAATTCCGTATTCCGGGTGGGACAGAATGCCGATTTCCACATCGGAAAGGGGATTGCCGTCCATATCGTTTACAATACCCGTGATAACGGCAAATCGTTTCGGATCATAAGACAGCAAGGTGGCGTCTTCGGGAATCAGGTCTTTGTATATATCGCCGAATGAAAATTCCGGCGGCGCTTCGGGAGTGCCCGCCACCCTGACCCGCACGGACGCACTGGCGTTGCCGGTGTCGCCGATGGCGGTAAGTGTGTACATTGTGGTTCGATCAGGTGTCTGAGTAATGATTCCGTCGGTGGAGACCACGCCGATCCCCTGGTCGATATAGACAAGACCCGCATTGGTTGTCTGCCAGGAAAGCGTTACTGCCTCGCCTGGCTGGATCATCGTGGAAGAAGCGTTAAACGAAACCTGGGGAATCGCTACCAGGGTAATGGTGACGCTCGCTGATGCGGTTTCCCCGGCGCCGGATGCGGTTATTTTATAGGTTGTTGTTTGATCAGGAGATACGGTTAAAGAACCATTGGGCGCCACAGGGCCGATGCCCGGCGTGATTTCACAGAAATTCGCGTTTGTGGACGTCCATTCCAGGGTTGCGGATTCTCCGGCTGAAACCATGGTTTTTGAAGAATCGAGGGTTACCCTGACCAGCTGCGGTATGGCGACTGTCACCGTCGCCTGAGCGGTCGCGACCCCCGCCGCTCCGGCGGCGGTAAGGGTGTATGTGGTAGTCTGCTCCGGGAAAACGGTTCTGGCGCCGGCCGGGGCGACCGGTCCGATGTCCGGTGCGATGCTGCAATCATCAGCATGTTCACTGTACCATGAAAGTTCGGCACTCTGGCCGTAAGTGATAATGGAAGGCGTCGCGGTTATTTGCGCCGCCGGCGCCGGCGGGTCCGACACCTGGAGGGTGGCCTGATCGGTGGCGCTGCCTTCGGGACCGGCGGCGGTGATGGTATAGGTCGTGGTGGTATCGGGAGAGACGGTCAATGATCCGTTGAAGTCCACATATCCGATGCCATTGTCGATATATACGCTTTCCGCATGGCTCGACGTCCAGCTCAATACGGCGTCCTGGCCGGCGTAAATGATGTCGGGTATGCAATTGATATGGACTGACAGTTCCGGACGGAAAATTTCAACGGTCACAAAGGATCCTGGTGCGCTCTTCAGTTTGACCCGGATTTCATTTTCCGCGGTCAAGGGAACTGTTTTTTCAATAAGGAGGTATTTCTTTTTTTTAAAATCAGAAGGTTTTACGAGGAGTTTCCCATTTAGATACACGTAAGCACTTGTAACCCGGTTCTTACCATCCTGGCTGCCGTTAGAAATACGTAAAAGTGCTTCTTCGGCCAATGAATGGAAATGGTCGGTATAGACATCGGGGGCGCCTTTGGTGCGATAATAGGTTTCCGGGCCGAAGATATTGCTCGCGGAAACAGAACCTGTGAGCGCCAGTAAAAACGCGAGAATCAGGCATATTGCTTCGATCCATTTTTTCATCATAGCCCCCTGGAATTATAATTATTACTAATTCATGAAGAAACTTAAAGAATCGTACGCTTAGACCTTGTTTGCATTTAATACAATTTTTAATATTATTTTAATTATTTATATAAAATAGAGCAGAGGCTGCTCATGGCTTTTGGAGATTTAAGGTTGGCATTTGATTCTGGTTTTCATTTTTTTGAGCGACTGTGAGGTTTGCATGGTTGGATCGTTACATATTATGTTAATTTGACAAGATCAAGAAAAAAATTAGAAAAAATGAAATTAATCAGATAGTTATCGTTTACGTAAACGTTAAGATAGGCATAAGGCCGATCAATGTCGCTTCTTCGGGCGCCGTCGTACTTAGATTATTTCAAGGTTTACTTTCGATATATCGCAATAGGTAGGGTAAGTGTTTATTCAGAATTTTTTGATATGCAGTATCGCAGGACCTTCGCGCATAACGCCTGATTCAAAGGAATGGCTTTAATCACCCCATACCGCATAACGCTATGAGGCCATAGCAGCAAAGTTTCAGTGGGTCCCAATAAAGATTATTGTCCCCGCAAGCCCCGCCACGATAGGATCATCTCCAGGTCCGCGGCCAGATCCCGGCCCCGGGTGGTCAGGTAGTTGCCGATCATCAGGCCGTTGGCGCCGGCCGGAAACACCCACGACTGAAAATCCTTCAGGGTCGGCTCTCGGCCGCCGCAGATGGTGATATCGGCCGCGGGAAGGATGAAACGGAACAGGGCGATGGATTTGAGGGCATCCAGGGGAGAAAGCAGCGGCCGGTTGGCCAATCTCGTGCCGGGTATGGGATTGAGGAAATTGATGGGGACCCTCGGGACATTCAGGGATTTGAGGGTAAAAGCCAGTTCCACCCGCTGGGGCCAGGATTCGCCCAGGCCCATGATCCCGCCGGAGCATGCGCTGAGCCCGGCGGCCGCGGCCGTCTTGAGCGTCTCGATATCTTCATCGTAGTCATGGGTGGTGCAGATTTCCGGGAAAAAGCTCCGGGCCGTCTCCAGGTTGTGATGATATCGGGTGACCCCGCTGTCGTGGAGTTTTTCCGCCTGCCGAGCCGTGATCATCCCCAGGGAGCAGCAGACCGAAAGCGTTGTTTTTGCCCGGATATCGGCGGCCGCGTCGGCGATGATATCGATTTCATCGTCATTGAGGCGCGGTCCGCTGGTGACCATGGAAAAATGGGTGGCGTTGACGCGGTCCATCTCAAGGGCTCTGGCCACCATTTCGGCTTTGCTCAAAAGCGGGTAGGTCGCCACGCCGGTGTCATGCCGGGCGGACTGGGCGCAGAACGCGCAATCCTGGGAGCAGCGCCCGGATTTGGCGTTGATGATGGTGCAGGTGAAAAAATCACCGGAAGCGCAGGCCGCCGTCACGGCATGGGCGCCCGCGATAAGATCCGGAAGGTCCGTATCCGGCAGCGCCGCCAGCCTCAGGGCCGTTTCCTCGGAAATTCCGGCGGCCGGATCAGCGATAACGTGGGTGGTCAGATCGGCTATGAATGGATTGCGCATGTTCATCTTACTCTAATTTCAGGTTCTTGACCTCAGGTTATGAGTTTTTGTGGCTTTAAAAGCGATAAAGTTATTCATTTCATATCAGCGCCGTTTTTGATGATTTTGAACCGGCTTCATTAAGGCGGTCATTGCCAATCGTTCTTTCCCATCAGTCGTGTTACTGCCGCGCTCAGGTCAGACATACGAAAAGGTTTTTTTAAAAAGCCCGCAGGACCGTCGCCTTTGAGCCCGTCAGCAACTCCCACTGCATCATATCCGCTTATAAAGAGTACAGGCGCGCGGGGATCTGTTTCGCGAATCATAGCCGCGGCCTTTACTCCGTCAAGCCTTGGCATTGTAACATCCAGGAAGGATATCCGTATAGATTCCTTTTCTCTTTTGAAAATCTCCACTGCCTCTTTCCCGTCCGCGGCTTTAAGCACCTTGTAACCCATTGCAGCGAGAATGGATGAAAGCGTATCTCGCACAAGAAGTTCATCGTCAGCAACGAGGACTACGCCCATTTCTTTTGTGTTTATGTTTTCAACTTCAGGCTCCGGTTCGCAGACGCAAAGGGTGTCGGGACAGGGAAGCAGTATAGTGAATCGGGTGCCATGGCCAGGTGAAGTCTCAAGCTCAATTGCGCCTCCCAGCCTTTTTATAAAACCCATCACCGAGGCAAGCCCCAGCCCCCGTCCGGTAAATTTTGTGGTAAAGAAGGGCTCGAATATCCTTGCCGCTGTAGCCGCATCCATTCCCGGGCCGTCATCTTCTACTATCAGAAAAGCGTAACGGCCTTTACTTAGTTTTTCGCCGCCGTACATTTTTGAAAGACGCTCAGAGTCAAAGTCATTGCTGCCTGATGATATACGTATCGAGCCTGCGCCATCTCCCATGGATTCCGAGGCATTAGTAAGCAAATTAAGCAGAATTTGACGTACTGAGGAAATGTCTCCCAGGGCCGGCAGCACTCCTTCGCACAGATCAATGTCTATGGTGGATCTTTTGGACACTGAGAGCCGGGCCAGAGCCAGACATTCCCTGATTGCCAGATTCAGATCCAAAGGCCTTATTTCAAGCCTGCTGAGTCCCGCATAGGCAAGAAGCTGCTGACACAGGTCGGCAGCCTGTGTCGCTGCATCAACCACCTGGGAAAGATGATGGGAAGCTGCCTCATTATCACCGGATTTGAGCTTAGCCAGTTCGGTATTTCCCATAATGGCTGCCAGCAAATTATTGAAATCGTGAGCAATGCCGCCAGCCAGTACGCCAAGACTCTCCAATTTACGGGCCTGGAGGGCGCGCTCCTCCTGTTTCTTCTCCTTAAATTGGGCCAGTTTTATTTCAGTAATATCCTTTGTAAGAACCAGGATTAATATATCCCCTGTATCCGGATTCAGCACCTGATAGGAATTGTGGTGTACCCACCTTTCAATGCCGGTAAGGGTTTTATAATGCAGCTCGAAATCGCGCGCCTTACCCTTTTCCATAACAGTCCGGCGCAGAGATCCTTGCGGCTCAATTCGAACGAAGAGGGTACTTATATCCAGGCCTACCACATCAGAGGGATCCGGGAACCGGGTTTCCAGATCCAGAAGCTGCAGACTGACCCGATCCATGAAAACCACTGTGCCGTCTTTCCGGTAACAGAAGATGCCTACTCCGGCAAATTCCATGGCTTCTATACGGATTTTATCCATATCCAGATATGAAATTTTCATATCACCGGCTCCTGTCATATTATTTTCCTTTCTGACGGGGGATACAGTGCTGATAGAGTTTTAAGATATTCAGAATACAGGGCTTTAATGTTACGGGTGTCATTTGAGGGGATAATATTTCTCGATGTTTCATAAACGTTTTTTCTGAGTATAGCCTCTATATCTTTATTGTGAATACCGGCCCAGGCGAGGGCTGCTGCGCCAAGGAGGGCTGTTTCAGTTTTTTCAGGAATAATAACGGACAATCCCGAAAGGTCTGCCACAAGTTCAGGGAAAAGGGAGCTGCCTGCGCCTCCTCCTACGATAATCAGCCGTTTGACCGGCACGTTTTTTCTAAGAGAATCCATAATACGGTTGGTCTCGCAGGCAAGGCCCGTAAATACGGCTCTGGCGAGTCCGGATACTGATGCCGTGAGATCAAGTCCCGCAAAAATCCCCCTGGCGGAGGGATTATGGTCAGGGCTTCCTGATCCGGCGAGAAAGGGCAGAAAAATAATTTTACTGTCCGGTGTTGAAATCAACGCAAGTTTTTCAAGACCGACAGCGCCGCGTACCTTGAGGCTTTTTGCCGCCCAGACAACACAGCTTCCGAAGGTACTCATGAATCCTTCCAGCATATATTGTTTATGAGGCGCGTGAGCCAGCAGAAGAAATCCTCTGGGAGAACGTGAAGGCCTTTTGGAAAGAGGGAGCATCAATGCCGCGGAAGTTCCTGAACTCAGTATACAGTCCCCTTCCATTCCGCCTGCTCCCATCGCAGCGCATTGCTGATCGCCCGCTCCTGTAATAATGGGGGTCCCCTCCGGCAGTCCGGTTTGTTTAGCTGTTTCTGCGCTCACCCTTCCGGCAGGTGTCCCTGCGGGAACGATCTCCGGCATCATTTTGGCATCCAGGCCAAGCGAATTAATGATATCGTTGGACCATACCCGACGGCGGATATCATAAAGGCCTGTAGCTGAGGCGTTGGAGTGATCAGTCAGGAGTTCCGGCACGCCAAGACAGGTAAGTATCCAATCATGAAGTGTTACTATCCGGACAGCTTTCGAGAGCCTGTCCGGGCAGGTGGCTAAATGAGCTATTTTAGCCGCGGAGTATATCGGGCTCGGAGGGAGGCCGGTTATTTTCTGAAAACGTTCTGTACCGAATTTGCAGTAAAAAATATTCGCTGCGGCGGCACAATCTATGCCCTGCCAGGAAAGGGCCGGGCTTACAGGCCTTGATCGGCTGTCAAGGAGCAGGGTTGTTGACCGTTGAGATGAAATGGAAACAGCTTCAACACGAAAAGCATGCCCCGACATACCGGCAAGAAGCCCGCGCAAAGTTTTACAGACTCGGCGAAAATAAGCATCCGGGTTGAAGCTCCCATCTCCGGGGCTAACACGGGGAGAGGGATGGCTGGTTAAAGCAATTATCCTGCCGTGCTTATCCACAAGAGCGGCTTTTATCGCTGTTGTGCCAAGGTCTATAGCGCATACATAGCTTTTCATTTCAGATCCGATTCATCATGCCCGCCGGGCCTGGACCAGCCGGGCGAAATGATCAAATGAGCGGTCATAGGTGGCCTCGGCGTCGGCGGGAAAGCAGCAGGCCGGCAAACAACGGCTTTTCAGATGATAAGCCAGGCACTCGCAGCAGATCCCCTTTCGGGTGCAGGGATCATAGGTGCAGTTACAGCCGGCGAGATTCGCGTCTTTTTTACATTCCATGAGAATCCTCTCAACTTCTTATTTTTCTTCAAGATCAAGGTTTACAGTGCCATACAAAGACTTTTACAGCGCGGTCAAGCGTGTTTTATTCGGAATTTCCGCGAATTTGCGACTCCCGGGCGATTTTAAACGTCGAGCGGAAAGATAGCACCGCGCGCCCGGCGTCATCAACGACTGTGGCCTCGCCGTCGATGGTTCGGTCGCCGTCGCGCTTGGCCGTAGCCTTTGCCGTGACGATCCCCTGACGCACCGGATGGAGAAACTCCGATTCCAGGCGGATGGTGGCAAAATGGGTGTTTTCCGGCACCATGCTCTTGATGGCCATGACCACGGCGGTGTCGGCCAGGCTGACCAGTACCCCGCCGTGCATCAGGCCCGCGCCCTGGGCGAATTCATACCGAAACGGCATGGAAAGAATAGCCCGGCCGTCTTTAGCCTCCACAATATCCATCCCCAACAGCCGCTCAAAAGGCGCGCAACTGATCCATTCCGGCAAAACGATACGATACGGCCCGGTTTCCGGCTGATTTTTATCCGGTTGATCCATTAGGTTTGCTCCGATACGGCATAACAGCGGCATCACCGGACCGCAACCCCTTGGCCAGTGAGCTTGTAGACAGCGCCACCAAATGCTTCCCGCGTGGTTGCATGTCCGGTGCATGCCAAAGTTGGGATAGGTGCGTCATCTTAGTGGCTAACTCATCTGTGCTGCATTGGTTCATATGTCACTGATTTGCAGTGCAAATCTGCCGGCGACTCTTTTCGCCTCACGATATGTAATGTTCGGCAGATCAGATAAAATATGTCGGATTGTTTCCCTATGCGGTTCGGGCATTCTGAGGCCAAAAATCACGGAGGAGATGTCGCCAGGAATTGGCAATTCAATGTCTCCTTCTTCGTTCACCAACCTCCATTCCCGCTCATATTCCCAATCTTTGGCTTTGGTTAGGAATACATCATCAAATAATGTGCGCCTGCGTTCCTCGCTAAAGGGAACAGGACGAGGATAGTCACACCTGTACCTCACTGGGCACGTCATCTCAATGTCCCCCAGTTGATTGTGAGGACTGCGGATAAATTCAATGCAAAATCCTTTGTGGTTGTCAGCGTAATGGGACCACATCAGAACATGATCGTTGCGTTCAGTCAGGCAGAATACACCGAAGTCCTTCCTGTCTTCAGAGAATTTCCGGTTCGCTACCCGCCAACTTTCGTAGAATGCATGCAGATCAGGGTTGTTACGTGCCGAGACCTCCTTAACATCTAAGGCAGCAAGCATTTCCGTAGAAATGCTGGGTTGTTTCCTAAGTTCTTTGATCATATAGAGAAAATTTTCCAGAGTAACTCGGTCGACAAAATCGATGTCGAGATCGAATGGGTCATTAAATGAAGCTGGTTTGGAAAACCAGATCTTTCTTTTGGCAAGCACGGAAAGGGAATAGTGGTTATAGGCGTAATATTTATACAAGTGGGTCAGTTCTGGAAAATTCATTTGCTTTTCCTTTACGCCATGAAGTCCGAGACCACGCTGATCCCGAGTCATGTGCCAGAGCCTCTTGTTGGCGACCGCACAGAGGGATAGGCTGTGGTAGATTAACGTGCGTTGCCTTAAGGGTACTCATTCCAACTGCCCAATCGCGGCGCGGATCGCCGGGAACAGTCGGCATCAGCAGCCACTGCTTTTGGCGGTCCGCTGAATGCCTTGGTTCTGCAAATTAATTATATTTTGTCATAATGCTCTGGCTCTGAATCCGGCACCTTTTTAAGTACTTTCTCAAATTTTTTTACACATCCCTTTTTTGCTCTTGCTTCAATATATTCTTCAGTCAATAGAGCGGTCATTTTCTCGGCTGCTGCTGAAGCAACAAACTGATTGATGGAAATACCTTCCCTTTTAGCAAGATGCCTGATTTGTTCGTGAAGCGAGCGCGGGATTCGTAAACTTAAAGTGCTCATTTCAATACTCCTATTTTAATCAGAAATTCCTTCGGATCGTAAATGTTTAATCCGAATTTCATGGCATGTTTGAAATGTTTCTTATTATAAGTGATAATCGCATCGCAATCTCCAGCTACCGCGACTTCCAAAACAAGATCATCTGATGGATCGGGCAAACAGGGTCGCCAAAGAAAAAAAATATCTTGCTTGCTTCCAATATGGCAGAGGAAGTCGATAACATCACCGATATCTTTTTCAGATATGGAAGCCGGCATTTGCCCCCTCATAAGTACGGATTCATATTCAATAATTAAAGGAACTGATATTACAATTGAAAATTTTTTACTCGGCAAAAGTGAGAGCAGACGAAAAGAAGCCCCTTTCCGAGATCTTAAACCCGTGAAAATAACGTTTGTATCCAAAACAATGTTCATGTGGTACCATATATCATACCATAAATTGACGGTCAAGTTATTTTGTAAAACAAGTAATTCCACGGTTTCCAGTGAACTCCAGGATTCATATGCCGCCGAGCCAAAGTCATTTATCCCGGCTTTACCCTTGCCAAAAACGGAAAAATCTGAAAAGGTGGGCGGCAAATCCGGCAACAACAAACTGCTTTCAGGAGATGAGCCCATTGATGCGTGTTATGACCTTTAATCTCAGGTTTGAAAATGAGACCGACGGCCCCCATGCCTGGGATCGGCGGCGGGAATTGGTGGTGGATGTCATCCGCCGCTATCAGCCCGCTGTTGTCGGCACCCAGGAGGGGAAATGGTCCCAGTTGACCTATCTTTTGGAACAACTGCCGGATTATCAGGCGGTGATGCCCGGCCGTCTGCCGGATAAGCATATCCAGTGTCCCACCCTGTTTTTCAAAAAAGGCGATATCGCCATTGAAGGCGGAAGGGAATTCTGGCTTTCGGAAACTCCGGAGGTGCATCTGAGCAAGTCCTGGGACAGCGCCTTTCCCCGGATGATCAGTTTCGCCGATGTTCGGATCGAGGGGTCTTCCCGGAAAATGATCGCCGCTGTCACCCATCTGGATCATATGGGCGCGGAGGCCCGTTATCGGCAGGCTGAAATTATTTCCCAGTGGGCCAACCGGCAGCCGCATCCGGTTATTCTCATGGGGGATTTCAATGATTCGCCGGACTCCCGGGTCCATGACATCCTGACGTCACCGAAAACCGATCTTCACGACACCTGGGAGCTGGCCGGCGGCGGCGACGGCGATAACAGCTTCACCCATCATGGGTTTACCGGCATTCCCCAGAAGAACCGGCTGGACTGGATTCTTGTGGATGCAAACTTTCGGGTGCGTGAGGCCCGGATCATCCGGGATCATGTCAACGACGCCTTCCCGTCGGATCATTTTCCGTATATGACGGATGTTGAACTGATCAAGTAGCTATTTCCCGGCGATCAGGCCCATGGTCGCGCCGGATTTGAAATCATAGAGTCCTTCTTCGCAGATCCGAAAAAACGGAATGGCCGCGGTGGTCAGGGTTCCCAGGGTGAGCAGGGGATCGGACAGGGCCACGCCCATGTTTTTTAAGACCTGTCCCATATGACGGGTTTGTCCGGCGATGACGTCCGCGGGCGCATCCGAAATCACGCCGAAGATCGGCAGCGGCAGCTCGGCCCGGATTTCATTGTTTTCCGCTGCCACGATGCCGCCCTGCAATTCGCGAATCCGGTTGACCGCCAGGGCCATGTCCGCATCATCTGTCCCGATCACGATGATATCGGCCGAATCCCACGCCGCGCTGGTGGCAACGGCCCCGGATTTGAGCCCGTATCCCTTGATGAATCCGCAAAACATCTCCCCCGGCGTTACGGCCCGGTCAATGGCCGCGATCTTGCAGATATCGTTTCCTGAATCCGCCACGATGTTCCCGTTGATTACGGGAAGCCGGCACTCCCGCTTACGGGTCACCAGTTCCGTGATCAGTTCGATGAGATTGACATCCGCCGTTGCGCCGTCGCCGGGGGCCCGGACGGCAAAGGCATCGGGTGACAGGGCTTCCGGAAGCCGGATGGTTTGCCGGCAGGCCTCTGAAAACCGATGATGTCGGGCCGGGGCCAGGGTTTTGCCGTTTTCCGCGATCACCCGGCCATTGCTGATGACGATTTCCGGCCGGATGACGGCAAGATCCGGGATGATCACCATGTCGGCCATGCGGCCCGGCGCAATGGCGCCGATGAGCCCGTCAAGGCCGAAATGCTCGGCCGCGTTAAGGGTGGCCATGCGGATGGCGTCAGCCGGCGCAAAGCCTAATTTGATGGCCTTTTGCACGATAAATTCCATGTAGCCGTCTGCCGTGACCGCCTCGGGGGAAATGCCGTCGGACACCAGCACGGCCCGCCGCAGGTCGACGCCGGCTTCGACGATTTTGGAGACCGCCTCCAGTTCCCGCCGGACGCTGCCTTCCCGGATCATGACATGCATGCCCAGGCGCAGCCGGTCGAGCACTTCAGATGCCTGGATGGGTTCATGGCAGGATGAGATGCCCGCGGCCGCATAAGCGTTGAGATTTTTTTCATTGGCCCCGGCGGAATGCCCTTCAATGGTTTTGCGGGCCGCCAGGGTCTGGACAAACGCCGGCAGATAGGCGTCCGGGTCCTGCAAGACCCCCTGCCAGTAGGATTCCCCCAGGCCGAGGACATCATCTCTGGCAAGGAGCCTCTCCAGATCTTTCGGCGCGATGCCCCGGCTTCTTCTGCTAGCCGACACCATGGCCGGGGCCACCGTATAGATCTTTACCGGCTGGTCGGTCATGGATTCCAGGAGTTCCAAAGTGGCCGCGTATCCGGCCACGAAATAGGGTTCGTAGATTTCCGTGACAATGGTGGTGGTTCCGCCGGAAATAGCTACATCCAGAAACGGTCCCGGTGCGAACAGCCAGGCGATATGGGTATGGGCGTCGATCAAACCCGGAATCACGGTCCGGCCGGCCGCGTCGATGACCTCGGTCGTCTCGCCGATGGCCCCGCCGGGATTTTTCCCCACAAAAGCGATGCGCCCGTCTTTGACGCAGATGGTGGTTTCCGGGATGATTTCCGTGGTAAAGACATTAAAAAGCACGGCGTTGACAACGGCCAGATCCGCCGGCTCCCTTCCCCGGGCCACCCCCATGAGGGATTTGATGCTTTCGATGCGCATTGATCATCCTTTCCGCAATCCGGTGTGCGCTGAAGTTGTTTCCGGCAATCTTTGCCGTCTTTACTTCTTGATATGGTTATAAAAAGTTAAATTCCTGGCATGAGCGCGGCTTTTGGGAAACAAGCGCTCCGAAAGTTTCTTGATGCAAGCCATTCGATTTTTATAATACCATCAATCAATGATGCTTGACAGTTGGACCATAAATCCGTATTTTCAAACTGATGTATGATTGATACATGATTATTTCGTATGGAAAAATCGTCATGTTTTTCCGAAGCTGGTTATAAAAGCTTGCGGTCAAACCGTCAACCCATCTTTGAGTTTCAGGAGGTGCGCATGATCGGGTCAAGGAAATGGATCGTATTGTTAATCGTCGCGGCGTTTGTGATGATGCCGCTCGGATCCTCCGCTTTCGCCAAAATGAAATCCTATCCCCCGGAAAACAACGGGCCGCTCATGGTCGCCGATTTTCTTGTGGCAAGACCCCTCGGCTTTGCGTCTCTGATGATAGGGGCTGTTTCCTTTGTCGCGTCCCTGCCGTTTTCCGCCCTTGGGAAAAACGTTGATCAAGCCTTTGGATACATGATTGCCGAACCGGCAGTATATACGTTCACCCGGCCGTTGGGCGGGTTCTGATCAGGGACGTACTTTTCCAAATCAGCCTTTCTCTCTTGCATGACGGCTTATTGCGGAAAAAGATTCGGTAACCCTATTTTACCTTAGATGCACATGGAAATAACAATTCCCGGATACGGCCGGCTACATTTGGAGCATCTGGTCATGGATTACAACGGCACGCTGGCTGTGGACGGGCGGTTGGTGGACGGCGTGTGTGAGGCCCTGACCGCGCTGTCTGAGGAGTTAACCCTTCACGTGCTCACCGCCGACACTTTCGGCAAAGCCGCGTTCGGTCTGGAGGGCGTGCCCTGCAAACTCAGCCTGCTGCCGGACGATGACCAGCACAACCGCAAGCGCGACTACGTGGTTTCCCTGGGGGCCGAGCGCACGGTAAGCATCGGCAACGGCCGCAACGACCAGCTCATGCTCAAGGCATCGGCCCTTGGGATCGCGGTGATGCTGGTCGAAGGCATCGCCGCCGAAACCCTGCTGGCGTCCGACGTGGTCTGCACGTCCATCATCGACGCCCTGGATCTGCTGCGAAACCCGCTGCGCCTGACCGCCACCTTGCGTTCATAAGCACAAACAACATGCACTGTCCGTCATGAATTCCTTCTGGCTCATACTGGTCCTGATCCTGGTGCTGCTCTATATCGTCAGCCCCATCGACCTGATCCCCGATCTGCTCCCTTACATCGGCCGGCTGGATGATATTTTTCTGGCCTTTTTAACGATTTTCTATCTGCGCTACGGCCGGTTGCCCGGTTTTATGTCCTGGCTTGAGCGACTGCTGGGGAAAGGCCGCCCGGTGGGCGGTTCCGGCAATGGGGGCGCCGGCGACCGCGCGCAATATCAACGCAACCATGATGCGGCCCAGGGGGACTCGATGTTGGACCCATACGCGGTCCTGGGAGTAGAACCCGGTGCGTCCGCGGAAGAAATCCACGCGGCATACCGGGAAGCGGCCCAGAAATTCCATCCGGACAAGGTTTCCCATCTCGGCGAGGAATTCCAAGCCCTGGCCCAACAAAAATTCGTTGAAATTCAGGAAGCTTATGAGGTGTTAAAAAAGGAAAAACGGGGTTGAGCCCCCGGACGCCGAAAGCCGGTGCTTATGGTATCGGCGGTTAAGCAAAAATCTCCCTTTCAGTCACATCGCAGATCCCGCCGCCGTTATAGGCGCACCGGTCCGTCCACGGGTCCGCCGGTTTTTTCCGGATACGGGCATAAGTGCCGCAGAAAACAGGCCGGACAGTCGGGCTTCCGGGCCATGCACAGGGAGCGGCCCAGATAGATCAGCCAGAGGGAAAAATCGTTCCAATCCTTTTTGGGAATCCGCTCCATGAGGTCAAATTCGATTCTGACTGGGTCTTTGTGGGCGGTCAGGCCCAGGCGTCCGGATATTCGTGCCACATGGGTATCCACAACGATTCCCGGCTTGCCGAAGGCCGCGCCCAGCACCACGTTGGCGGTTTTGCGGCCCACGCCGGGCAGCTTCACCAGGTCGTCGCGGGTGTCCGGCACCACGCCGTCAAATTGCGCAATAAGCGCCCGTGCGCATTGCTTCAGGTTTTTAGCCTTGTTGTGAAAAAAGCCGGTGGAATGGATGAGCCGTTCCAGTTCGGCAACGGGAACATCGGCAAAATCCCTTGGGGTTTTCAGCCGCTTGAACAGGCCGGGTGTCACGGCGTTGACCTGGCGGTCCGTGCACTGGGCCGACAGGATAGTGGCCACCAGGAGCTGAAAGGGATTTTCGTGGCGCAACTGGGTCTTGACATCCGGATAAGCGGCCCTTAGTATCTTGCGGATTTGCAGGACCCGGCGGTATTCCCCGCCGGCCGCGGCGTTTGTCGAAGCGGGGGGTCTGTATGTTTTACTGTTTTTCATGGATTTTTCCATAACATTGAATCAATAAAAGGCGCGCCAGTTCATAGCATGAATGAACGCATAAATAAAGCAAAAGGACTGGGGCTCTGCTCGGGCGGGCTTGACAGCATCCTTTCGGCCCTGGTGCTCCGGAATCAGGGGGTCGATGTTTCCTGGATTTCATTTGAAACGCCGTTTTTTACCGCGGAAAAGGCGCGCCGGGCCGCCGAGGCCACCGGCATCCCGCTGCTGGTGATGGATATCACGGAGCGCTATCTACCCATGCTGAAAAATCCGCCCTGCGGATACGGCAAACATATGAATCCCTGCATGGACTGCCACGCTTTGATGTTTCGCATTGCCGGCGAAAACATGGCTTCCGTGGGCGCGGATTTTCTGTTTTCCGGTGAAGTCGTGGGCCAGCGGCCCATGTCCCAGACCCGGCAATCCCTGCGCTACGTGGAAAAACGCTCCGGATACGACGGCCTGATTCTGCGGCCTTTAAGCGCCCGCCTGCTGCCGGAAACCGAAATGGAAAAGCGCGGCCTGGTGGATCGGAGCCGGCTTGGCGATATATCCGGCCGCTCCCGCAAACCTCAGATGCAACTGGCGGAAACATTCGGGCTGCGCGATTATCCGTCTCCGGCCGGCGGATGTTTGTTGGCCGACAAAGCTTTTTCCCTGCGACTGAAGGATCTGTTCGCCCATCAGGAGACCTGGGCCAGGGAGGAATTTGAACTTCTCAAACACGGCCGCCATATGCGGCTCGACCCCGAGACCCGCGTTATCATCGGCCGCAACCGGGTTGACAACGAACAGATCCTCTTCTGCTACCGGCCGGGCATTGATTTTATGCTCAAAACCGAAGGCGTCCCCGGCCCGGTCGCCGTTATCCCCGGCGGCTGCTCTCCCGAAAAGTTTGTCCGGGCTGCTGAAATCGTGGCGGGATACAGCAAAGTTCCGGCGGACGGATGGGTAGAAGTGCGGGTAAACCGGCCGGATATAACAGAAACAATCCGGGTCAAGGCCCTCCATCATTCGGCTGTCAAAGACCTTCTGATTCCCTGATCCCTTGATTTGCGGCGGAAAGCTGCCCGCAGGCGGCTGAAATATCGCTGCCCTTGCTGTGGCGGATGATGGCGGTATAATTTTTGGCGGCAAGGGCTTCCTGGAAGGCGGCGATCACGGTCGGGTCGGGTCGCCGGAAATTGCTGGCCGGGTGTTCGTTAAAGGGGATCAGGTTGATTTTGGCCTTGACCGGGTGCAGGAGCCGCGACAGGCGGCGGGCCGCGTCGACGGAATCGTTGACGTCTTTGATCAGGATATATTCAAAGGTGATCTTGTCTCTTTGGGCCAGGGGATAACGGGCGCAGGCGTCGATGAGCGCTTCCAGCGGGTAGGTGCGGTTGATCGGCATGAGCTCGTCGCGGGTGGCGTTGTCGGCGGCGTTTAAGGATACCGCCAGCCGGATTCTGGTGTCTTTGCCCAGATCCGCGAACCTTGGAACGAGCCCGGCCGTGGACAGGGTGACCCGGCGGGTGGAAAGCCCGAGGCCGGTTTCGATGTCGGTCATGACGCGCACGGCGTGGATGACCGCCTCATAGTTGGCAAGGGGCTCTCCCATGCCCATGAGCACGATATTGGTCAGGCGTTTGTCTTCGGTGACTTCCCGGCGCGCGGCCAGGACCTGGCCGAGGATCTCCCCGGCCGTCAGATTCCGGATCAGACCCGAGGCCGCCGTCATGCAGAATCGACATCCCATGGCGCAGCCCACCTGGGTGGAGATACAGAGGGTGTGGTGGTCTTTTTCCGGGATCAGCACGCTTTCAACGCCCAGGCCGTCTTTGAGGCGAAACAGGTATTTCCGGGAACCGTCCGCGGATGTTTCCATCCGCGCAACGGGAAAATCGGAAAACACGAAATGATCCGCCAGCATCCGGCGGGCGGCTTTGGCGATATCGGTCATTTCGTCAAAGGACCCTGCCCCGCGTGAATAGATCCATTTCAGGATCTGCCCGGCGCGGTACGGCGCCATGTCCCGGTCCCGGCACCATTGGAACAGCCGGTCCCGGTCGAATTCCCGGATATCATGTTTTGCGTCTGATGGATGGTCGGTGGTAAGGGTCATGGGCGTATGCCGGGCGATGTCCCCGGATCTGTATCTCCTTTA
>QZJS01000099.1 GCA_003597945.1 Desulfobacteraceae bacterium | reverse complement strand
CTGAAGCATCCAGGCAAAGGAAATATCGCCCGTGACTTCCAGGAAGGGATGTGCATAAGCGTAAGCCTTCAGGATATTGTCCGTGGCGGCGGTTTTGGCCAGATGCATGGCGATATCGCCCAGCCGGTTGACCGCGGTTTCCATCCGGGCGGCCATTTCCTTGAGGCCGGTATTTCCCTTGGCCCCTTCAGCGGTTTTGCGCATCCGTTCCAGGTAATCGATGAACGGTTTGCCCTTTTTCATCCCCAGCTTGCGGCCCATGAGATCCATGGCCTGGATGCCGTTGGTGCCTTCATAAATCATGAAAATCCGTGAGTCCCTCAGGAGTTGCTCCACCGGATATTCCTGGGTATAGCCGTAGCCGCCGTACACCTGGACCCCGTGGCTGTTGACTTCCCAGGCCCGGTCCGTGATATATCCCTTGATGATGGGCGTCAGGATGGCGGTGAGATCGGCCCAGGCTTCTTTTTCCGCCGGGTCTTGGGCCAGGTGTTCCTGGTCGTGGCAGAGTCCGCCGAAATAGATCAGGCTGCGCATCCCTTCCACAAACGACTTCATGATCATGAGCTGGCGACGCACGTCCGGCTGCTGGATAATGGGCACCGACGGCGCGTCCGGGTCTTTGCCGGCCAGCATGTGTTTGCCCTGAACGCGTTCCCGGGCGTAGTTGAGGGCGTGCATGTAGCTGGCCGTTGCCGTGGCGAATCCCTGGAGACCCACGAGCTGCCGGGCTTCGTTCATCATCAGGAACATGGCCCGCATTCCCTTGTTTTCCTCGCCGATGAGCGTGCCGATGCAGTTGCCCTTGGAGCCCAGGGTAAGGGTGCAGGTGCAGTTGCCGTGAAGCCCCATTTTTTCTTCGATGCCGGTGCAGACCACGTCGTTGAATTCGCCGAGGCTGCCGTCGTCGTTGACCCGGAACTTGGGGACCAGGAACAGCGAAATGCCGGGCGTGCCCTTGGGTGCGCCTTCGATGCGGGCAAGAACCGGATGGATGATGTTTTCCACCATGTCGTGCTCGCCGCCGGAAATAAAAATCTTGGTGCCGGTGATGGTGAAGGTGCCGTCCGGGTTCCGGGTGGCCGTGGATTCCAGGGCGCCCACGTCGGAGCCGGCATTGGCTTCGGTCAGGAGCATGGTGCCGGCCCACTGACCGGAATAGAGGTTTTTAAGATAGAGTTTTTTCTGTTTGTCCGATCCCAGGGTGGCAACCAGGTTGGCGGCCCCGTGGGTCAGGCCGTGATACAGCATGAAAGATGAGTTGGCCCCGTAAAAATATTCGTCCGCGGCCAGCGAGACGATTTTGGGCATGCCCTGGCCGCCCCATTCGGGATCATCGATCATGGACATCCATTCCCCTTCCCGGTAAAGCTTGAAAAGCCGGTGGTATTCCTGGGGGACCCGTACCGTTCCATTTTCAAACGTGACGCCCTTGTCGCTGATTTTCTGGGTGGGCAGGATTTCCTTGATGGCCAGGTTCCGGGCTTCGGATACGATCATATCCACGGTTTTACGGTTAAATTCCGCGAATTTTTCGTGCTTGGCCAGTTTTTCCACTTCAAATTGCTCATGCAGGACAAAATCCACATCCCGCCGGTCCGAAATCAGTTGCGCCATTGTGCCGTCTCCTTAATTTTATAATATTTTTAAAAATATATCGATGATGTGTTTGCGGGGCAGTCGCCCCCTGAAGCCTTTTCGCGAGAAGCTGTTTCAAAACTCCATCTGAGGTTTTGAAACAGCTTCGAGTCAATCCAAATTTACCAGGCCCGTAAACCATTGGTCCGTGAGCGGCTTTGCGCGTGTTGCCGAAAAAGACGGGGCGGTTGATCCGCGTTAAGAATTTCTCACTGTCTGAGGGCGTAGCCCGGGTTTGAGAAATTCAGCGGATCAGCCGACACGGCCGGCAACACGCGCATCAAGCGAACCGACTATTGGTTTGCCGGCCGTCCTCGCCAGCCGACTGCAACGGGAATGCCCGAAGTTCAGAAAATCTGTCTAAAATAATCGCACGGTAAAGTCAAGCGCGCGGCATTTTTCTTTTTATTTTTTCCAGTCTTGGATTTCGGCGATTTCATAGTCTTCCTGGCGGATGGAAAGGTCCAGGTTGAGAAGCAGGCCCGCATGTTTTTGGGCTTCCGGGTCGTTTTGAAGGGCCATGTGCCCGTCCCGGGTGGCGGCCAGGCTTTCGGTCAGATGGGCAAGGGCCGTGCCGATGGCGGCGGATTTATTCAGGGGACCGGCGGTAAACCGCGGGGTAATTCCGTTTTCCGCCACATCTTCGGCCACATGGGCCAACTGCTTCATCTTGGTGAAGGAAAAATCCATGATGCGCCAGCCCATCATGCCGTCTTTCTGCAACACCCAGGCATCCCGGATGGTCTGGAGCATCTGGGTATATTTGCGGGACACGGCCTGCTGGAGGGATTCCAGAAAGGCCGCCGGCAGCTCGTTTTCCCCGCCGGGAAGGCCCGCGGCCAGTTCCGGAGACAATTTTTTTCGGGTCCGGGCGAATTTTTTGGCGTGCATTTCCGATTCCCAGGCTTCCCGCTGAAGCACCCGGCGGATATGGGGATCATCCGCCTGGTCGGCCTCGGCCAGGTAGTGGGGGATCAGTTTCTCCTCATAGGCCACATAAGACGCAAAAATGGAGTCGCGGTTGGTGGGATCAAAGGGATAGGGGGCCGGCGTCATGTCGGGCTCGCCCCCGAGCTGGCCGATAATCATCCCCAGCCAGTGCATGTGCCACATTTCCTCACGACATCGCGACAGCAGACCCGCGCCCAGGGGCGTGTCCTCTCCTTCCAGGTAGCTGTGCGCCAGATATCTAAGAATGGCCGCGTGCTCATCGGCCAGGTCCCGGTTGAGCAGGGCGATAAGGGCTTGTGTGTCCATCAAAAACCTCCTTTTGATTTATGAATCCGCGTTTCAGACACTTTTCCGTGCATGATATCACGTTTTCGATAAAGGGCCAGCGGCAATAAAAAAGCCGTAAAAAATAAAAATCGGAAGAACTTATAGAACCGAAAATACGACTGCCGGACGAATTTTTATACCGTTAGTCTGGCGGCTACAGTCGCCTTCTTCGTATGGCAATGGCAATACAGACAGCGGCTCCGCCCCAGGTAAGGGTCAGTCCGAAGGCCATCATGATGATTACCCCTGTTGACATGGTTGCATCCTCAATCCGATTTTAAATTTTAAAAAGGTTTTTATTTTTTTATATGGCGCCGCTGCATATAACGGTTTCAGTTTCCTGTTTTTGTGCCGCGATCCTGCGCCATATCGACCGGAATCCGCCAGGCAATTCTGGACAGGATGACGCCGCTGCCCGCCGCCGCCAGGGCTATTCCCCATCCCAGGATCAGGATTGCCGGTGTGCTGTAGCCGCCATAAGGCGTGGTAAGCCCCAGCCGGATTTTCTGGACGGCCATGGCCCCTAAGACCACGGGCGTGATGATCAAGATGCAAAGTCGCCAATATCGGCCGATGGAAAAATCCGAGATCGGGTTGATATGATCCTGGAGAATCTTGAGTTTAAAAAACCATCCGATAAGGATCACTTCCAGGAGGCCGGCAAATACAATTCCGAAATTATTGATAAAATGATCGACGATATCAAGGATGAGCAGCCCCGAGCCCGTGGCGAACACCAGACTGATCAGACCGGCGATCACGCAGTAACCAATGACGGCTTTTTGCCGGGGCAGGTAAAATTTGTCCATAAGACCGCAAATCACCGTTTCGCTGATGGATATTTCAGATGACATGCCCGCGCACACAATGGAGACAAAAAACAGGATCCCAACGGCGGCCTGCAGAAAGGGAAGCTGATTAACGGCCTCGGGAAAAGTAACAAAGGCCAGAAACACGCCGGAGAGTTTTTCCGGCAGCGCGCCGCCGGCCTGGTGCATCATGAAACCGATGATGCCGAATACCGTGATGCCGGCCAGCATGCTGAATCCGCAGTTTAAAAAGCCGGTCATAAAGGCGTTGTTGACGATATCCGATTCATCGGGGAGATAACTGGCATACCCGATCATGATGCCGAAGGCGATGCTGAGCGAAAAAAAGATCTGTCCATATGCCGCCACCCAGACATCGGCATCTAAAATTCGCGAAAAATCAGGTGCAAACAGCAGGGAGATGCCGTCGGCCGCACCCGGAAGGGTAATGCTGCGGCCCATTAGAATCAGCAGCACGATGATTAACACCGGCATGAAAATTTTGTTGGCCAGTTCGATCCCCTTTTTGACGCCGCTGTAAAGGACCGCGAAATTGACGACCCAGGCGATCACCAGGGTGCCCACGATGGCCCAGCGGATCCCGCCGCCGTCTAAAGGGCTTTCGGTCAGCCCCAGAAAATCGTTGATGAAAAAACCGATGGTATCCGTACCCCAGGATCGGGAAACGGCAAACCAGAGATAGTTGAAGGCCCAGGCGATAATGATGATATAATAGATGGAAATAACGAAACTGATGGCAATCTGCCACCAGCCGATCCATTCCCATTTCCGGTTCAGCCGGGCAAAACTTAGGGGCGCCGATCCTTTCATTTTATGCCCCAGGCCGAATTCTAAAATCAAAATCGGGATGCCGGCGGTGAGCAGGGCGAAAAAATAAGGAATCAGAAACGCCCCGCCCCCGTTTTCATAGGCCATATAGGGAAACCGCCAGATATTACCGAGTCCGATGGCTGATCCGGCGGCGGCCATGATAAATCCCAACCGGCTGCCCCACTGCTCGCGTGCCGCGGTCATGATAAATCCTTTGTAAAAATCCGGTATCTGGTATATTGAGGTGTCATATTTTGCCGGTGTTTTTGGGTTAAAGGGTCTGTTGTGACAATCTCGCCGCAACGGCGCCCGGAGCGCCGAAAAATCATTGGTTTCCAAGCAAAAAGCGCCTGTGAAGACTTTTATTATATTGATTTTTAATGTTTTTCAAGCATAAAAACGGACACGGGACTTTTGTACGGCCCGACCGGCAATTTTAAACAGATTGCCGTGCGACGGATTGCCGCGCGGGCGGCTGCTGGATAAAAACCGGAAAAAGGATATGGCATGTCAAAACGGATCGCGTTATATATCAAGCAGGATGAAACCGCCCTTAAAAAAGCCGATGAACTTGGCGCGTGGCTGGCTGACCGGCAGGTGACGGTGATCCGCAAGCAAGCGTTTTCACCGGATAATCTCGGCCGTGCCGCCATCAACAAGGAAGGCGAGGCCCCGCCGGATCTGTTTTGCGTAATTGTTTTAGGCGGAGATGGAACGTTTTTAAGCGCGGCCCGGTGGATCGGACGGCAGGATATCCCTATTATCGGCGTTAAATTCGGCGACATCGGTTTTCTGGCGGAAACCCTGGAGGACAACCTTTTTCCCGCGGCACAGCGCATCATCGCCGAACAGTTTACCACCGAGGCAAGGGCCCGTCTTCAAGTCCGGATCATCCGGGAAGGCCGCATTATCGCCGATGAAATCGTTTTAAACGAGGTGGTGATCAACAAGGGCGCCCTGGCCCGGCTGGCCAACATTGAAACCTGGGTCAACGGTAAAAATCTGACCACATACAAGAGCGACGGCCTGATCGTGGCTTCCCCCACGGGCTCCACGGCCTATTCCCTGGCTGCGGGCGGTCCCATCATCCATCCCGGGGTCCAGGGCATCATCCTCACCCCCATCTGCCCGTTTACCCTGACCAACCGCTGCATGATCCTGCCGGATACCGTCGACATCAGGATCGCCCTGGACGCCCGTTCAACCGATATCGTCGTGACCTTCGACGGCCAGGTGGGCATGGCCATCGACCACAAAGACACCATCCATGTGGCCAAAAGCGCCCATCCCATCCGCGTCATCACCCAGCCGGACCAGACCTATTTCGATGTGCTCAAAACCAAGCTCCGCTGGAGCGGCAAGGTGTCCTGAGGTTTTTGGTCGGCCATCTTTTCAAAAGCGTCATGCCGGCATCATCACCGCAGCCTGGAATGCCCGCAATGATTTTACCGTTGATTTTCGATCAATAGCCGCCGGATTGCTGGATTCGCCGTGCCAGGTCCATAAGGGTGCGGCGCTGAGCTTCGGACAAGGGGCGGAAGGGAGAGTTGTCATACGTGGTGTCGCGGTTTTCAACAATCAGGACCGCGGCGTCCGGGCTTAACGTGTGGGTGTGCCATACGGATTTTTTTACATTGTAGATTTTTTGCGGTTTCATGTCCACGGCATAAACAGCCGTTACGGCATCTCTGCCTTCTCCGATAAACAGGATGCAACGCCCTTTTAGCAGCACAAAGACTTCGTCGGTTTCATCATGCCGCTGCATGGCCTCGATGTTTTCGGGGAGCAGTTTTGGGTCGAAATTCAAAATTGCCACGCGCCATGAACCGTAATCGACCATCGGCGCATACCCCTGATCCGCATGTTCCCGTATTTCGAGCAGTTTTTCATCCATCGGCGTGGTTTCCCGGAGCCCTTTAAGGGGTCTGTTTCGTTGGTTTTGATCTTTTTCCAATATTATCCGTCAATGTCCCGTATGTAAAACAAATTAAGCCCGCCGCCCGGTTTGACCCGGACGACGGGCTCGTCGTGGAGGGGGGAATGTATCAGTCAGGCTTCCACTTATCAGCCCGACTGATTTAATGATAACCATTGAAAAGGGAATTGCAAATTTTTTCATACCCGTCGGTGTTGCCGGATTTTTTGTCTTTTGTTTATAGATGATCCATTCAACGCGGATGCCGCTTGAATGCGAATTGGAATAAGCCCTCATGGTTTTTTATTTGCGGGCGGGATACTGGACATGGCCCGCTCGGCAAGGGCCGTGATGGTCAGGCTGGGGTTGGCCCCGATATTGGCCGAAACCGCCGAGCCATCCACCACATAGAGGCCGGGATATCCGAAAACCTGGTGGCTGGTGTCGATGACGCCCGTTCCCGGGGAATCTCCCATGTGGCAGCCGCCCAGAATATGGGCCGTGGTGGCCGTATTGCCGATGCTTTCCGTCAGGATGTTTAGCGGCATGCCCCCGGTGACCCCGGCAAGGGCCCTGGCGGCCTGGTTGGCTACCGGCAGATAAGTGGGGGCGGACTGGCCCGGCACCAAACGGGACACGAGTCCCCGCCGGAACATGGCCCCGGCCTTGGGGCCGTAGGCAAACATGATCCGGTTGTCCAGATGCTGCATCACGGTGAGTACGGTCATCCGCTGGTGCCACACTTTTGCTCCCCATACCTTTTTCACGGCCCCCGGCCGGAACGCCATGGACCCCATGGTTTTGAGCGATCGGAATCCCGGTCTCGGATCATCAATCAGCGGGCCGGTGAAATATTTCATGAAGGTATAGCCTGCCGGAAACCGATTCTGGGTGATATGGGTGTGTTCATCCGGGTAAAAATGCGAACTGATGGCCGTGCCCCGGGTCAGGTCCGGGGTGTTTTCCGGAGAAAGCACCCCCACGATGGCTTCGCTGTTGGTCCGCACCACCGTGCCGAGCCGTCGGGAGATGCCGGGCAGGGTCATGGCCGCATCCCGGCAGTGAAACAGCAGTTCCAGTGTCCCCAATACGCCTGCGGAGAGAATTACCATTTTCGCCGTGATGGACGGATAGGTTCGAAACGTTTTTATGGGATGCTTCACGTCCAGGCGGTATCCACCTTTGGGCAGCGGATGAATGCGGGTGACTTTCCGGAACGGGAGGATGGCCGCGCCCAGACGCTCGGCCAGATAAAGATAGTTTTTATCCAGGCTGTTCTTGGACCCGTGAGGACATCCGGTCAGGCACCGGCCGCACAGAAAGCAGCCGGCCCGGTGAGGGCCTGCCCCTCCAAAAAAAGGATCCGGGACCATGACTTCGGGATCTCCGAAGTAAATGCCGTTTGGCGTAGGGCCGAAGGTTTGCCCGGCCCCCATGCGCTCGGCGGTTTTCCGGAGATAGTCGTCCTGGATGTCGCTGTGGGGATTGACGGCCACGCCCAGCATGGTTTCGGCCGTGTTATAATGGGGCGCCAGTTCGTTTTTCCAGTCAATCCCCATTTGAGACCAGGCCGGGTCGCTGTAGAACGCGTCCTTGGGACGCAATAAAACCGCCGCGTACACAATGCTTCCGCCGCCCACGCCGATGCCCCGGACCAGGGTCACATGCCTAAAGAAATCCTGGGAAAAATAGCCGCCATAGCCAAGCCCGGGAAGCCAGTTGAGACGCCGCACATCCCGGTCCCCTTCCTCGATATCTTCGGGCGTCACCCGATTTCCCTGCTCCAGCACCGCCACCCGATAACCTTTTTCCGAAAGCCTCAGAGCCGATACACTCCCCCCGAACCCGCTGCCGATGACCGCGACATCGTAATCCATAAGCATTTCCTTATCAAATGATGTTTTAAGTCTTTATAAGATTTGACAGGGTCGCCGCCCATTGGTCCGCGAGCGGATTTGCGCGCGTTGCCGAAACAGACGGGACGGGTGATCCGCGTCAGGAATTTCTCACTGTTTGAGGGCAACGCCCGAGTTTGAGAAATTCAGCGGATCACCCGGCACGTCCGGCAACGCCCGCATCGAGCGAGCGGGTCAATGGGCGGCGACCCTTCCGCTTTCACATCAGCAGATCCGCCGATTCATCCAATCCCGCATATACGGCCAGGTAATCTCCGGCGCGTGCCGGCCGAGGATCAGGTCGATATGCCCCCAATGCAGCCCGTCGATCTCACCGCCGAAGACCTTGAAAATTTTGTCTTTGGATCCGGCCTTCTCATACGCCTCCCGCACCGCCGCCTCAGGAACGGCCACGTCGCGATCGCCGTTGACAAACAGAATGGGGATGGTCAGCTCGCGTATTTCCTCCTCAAAATCGGTGTTGCCGTCGCTGGAGACAAATTTTCCCCTGGCCCCCCACTGGAAAAAGAACTTGACCACGTTGAAGCTGGTCCGGTCAAACCCCTTGGTGATCCGCTCGGACAGAATGTCGCGCTCCATGCTTTCCGGATACCAGACCTGCAGGGGAATCCGGTAGGCGGGATGATCCAGCAGCCCCAGTCCCAGGGAGGCCGCGATGCCGATCACATCGATGTAGAAAGCATCGGGCTGGCGGTGGGGGATGGGGTTGAGTTTCCCCAGAGTCACGCCGGTATGGGCGATGACCTTGAGCAGGCGGTTTCCCCGGGCCATGTTAAAGGGGCCCCCGATGGAAATGATGCCCGCCAGCCGGTCCTGCAATTGCGCGCCCGCGCAATAGGCCATGGACCCGCCCAGACTGTGGCCGATGTAAAATATTTTCCGGCCATCCGCCAGACCGGCGATGGCGTTGACAAAAGCGGGCATGTCGGCCGTGAGATAGGTTTCAAAGGTTTCCGGATAAACGCTGCCGTTAGCCCGGCTCAACCCATGGCCCCGCAGTTCCACGTTGAAGGTCTCAAACCCTTCGGCGATCAGATAATTTTCAAAGCTGCGTTTTGACAGGGTCCAGGAATACCGGTTCTGCCCGAGCCCGTGCACCAGCATGACCGGAGCCTTGGGTTTATGGTCAATGGGGGTTTTCCGGATCATGATCAGGTTCATGCCGTCATGGGTGGTGACTTCATGAATCGACCGGTAATAGGAGATCGTGTCATCGCCGTTGATGATTTTGGATGTCATGCGGTTTTCGGTCATTGCAAATACTTTCTGGGTGAAAGATATGATATTTTTAAAATTGACAGGGTCGCCGCCCATTGGTTCGCGAGCGGATTTGCGCGTGTTGCCGAAACAGACGGGACGGATGATCCGCGTCAGGAATTTCTCACTGTTTGAGGGCGCAGCCCGAGTTTGAGAAATTCAGCGGATCGTCCGGCCCGTCCGGCAACACCCGCATTGAGCGAGTGGACCAATGGGCGGCGACCCATCCCTTTTCAATTCTCTGTCAAGCCCGAAAATCCGGTCACGCGGTCAACCGGTCCCGCAACTCCCGTTTGAGCACTTTCCCGGCCGCCGACACCGGCACCATATCCACGAAAATCACTTCCCGCAATTTCTTGTAGGCCGCCACCTGGGCGTTGACATGGGCGATCAGGGCGTCGGCCGCGGCCTCAATCCCTTTTTTGAGCTGGACAAAGGCCACCGGAATCTCGCCGCCCTGGGCGTCGGGCTTGCCGATCACCGCACACATCTCCACGGCCGGATGGGTGAACAGCAGCTCCTCGATCTCCCGGGGATAGACATTGTATCCCTTATAGATGATCATGTCCTTTTTGCGGTCCGTGATGAAAAAATAACCGTCTTCGTCTTCCCTGCCGATATCGCCGGAATAGAGCCAGCCGTCTTTGAGCGTTTCGGCCGTGGCTTCGGGCTTCTGCCAGTAGCCCGCCATGACCTGGGGCCCCCGGATGCAGATTTCGCCTTCGCTGCCCGGCGGCAGGTCTTCGCCGGTGTTTACATCCACCACCTTCAGCTCGGTGTCGAATACCGGCATCCCCACGGAACCGACACGGGTCATCGCGGCGATGGGCGGATTGGCCGTGGCGCCCATGGCGCATTCGGTCATGCCGTAGGCTTCGATCACCACGCTTTTGGAAAAGGATTGGCGCATGGCGTCCAGCACCGTCAGGGGAAGGGGGGCCGCGCCCGAAGCGATGAGCTTGACCCCGGAAAGGTCATATTTTTCAAACCCGGGCATGTTCACCAGGGGCACATAGAGCTGGGGCGCGCCGCCCAGGGTGGTGGCGGAAAACTTGTTGACGCCCTCGATGTATTCCACGGGATCAAACCGCGGGAACACCACCATGGTGGTGCCGGAAGAAACCATGTTGTTAAGATACCCCACCGTTCCCATGGCATGGAACCAGGGCACCACCACCAGGGCCGTTTCCCGGTCCCGGGCCACGGGCCGGTCTTTTACCGGGTCCACCCCTTCGGGATAGATCAGCTCCACCCGGTTGTTCCGCACCTCGATCTGGGCCCCGTTGAACCAGCAGCCGAACTGGACGGTGTTGCAGACCACGTTCCGGTGGGTGAGCATCACCCCTTTGGATACGCCCGTGGTGCCGCCGGTATAGGCCAGATGGGCCAGGTCCTTGTAAACGTCGATTTTCACCTCGGGCGGCGTCGGCTGATGATTTTTAATAAGTTCCACCATATCCAGGGTATCGGGCACCGGCAGCTTGCCCAGCGGTTTCAAAGGCGCGATGACCCCGTTGTAGCAGTCGCCGATGGAAGTGGAGATCACCCGCTTGACCGGGGTGTCGGGGATCACCGACTGGATGCCGGGATAAAGCAGATCCAGGGAGAGCAGGGTCTCGGCCCCGGAATCATTGAGCTGGTAGGTGACTTCCCGTGGGGAAAGCAGCGGGTTTAACGGGGTGAACACGGCCCCGAGCTTCATGACCGCGTAATAGGCAATGGCGAACTGGGGCATGTTGGGCAGATGAATGGCGAACCGCTGGCCCTTTTCAACCCCCAGGCCGTGCAGTGCCGTAGCAAAACGGTCCACCAGGGTTTTGAGCTCCGAATAGGTCAGCACCATGCCGCCGAAATGAATGGCGATGCGGTTGGGAACCCGTTCGGCCGTGTCATCCAGAAAGCAATGAACCGGGCGTTCCGGGTAGTTGAGCGATTTCGGCCATTGTTCCGGCCAGCGTTTGAAATTTTTTGCCATCATCCCCCTCCTTGTGGTCTGTCGGTTGCAGGCCGGCCCGGCCCGTTTTTATCACCGTGAGGCGTTCTTGCTCCAGTTCACATTCAAGGGGCATCGGTGCTGGCGTCGTCGCCAGTTCCTCCACATACCGGCGGGAAGCCTGCGTCGCCGCCTCCCTGCCGCCGCATGTCGCCTTGAATGCAAAACGGAACTATTCAGCGGGTCGAAAGAGCGGAAAACATCGGCGACAATATATATTAAAAAAGTATCATCTGGCAACTTGAAAAAGATATCAGGCGGTGATAGTCATTAATCAACATGAGGTCCCGTATTTTCAGACCGCATCCGTGATCCACTCCTCCAGGAGGGCGCGCCGGCCATCGGTCCGCGAGCGGTTTTGCGTGTGTTGCCGAAAAAGACGGGCCGGGTGATCCGCGTCAAGAATTTCTCACTGTTTGAGGGCAACGCCCGAGTTTGAGAAATTCAGCGGATCATCCGGCACGTCCGGCAACACACGCATCGAGCGAGCGGATTGATGGCCGGCGCGCCCGACGGTCGTAAGCCGATCACCGTAACATATCGCAGCATGAGGATATAAAGGCTGATTGTATCTGAATAAACCCGGCCAGCTCGGCATAACATCGGATTGCTCACTTGGAGAGTCTTTCGGGGGTCGCGATTTTCTCGGATGCCCAATGGCAAAAACTCGGCGCAAGCGCCTCAAACAGTTTGCCATTCTTGACGCATCCGCGGAAATCGCTTTTTCCCCCGAAATCCACGATCTCGCTCGCAATCGACATTATGCCGGCCTGTCATCCATCTAAAAGCAGAGTGTGAATATATTGAAAGAAAACAACCTGTTTAATAACATCCGCCGGACAGCCTCGGATTATACCGCCGCGTCCGTGGAGGTGCTCGAAGGGCTCGACCCGGTGCGAAGGCGTCCGGGCATGTACACCGACACCCAGCGGCCCAACCACATGGCCCAGGAAGTCATCGACAACGCCGTGGACGAGGCCATTGCCGGCTATGCCGACAAAATCGACGTGATCCTTTTTGAAGACGGTTCCGTCAAAGTCGCCGACAACGGCCGCGGCATGCCCGTGGACCTGCACCCCACCGAAAAAATATCCGGGGTGGAGGTGATCATGACCCGGCTGCATGCGGGCGCCAAATTTTCCAACAAGGATTACCGGTTTTCCGGTGGTCTCCACGGAGTAGGGGTGTCGGTGGTCAACGCCCTGTCAAAACGCCTGGAAATCGAGATCTGCCGGGACGGTCAGAAATATGAGATCGCCTTTGAAGGCGGGGAAAAGGTTTCCGATCTCACCGTCACCGGCACGGTGGGTCAGCGCCGCACCGGAACGGCTATCCGGTTCTGGCCGGACCCGCAGTACTTCGACACCGTTGGATTTGCCGTGCCCCGGGTGAAACACAGCCTGCGGGCAAAGGCGGTGCTGTGTCCGGGCCTTCGGGTCAGTTTTTTCGACCAGAAAACCGGGGAAACCGAGACCTGGCATTTCACCACCGGCCTTGGCGAGTACCTGGTCCAGTGCATGAACGGTTTTGAAATCGTGCCCGCGGCCCCGTTCTGCGGCGAATTTGAAGGCACGGATGAATACGTGTCCTGGTCCGTGTCCTGGCTGGCCGACGGCGGGGAAACCGTGGCCGAAAGCTACGTCAACCTGATCCCCACCCCCATGGGCGGCACCCATGTCAACGGCTTCCGTCAGGGCCTGGCCAACGCCCTTCGGGATTTCTGCGATCTGCGCCGGCTTCTGCCCCGGGGCCTCAAGCTGGCGCCCGATGATGTCTGGGAAAAATGCGTCTACGTGCTTTCGGTCAAAATGACCGATCCGCGGTTTTCCGGCCAGACCAAGGAGCGGCTGGCGTCCCGTCAGAGCGCGGCCTTTGTGTCGGGCGCGGTCAAGGACGCTTTCAGCATCTGGCTCAATCATCATCCGGAAATCGGGGAGCAGATCGCTGAAATCGCCGTTGACGCGGCCCGGCGACGGACCCGGGATGCCAAAAAAGTGGTCCGGAAAAAATCAGTGAGCGGGCCGACCCTTCCGGGCAAGCTGGCCGATTGCGTCAGCCAGGACATGGAACAGGGCGAGCTGTTTCTGGTGGAAGGCGATTCCGCGGGCGGATCCGCCAAGCAGGCCCGGAACCGGCAGACCCAGGCCATATTGCCCCTGCGGGGAAAAATTCTAAATACCTGGGAGGTGGAAGCCGAATCGGTGCTGGCGTCAAAAGAGGTCCGGGACATTGCCGTTGCCGTGGGAGTGGAGCCGGGGTCGGCCGATATCTCCGGCCTGCGCTATGGCAAGATCATCATCATGACGGACGCGGATTCCGACGGCCTGCACATCGCCACCCTGCTGTGCGCCCTGTTTCTGCGCCATTTCAGGCCCCTGGTGGAAGCCGGGCATGTGTTTGCGGCCCTGCCGCCCCTCTATCGCATCGATATCGGCAATCAGGTCTATTATGCATTAGATGATGCCGAAAAAGAGGCCGTTGTCCGGAAATACGCCAAAAAAAATCAGAAGGTCACGGTGCAGCGCTTCAAGGGCCTGGGGGAGATGAACCCGCTGCAATTGCGGGAGACCACCATGGACCCGGACACCCGGCGGCTGGTCCGGCTGACCGTTGACAGGGAAAATAACGAAAACCTGTATGCCGTAATGGACATGCTGCTGGGGAAAAAACATGCCGGGGCCCGGAAAATCTGGCTGGAGGAAAAAGGGGACATGGTGGCGATATGACCGAAATGACAGAGAGCAAAACAATAAACGTCAACGGGAAAAGCGGGTTCGAGTCGGTCTTCATCGACCGCTACAGCGAAAAGGCGTATCTGAATTATGCCATGACCGTCATCATGAACCGGGCCCTGCCGGGCATCGGCGACGGCCTCAAGCCCGTGCAGCGCCGGGTTCTCTACGCCATGTCCGAACTGGGGCTCAAAAGCACGTCCAAGCACAAAAAATCGGCCCGCACCGTGGGCGACGTGCTGGGCAAATTCCACCCCCACGGGGACCTGGCCTGCTACGAGGCCATGGTGCTCATGGCCCAGCCGTTTTCCTACCGGTATCCGCTCATCGACGGCCAAGGCAATTTCGGGTGCGCCGATGATCCCAAGTCCTTTGCCGCCATGCGCTATACCGAGGCCCGACTCTCGGCTTTTTCCGATATTTTTCTTTCCGAGCTGGGCATGGGCACGGTGGAATGGACCCCCAATTTCGACGGCACCCTGTGGGAGCCGGCCGTTCTGCCTGCCCGTCTGCCCCATATCCTGTTAAACGGCACCATGGGAATCGCCGTGGGCATGGCCACGGATATTCCCCCCCATAACCTGGTCGAAGTGGTGGGGGCCTGCGTGCATTTCATCGATCATCCGGATGCGGATGTGGCGGCCCTGTGTGAATTCATCCAGGGACCGGATTATCCCGGCGGCGCGGAGATCATCTCCTCCCGCCAGGACCTGATGGAAATCTACCGCACCGGCAATGGGTCGGTCCGGATGCGGGCCTCCTGGTCCACGGAAAACGGCGATATCGTCATCACCCGCATGCCTCATCAGGTGTCGCCCGCCAAAGTCATCGAACAGATCGCGGCCCTGATGGAGCTAAAGAAACTTCCCATGATCGCCGATATCAGAGACGAGTCCGATCATGACGAACCGGTGCGCATCGTCATCACGCCGTCCTCATCCCGGGTGGACATCGACGCCCTCATGCTGCATCTGTTTGCCGTCACGGAACTGGAGCGGACCTGTCGGGTCAATCTCAACATGATCGGCCTGGATCGCAAACCCGCGGTCAAGACTTTGCCCGGCCTGCTGACCGAGTGGCTGGCCTTTCGCACGGAAACGGTCCGCAAACGGCTCAGCTTCCGGCTGGAAGCCGTGGCCGACCGGCTCCATATCCTAGACGGCCTGCTGATTGCGTATCTGAACCTGGACCGGGTGATCACCATCATCCGGCACAACGATGAACCCAAGCCTCTGCTCATGGCCGAATTTGATCTCACCGACGACCAGGCCGAAGCCATCCTCCAGTTGCGGCTCCGTCATCTGGCCCGGCTGGAAGAGGCCAGACTTCTCAAGGAAAAGCAGGCTCTTGAAAAAGAACGCGGCGATATTGAAAAGATATTAACTTCCGAGACCCGGATGAAAACCCTGATCAAAAAAGAACTCCTGGCCGATGCCGAAAAATACGGTGATCCGCGGCGCACGGTGATCGTGGAAAGAAGAAATGCCCGGGCCATGGCTCCGGTGGACCTATCCCCGGCCGAACCCGTGACCGTGGTGCTGTCCAAGCAGGGATGGGCCCGCATGGCCAAGGGCAGCGACATCGATCCCGAAGCCCTGATCTATAAGACCGGCGATGGATTTCTGGCCGCGGCCCGGGGCCGCAGCAACCAGTCGGCCGTGTTTATCGATTCCACGGGCCGAAGCTACTCTCTGCCGGTCAGAGATCTGCCGTCGGCCCGGGGGCATGGCAATCCGCTCACCGGGTATTTTAAAAATCCGCCCCAGTCCCGGTTCATCACCGTGATCATGGAGCCGGCCGAACGCAAGCTGCTCATGGCAAGCACTGCCGGATACGGATTTATCACCGCCATGGAAAACCTGTTCACCCGGAATCAGAAGGGGAAGGCCCTGCTCACCGTGCCGGAAGGGACCCGGCCCATGCTGCCGCTGATAGCAGATGAGGATATGGCTGATGCCCACGTGGGCGCTGTCACGGCCCAGGGCCGCATGCTGGCGTTTCCCCTTTCCGAGCTTCCCGAACTGCCCAAAGGAAAAGGCAACAAAATTATCGGAATCAAGTCCGGCGACATCGGCTCCGGCGCGGACAGCCTGAAACACCTGTTTCTGATTCCGTCGGGCGCCACCCTGATCATCATTGCCGGCAAGCGGCATTTCCGGCTGGTGCCGGGCAATATCGCCAATTTCATCGGCCGCCGGGGCCAGCGGGGCAAAAAACTGCCCCGGGGATTCCAGAACGTGGATGCCGTCACCGTGGAGCCGGCGGCCCCGGCCCCTGCGCCGGAACCGCCACCGTCGCCTGCGGAACTCCAAACACCCGAACCCGACTCCATGGGAACCACGGCTGAAGATTAACCCGCGCAAAATCGCTCGTGGACCGATGGTTCACGCTGTTAAATTGTGGTGACGGGCATGGTTGCGTTGTAAGCTGAATCGTGGATTTCAGGGCGCGATTTTCGCAAATGCGGAATGGCAAATGTTTTGAGGCGCCTGGGCTTCTTTTTGGCCTTGAACTGCCATGAGAATCGCGCCCTGAAAGACTCTGAAGCGCACAACGCAACCATGCCCGTCGCCGCCTTCCGCTCCGAGAGAGGTGGCCTGATATTTGACTCTTTACTTTAAGAAAATTCAAAGTTATAATTCGAAATATCTTAAAGTAAGGAGGCCGATATGTGGATTGATCGCCAGATAAAAGACCGGGTGAACCAGAGTGTCCGATCCCGGCCCGCCGTCCTTTTGACCGGCGCCAGACAGACGGGTAAGTCTACCCTGCTGCAGCGCATGTTTCCTGAAACTACTTATATCACCTTTGATTACCTGCAACAGGTGGAAGCGGCCCGGGAGGCGCCGGAGCAATTTCTTTCCCGGTTTGACGCCCCGGTGATTTTCGATGAAATTCAGTATGTCCCTGAATTGTTCCGGGAGTTGAAAATCGTCATCGACAAGCATCGAAATGATTACGGCCGATGGATCATGACCGGCTCCCAGCAGTTTTCGCTCATGGGACAGGTCAGCGAGAGCCTGGCCGGAAGAATCGCCCTGCTGCGCCTTGAAACCCTAAGCGCCATGGAACTGCGGCAGGCGCGGATTTTTGATCCGGACCGGTTTTTGTACCGGGGCGGATACCCGGAACTGTGGGCCAACAAAAACCTGTCCCTGGAGGATTTTTTTGAAAGCTATGTCCGCACCTATGTGGAACGGGACCTGAAAACCATCATTGATGTAAAAAATTTAAGCGATTTCAGGCGATTTTTCAGGATAGCCGCCACCCGGACAGGCCAGCTTCTCAATTACCGAAGCCTGGCCGCGGATGTGGGAATTTCCGATGTCACCATCAAAAAGTGGATACATGCGTTAGAAATCAGCGGGCTGATCTATCTGTTGCCGCCGTTTTATGCCAATATCGGCAAGCGTCTGGTCAAATCCCCGAAACTCTATTTCGGCGATCACGGCCTGTTATGCCACCTTCTGGGAATCGACAGTGCAGCACAATGGCATGACCATCCCCACAAGGGCAGTCTCTGGGAAAATCTGGTGATGATGGAACTGATCAAAACCTTGCATCTTCATCCCGGCACGGACCTGTTTTTCTACCGGGATCAGAACGGGGTGGAAATCGATTTTATCATTGAAAAAAAAGACCGCTTGATCCTGGTGGAGGCAAAGGCCGGGGAACGGGTCGCCTCTGAAAAGCTGGCCTTCAGCCGGGTAGCACCCCTGTTGGGCGCCCGTTATGCGGCTGTCCGCAACCTTTTGGCGTTAAACATGCCGGGAAACGATATTTTGACGCGCAAACATTTTGCCTGTTTCAATCCGATGCATGTCGACGCGGCCGATGCCGCTGAAAGCCAATCACCCGGCTGAAACATTCGAAACAATTTTCAAGGCGAAGGGCATGGTTGCGTTGTGAGCTGAATCGTGGATTTCGGGGCAAAAAGCCCCGAAAGACTCTGAAGCGAACAACGCAACCATGCCCTTCGCCGCCACACCGCATCACGTCACCCTTACGCCGTCCCGTATCGCCCGCCATGCCGCCGTCGACATTATAACAAGTTTGTGCTTGTCAAAACCATCCAAATCCATTATGATTTTATCAATCTATTCATATGAAAAGTTACCCTGCAAGGTCCGTTTAAGACAAAATTCAATGGTAATGAAAAGACAGACAATATGAATCCGCTTCTTAAAAAAAATCTAAAAAAATAAAAACTTATTGTCAACAGCGTGATGTTCCATTGGTCTCATAACCCGCGGACAGGAGGTGCAGGATATGAAAAAGACCATGACGCGTTCCATTGAAAAAATCGTCGAGGATCAGGTGGCCCAGTGGCAGAAACTGCGCAAACTCAAAAAAGAGGAAGCGCCGGCCGGCATTACGCTGGTGAGCGTGTCCCGGGAATACGGAAGCAATGGGGCCATGCTGGCCGAGCGGATTGCCGCTGAACTGGGGTTTACCCTTTTCCACCAGGAGGTCATCCATGAAATGGCGGCCAGCGCCAAAACCAGCAAGCGGATCGTGGAGACCCTGGATGAAAAAGGGCTCAATCTGCTGGAGGAATCCATCGCCTATCTGGTCAATGAGCGGCATTTGTGGCCGGATCAGTACCTGCGGCACCTGATGCGGGTCATCGGCACCATCGGGGGGCATGAGCGCGCGGTAATCGTGGGCCGGTGCGCGAATTTCATCCTGCCGCCGGAAAAAACCCTGCGGGTCCGGGTCATCGCGCCGCTTCCCATCCGGATTCAGACCATTGCCAAACGCCTTGGAGTTTCGGAAGCCGATGCCAGAAAGCAGGTTTTAAAAACCGATTCCGATCGCCGGGCCTTTTCCCGGAAGTATTTTTACGCGGACCTGACCGACCCGTTCCATTATGATCTGCTCATCAACACCGGCCGGACGTCTATTGACACCGCCGTGGCCATTGTCCGCGCCGCCGTGCGGGAGTGGAAACAGGCATAAATCAAGATTTTC
>QZJS01000025.1 GCA_003597945.1 Desulfobacteraceae bacterium | reverse complement strand
GGCTATGCCGCCAAAAAAAATGGAGCGGGAAACGAGATTCGAACTCGCGACTTCGACCTTGGCAAGGTCGCACTCTACCACTGAGTTATTCCCGCTCAATCAGAGAGTGTAAATTAATGATCCGCGTCTTAAATGTCAACAAAAAAATGCGCTGAAATCATGCCGGGATAAAATCCGCCGGTCTTACTGCTTTCAATAAAATCGCCGATTCCGGGCAGGTGATCTGGCACAGCCCGCAACCCATGCATTTTTCCGCGATAACACGCATGATATCGGCATTTGAGTCCGATGCCTCAATGGCGTTGAACCGGCAGCGCTCCAGGCACGTTTCACATCCGCTGCAAAGTTCGGGGTCGATTTCCGCCATAAACCGGCTGGGATCGAGGATTTTCAGGCCTTCGGATATGACCAGAGGCAGTGCCTGGCAACAGCAGGAACAGCAATTGCAGATGAAATGCCCGGCATGGGAGCGGTTCATGGTGACATGGACCAGTCCTTTTTCCTCGCACAAATCAAGGATGTCGAGGGCTTCCGTGGCGCTGACTTCACGGCCGGAGCCCCGATCAATGGTGTATCGGGCCGCGTTGTCCACCTGGAGGCAGACTTCTAAGGGCATGTCGCATTTATGGGCGATGATCCGGCAGGTGCAGCGGGTCACGGCGATGACGTCGGCGTCGGTGATGATCTTGCGGGCGCTGTCGGCGTCGAGCACCTGCTGGTTTTCCGGATCAAGAGACTGATCCACGGGGATGACCCGGGTGAAGGCCTTGGGGAAAAACTGCTCGGCCAGGCGGGCGAACATGGGCCATTCCTCTTCCATGAACCGCTGCCAGAGATCCAGATAAGCCAAAGGCGCATCCGCCCACAAGATGGTGGCGTCATGAAACTGGATCATGTCCCGGCACATTTTATATCCCACGGTTCCGCCCTTGAGCGATTTGAACGCAAGGCCCTTCTGATAAAGGACGCGGCAGCTTTCTTCCACGTCGTCAAGGGGCCGTCCGGTTTTTTCGGCCAGTTGTTCGGGCGTTCCGGGCATGGCCATGAGCAGACGGGCTTCATCTTCGTCGGCAATCATGCGAAACAGTTCGGGAATGAGTTTTGATCCCGTGAGCATGATTTTGTCGGTCATCTGTTCATAAATGTCTTTTGCCATTGCTTTCCTCCGTGCCTGTCATTGAAGTCATTGAAGTAAACGGCGGAACCGGACGAAATAATCGATTCCCGACCAGAGGGTGAAAATCATGGCGATCCACAGCATCACATGGCCGATCACATGAATATCCAGGCCGAAATAGCGATAATGGATCAGCAGGGGAATGGCCGCGGAGATCTGAAAACCGGTTTTGAGTTTTCCCAGCATGGATGCCGACGGATCATCCCCCTGGGCGCTGATGAGGTTGCGCAGCCCGGTCACGGCCAGTTCCCGGCCGATAATGACGCAGATCATCCAGGCCGGGGCACGGTCCAGGGGTATCAGCATGATAAAGGCGCATGAGACCAGAAGCTTGTCCGCCAGGGGGTCCATGATTTTGCCCAGATTGGAGACCAGGCCGAACCGCCGGGCCACATAACCGTCAAAATAATCGGTAATGGCCGCGGCGCTGAAAACCGCGGCGGCCATCAACCCGATGATCCGGTCCCACCAGACAAGAGAGGCGATAGGACCTCCGGCGGCAATGCCTGCGGCCATTGATCCATTGATCCGGGCGGACCATAGCAGCAGCAGCACGAGAAGCGGCACCGACCCCACCCGAAACAGCGTCAGGGTGTTGGGGTGGGCGATAAGCGGCACCAGTTTCTTTTTTATTTCCATGAGCACAACCCCGGTTTATTTCTGGGCTTTTTCCCAGTCCGCCAGAAACGCGGCGATTCCCTTGTCGGTCAGGGGATGCCCGGCCAGCTTTGACAACACGTTAAACGGTATCGTGGCGATATCTGCGCCCATGAGGGCCGAATCCAGAACATGCAGGGGATTGCGGACGCTGGCGACAATGATTTCGGTTTCATAATCATAGTTATCGAATATGGTGGCAATCTGATCCACCAGCACCATCCCGTCCTGGGAAAGGTCATCGAGTCTGCCGATAAACGGACTGACGTAAGTGGCGCCGGCCTTTGCCGCCATCAGGGCTTGAAGGGGCGAGAAAACCAGGGTGACATTGGTGCCGATGCCTTCCCGGGAAAGGGTCCGGACCGCCTTGAGACCATCAACGGTCATGGGGATCTTGACCACGATGTTTTTATGAATGGCCGCCAGTTCCCGTGCTTCTTTTACCATGCCCGCCTCATCCAGGCTGATTACTTCCGCGCTGATGGGCCCGTCCACAATGGCACAGATATCTTTGATGATTTCCTTGAAATCCCTTCCTTCTTTGGCAATCAGCGACGGATTGGTGGTCACGCCGTCGACCATTCCCATGTCATTGGCTTCCCGGATTTCATCAATATTGGCCGTATCAATAAAAAATTTCATCATCTGCTCCTTTTTGTCTGCGATTTAGTTAACCTTTTATGAACCATTTATTAAAAAAATGCCATGTTAAACACAACTGATCACCATGCTTTGCGTATCGGGAATCCGGACACATGGATGCTCCCGGGAAACCGAGACTTCCAGCAGCTCGCGGATACTTTTCTTTAAGACCGGATGAATAAAATCCGGTGAAAGATCGCACAGGGGACGCAGTACGAATTCCCGCTGATGCATACGCGGATGCGGGACGATCAGGTCATCTGTGTCGATAATTTCATCGTTGAAAAAAATAATATCAAAATCCAGCACCCGTGGTCCGAAACGAATGCCCGACAAATCCCGGCCGGCGTCGGATTCCACTGCCTTGAGGGTTTTTAACAGCAAGCGCGGCGACATATCCGTCCGTATCCGGAAAACGGCGTTGATAAACCAGGGTTGATCCGCGTATCCCACGGGCGCACTGCGGTAAAAATGCGAACATTGTCCCACTTCCACGGATTCACGCCTGCCCAGAGCTGCAATCCCGTCACGGCAGTTGGCAAGTCCGTCTCCGATATTGGAACCGGTAGCTATATAGACGATATGTTTTCCGCCTGATGGATTCATCTGTCAATGGTGATGATATCGGACGGGCCGTCTTCCGCGCCGTCATCCATGTATGGGATCACCCGGAAGCGATACTGATATCCGGTTTCCAGCTTTTGGGTATATACCGCACTGGGCCGCGCATCCGCAATGGCGTCAAAGGAAATATCGGCCGCCATCTGAAACCAGGGCGGGCACTCGGGGCATGCGATATCGCCGTGTTCCTGAGCGGCCCGGTACACGCGAAATCCCGCCGGGCGGACACGCGAAGCCGACCGGTACGGTTCCAACGGCCATGAAAGGGTCAGCACGTCGCCTTCCACCCGGACATCGACATCGGCAACAGCGGGCAAGTCCTCCCGCAGGGGCGGCAGGGGCGGTCCTTTTTTCCCGCATGCCGCGGCCATCAATACCGGCATGAGCAACAACATCAACAGTGTTATCACCCGCATCCGTATCACGTCAGCCGGAAACAGCAAGTGCGTCGCGTGCGTATTGAGACAGGGCGATGGTTTCATAAAAAACATTAAAAAAAATTAAATTTCAACGCCAACCCGGCTTTTTCACTTTTGCAAACCCGTCACGGTTCAATAAGAATCAACGCGTCCTCGGCAAGCTGTTCATGCGCGCGCTTTATGGCTTCCAGAACGTTTCCGGTGGATGTGCCCCCGAAACAGCAGCGCCGCTCGATCATGGCCCGGGGGGTCAGCAGGTTAAAAATATCTTCTTGGATAAGGTCTGAAAATGACCGGAGTTCATCAATGTCGAGTTCATGCAGTTCCGTGTTTTTTTCCATGGCGTATCGCACGGCCTCACCCGCGCAGCCGTGGGCTTCCCGAAAAGGCATTCCCTTAGCCGCCAGGTAATCCGCCAGATCCGTGGCATTCATGTATCCGGTTTGCACCGCGCCTTCCATGACCGGGGCGTTGATTTTCAAGGCCGGAAACATCCGGGTGTAAATATCGACGCACGCGCAGAGCGTATCGGCCGCGTCAAAGAGCGGGACTTTGTCCTCCTGCATATCGCGGTTATAAGCCAACGGCAGGGATTTCATGGTGGTCAGCACCGCCACCAGGCTTCCGAAAACCCGGCCGGTCTTTCCTCTGACCAACTCCGGTACATCCGGATTCTTTTTCTGGGGCATGATGCTGCTGCCCGTTGAAAACGCGTCGGGAATCACCACAAACCCGAACTCGGATGAAGACCAGAGCACCAGCTCCTCGGACAAGCGGGAAAAATGCATCATGCAGATGGAAGCGGCGCCCAAAAATTCAATGATGAAATCCCGGTCCGAAACCGCGTCTATGCTGTTGCCGGACACACCGATAAAACCGAGAAGATCCGCCACATAATCCCGGTCGATGGGATAGGTCGTGCCCGCAAGGGCCGCCGATCCCAGGGGCAGGATATTGATACGCTTCAAGCCGTCCTCAAATCGATGGGCGTCCCGGGTGAACATTTCGTAATAGGCCATGAGATAATGAGAAAACAGGATCGGCTGGGCCCGCTGCAGGTGGGTATAGCCCGGCATGATCACGCCGATATGGGATTCGGCCATATCCACAAGGGCTTTTCTGAAATGATGAAGCCCGCCGAGAAGCTGTCGGGTCATATCCCGCAGCCAGAGACGGATGTCGGTGGCCACCTGGTCGTTTCGACTCCGACCCGTATGGAGTTTGCGGGCCGTGGACCCGACAATTTCGGCCAGCCGGTGCTCGATGTGCATGTGAATGTCTTCCAGCCGGTCCAAAAACGCAAACCCGCCCGATTCAATCTCCACGCGAATCTGTTCAAGCCCACGAATCAGGGTCTCGGCTTCGTCCTGGCCGATGATTTCGCATTTGGCCAGCATCCGGCAATGGGCGATACTGCCTTCGACATCATGATGGTAGAGCCGTTTGTCGATGTCGATGGACGAGGAAAACGCTTCCACCGCCGCATCGGTATTTTCAGAAAACCTGCCGCCCCAGAGTTTTTCACTCATAACCCTACCCCTGCACCTGATCAACCATTGATAGTCTCGTAAAAAGTCGCCATCGGACGGCCTTGTAAAAAGTTCAAGATCAATGCTTGCGCAATATCGAAGAATGCAGCGTACTTAGCGTACGTGAAATTCTGAGAGATTGCGCGTAACACAGATACTGGACTTTTTACAAGGCCGTCAACCATTGATTGTTTATCGGATAATTTATCGGCCCGATCGATCCTGGAGCATTTTTCGTATCCGCAACCGGAGTGCGTTTAAACGGATAAACCCTTCCGCGTCGTGCTGCCGGTATACCGAGTCATCCTCGAATGTCGCAAAATCGACATTGTAGAGGGATTGATCGGACTTGCGTCCCATTATCCGGGCACTGCCTTTGTACAGTTCCAACCGGACCGTACCCGAAACATTTGTCTGGGTGTCATCAATTAGTTTCTGGAGCAGCTCCCGTTCCGGGGCGAACCAGAACCCGTAATAGATCATCTCCGCGTAACGCGGAACCAGCGAATCCCGCAAATGCAGGACTTCGCGATCTAAAGTGATGGATTCAAGGGCCATGTGGGCCGTTCGCAGAATCGTGCCGCCCGGAGTTTCATAAACGCCCCGGGACTTCATTCCCACGAACCGGTTTTCCACAAGATCGGTCCGGCCCACGCCATGCCGGCCGCCGATGCGGTTAAGTTCTGCAAGAATCCCGGCCGGCGTATAAAAATGGTCATTAATGGCCACGGGATCACCCTGTTTAAATGTAATCTCGATGATCTCAGCGTCTTCCGGCGCTTTTTTCGGCGAAACGGTGAGGACAAACATATCCTCGGGCGGCTCATTCCACGGATCTTCGAGTATGCCGCCTTCGTAACTGATATGCAAAAGATTTCGATCCGTGCTGTAGGGCTTCTGCCGGGTGGCCTGGACCGGGATGCCGTGTTTTTCGGCAAATTCAATCAGGGCCGTGCGGGAATTGAGATCCCACTCCCGCCACGGGGCGATGATCTTAATGCCCGGGTCGATGGCAAGGTAAGAAAGCTCGAAACGGACCTGGTCGTTGCCCTTGCCCGTGGCGCCGTGACTGACGGCATCGGCGTTTTCCAGGGCCGCGATTTCCATCTGGCGCTTGGCGATCAGGGGCCGGGCCAGCGACGTGCCCAGCAGATAAGTTCCCTCGTAAACGGCATTGGCGCGAAACGCCGGGAACACGTAATCCCTGACAAATTCCTCGGTCAGATCATCGATATAGACGCTGACCGCGCCGGTGTTTTTAGCTTTTTCCTCCAGGTGGTCCAGCTCTTCGGCCTGGCCGATATCGGCGGAAAAGGCCACCACTTCGCACCCGTAGGTTTCGATCAGCCACTTTAAAATTACGGATGTATCCAGGCCGCCCGAATAGGCCAGCACCACCTTTTTCACCTGCTGTTGGGTCTTCATATATCTCCTTTGTGTTTGACGGCGTCGTTAAAACGCCAACTTCTGCGTTGCCGTCCGAATTTTGATTTTTCAGCGAACCATCCGACTTCTTCGCGAAACCATCATTTTGTCGCGGCCCGATGCCCCGAAATCAGCACATCGAGTATGGCCTTGTGCATGTGAAGCTTGTTTTCCGCCTGATCCCAGACCACGGACCGCTCGCCTTCCAACACTTCGGCGGTGATCTCCTCACCCCGGTGAGCCGGCAGACAGTGCATGACAATTACGTCGTCAGCCGCGACCTCCAGCAGTTTCGAGTCCACACAATAGGACGCAAACACGTTTTTTCTGGAGTCGGCCTCATGTTCCTGTCCCATGCTGGCCCAGACATCGGTATTGATGACATCGGCGCCGGCGGCGGCTTCGGCGGGATCGCTCACCAGTCGGATTCGTTGGTTTTTGTCCCTTGCACGGGCCAGAAGCTCTTCATGCGGCGCGTATTCGTCCGGACAGGCCAGGACCAGTTCAAACCCGAGCACGGTGGCGGCATCGATCCATGAATTGGCCATGTTGTTGCCGTCGCCGATCCAGGCAATCTTAACATCCTCCAGGCGGCCCTTGAATTCCAGAACGGTCATCAGATCGCTTAATACCTGGCAGGGATGATGATCATCGGTTAAGGCGTTGATAACCGGGATATCGGCCGCAGCGGCAAAATCTTCCACCAGGGTCTGGGAAAAGGTGCGGATGGCCACGGCATCCAGGTAACGGGACAGGACACGGGCCGTATCCTCCACGGGCTCGTTTCTGGCCATCTGGGTGTCGGCGGCGCTGATGAAAATCGGCGTTCCCCCGAGCTGGATGGTGGCAGCCTCAAAGGAAAGCCGGGTCCGGGTGGACGGCTTTTCGAAAATCAGACCCACGGATTTATCCAAAAGACTCCGGTCTCTGATTCCCTGCTTATGCCGTGCTTTAAGTTCCGCGGCCCTTTGGAAAAGCCGCTCGAAATCCGCCTTTTCCAGTTCCGCCAGTGTCAAAATATCTTTTTTCACTTCTACTTCCTTTTACCCGCGCCCTTTAATTTAAAAGGACGCAAGTTGAATTTGCATAAAATTTCCAATCCGAATCGCGTATCGCCGGTCTTTGGTTTCTATCTTACGGCCTCGAGTATCTTGTCCAGGCATTCCACCAGGGCGTCGATCTCCTTTTCGGTGATGACCAGAGGCGGAATGAACCGCAGGATATCATCCTGAATACAGTTGATTAAAAAACCCTTTTCCATGCAGGCATCAACAATGGGTGCGCCTTTGACGGTCAGTTTCATGCCCAGGAGCAAACCCATGCCCCGCACGTCCATAATCACGGCGTGCCGGTCCCTGAGCCACAGCAGACGATCACGGAAATAAGCGCCCACACGGCTGCAATGATCAACCATATTGCGCTTCTCCATCAACCGCAGGACCTCCAGAGCTGCGGACGTCACCAGGGGGGTGCCGCCGAAGGTGGAGGCGTGGGTGCCGGGAGTAAAAGCGGTCATGAACTGTTCCCGGGCCAGCATGGCGCCGATGGGCAGGCCGTTTCCCAGTGCCTTGGCCAGGCTCATGATATCGGGCGCGATGCCGAAATGCTCATAGGCGAACAGCTTGCCGGTCCGGCCGATGCCGGTCTGGACCTCGTCAAAGATCAGCAGGGCCCCGGCCTGGTCGCACAGGTCCCGGACCGCCTTCAGGAAACCGGGGTCCGGCACCCGGATCCCGCCTTCGCCCTGGATGGGCTCCATCATCACCGCGCAGATATTGTCGTTCATCTGCCGCTTTAAGGCGTCGATATCATTAAATGGGATAAATTCAAAGCCGTTTAACACCGGGTCGAACCCGAACCGGATGCGCAACTGGCCCGTTGCCGAAAGGGTGGCAAAGGTCCTACCGTGAAAGCTCTGCTCCATGGTAATGATCCGGAACCGCTCATGTTGTCCCTGATCATGAAAATATTTACGGGCCAGCTTGATGGCCGCTTCATTGGCCTCGGCCCCGGAATTGCAGAAAAACACGCGGTCGGCAAAACTGCGGGTCGTGAGCCATTCGGCCAGTTCCACCTGGGGAATCGTATAATAAAGATTGGAAACATGCACCAGTGTTTCAGACTGTCGGGCCAGGACGGCCGCCACTTCCGGGTCGGCATGACCGAGATTGCAGACCGCAATGCCGGAAACAAAATCGGTGTAAGCCTTTTCATTGATATCCCAGACCGTACACCCCTTCCCCCGGGCCAGCACGATGGGAAACCGCTTATAGGTATTTGCGATGACCGTATCCGCCGTTGAAATAATATCCTTGTTCATTTGATCACTTCCGTTCCGATTCCTTTGTCCGTGTAAAGTTCCAGCAGCAGCGCATGCCGCCGGGTGCCGTTGATGATCTGAACTTTCCGCACGCCGTTTAGCAGGGCATCCTGGGCATATTCGATCTTGGGGATCATGCCGCCGGAAATGGTCTGATCCGCGATCAGATCCCTGATGGTGCGGGTATTGATGGAGGGGATCAGGCTCCCGGCCTTATCTAAAATGCCGTCCACGTCCGTCAGGTAAATGAGCCTACCCGCGCCGATGGCGCCGGCAAGCTTGGCGGCCATGAGATCCGCGTTGATATTAAAGGTTTCACCATTGGGTCCCACGCCCACCGGCGCGATCACCGGGATAAATCCCTGGGCCGTCAGGGTGTTGATGATATGCGGGTTGACCTGACTGACCGTTCCCACCAGGCCCAGATCGATGATTTCCGGGGGCAGGTTTTCCGCGGCCGGCTGGGTGACCTGGAGTTTTTCCGCGTGGATGAGCCCCCCGTCCTTGCCGGAGAGTCCCACGGCCCGGCCCCCCTGCTGGTTGATCTGGGTTACGATGCCTTTATTGACCTGGCCGCCCAGAACCATCTCCACCACGTCCATGGTCTGTTCATCCGTAAAACGCATGCCCGAGACGAATTTGGTGGTAATGCCCATTTTTTCCAGGACCCGGTTGATCTGGGGTCCCCCGCCGTGCACCACCACCGGATTCATCCCCACGAACTTGAGCAGGGTGATGTCTCTGGCGAAATCGGTTTTCAACTGCTCATCCACCATGGCGTGGCCGCCGTACTTGACCACCACGGTCATGCCGAAAAACGAACGGATATAGGGCAGCGCTTCGATTAATATGTCGGCAACCATCGGCGTCATAATTTATATGATCCTTTTCACTATAAAATATACCTGCTCAGGTCCTGGTTCTCCCGGATATCCTGAAACCGCCGATCCACATAGGCCCGGTCAATAACGATATCGCCATCCGACATGTCCGGCGCGTCGAACAGCACATCCTCCAGCAGGTGCTCCATCAGGGTATGCAGCCGCCTGGCCCCGATATTGTCGGTCTGGTTGTTGACTTCCTCGGCCGTGCGGGCGATTTCTTCCACCGCGACATCATCAAAACAAATCCGGATGCCGTCGGTTTCCAGAAGGGCCGTGTATTGCAGCAAAAGGGCGTTTCTGGGTTCCCGCAGGATCCGGACAAATTCATCTTTGCCCAGAGATCCGAGTTCAACCCGGATGGGAAACCGTCCCTGGAGTTCCGGGATCAGATCCGACGGCTTGCTGGCCTGAAAGGCTCCCGATGCGATAAACAGGATATGATCCGTGCGCACCGGTCCGTACTTGGTGGAGACGGTGGTTCCCTCCACAATGGGCAACAGATCCCGCTGCACCCCTTCCCGGGAGACATCCGGTCCGGTGGCGCCGCTTTTCCCGATGATCTTGTCGATTTCATCCAAAAATATAATGCCGGACTGCTCGACTTTTTCAATTGCCTCACGGACCACCTTGTCCATGTCCACCAGCCGCTGGGCCTCGTCCTGAATCAGAACCTTCATGGCTTCGGCGACCTTGACCTTGCGACGCTTGGTATTGCCCCGGGGCATGAGCCCGGCCAGCATGTCCTTGAAATTGATCCCCAACTCCTCCATGCCGGTGTTGGAAAAAATCTCAACCATGGGAACGGACCGGTCCTGGACCTCAAGGTCGACGAACCGCTCGTCAAGCCGGCCCTCGCGCAGCATGCGGCGCAGTTTTTCCCGGGTGGGAACAATGGCGGGATCCTCTTCGCCCACCGCCTTGAGTTCAATCTGGGAATCATGGGTTTCATGTCCCTGGCGGTGCTGCCGTTCCTTGGATTCGGGCAGCAGCAGGTCGAGCATCCGTTCTTCGGCGACTTCTCTGGCCTTTTCCTGGACGGCTTCCCGCTCCTGTGTTTTAAGCTGGTTGATGGACAGTTCCAGCAGATCCCGGACCATGGATTCAACATCCCGGCCCACATATCCGACCTCGGTGAATTTGGACGCCTCCACTTTGAAAAAGGGCGAATCCGTCAGTTTTGCCAGACGTCTTGCAATTTCGGTCTTTCCCACACCGGTTGGTCCGATAAGGATAATATTTTTAGGCGCGATCTCGTCGCGCAGATCCGATGACACCTGGCGCCGCCGCCAGCGGTTGCGCAGGGCAATGGCAACGGATCGCTTGGCCTTGTGCTGGCCGATGATATATTTATCAAGTTCTTTTACAATTTCCGCTGGTTTTAAATCGCTCATGGCAGTGTCGAAAAACCCCTCATATTTCCTCAATGGTGATGACATCGTTTGTGTAAATACAGATGTTGGCCGCAATACCCATGGCTTGCGAAACGATTTGTTTGGCGTCCATGCCGAGGGCCTCCGCGTGGGGCAACAAGGCTGATGCCGCAGCCTGAGCCGCCACCCCGCCCGATCCGATGGCAATAAACCCCTCATCCGGCTCGATGACGTCGCCGTTTCCGGAAAGCAGCAGCATATGAGTCTCATCCACGGCGATCATCATGGCTTCGAGCCGGCGCAGATATTTGTCCGTCCGCCAGTCCCGGGCCAATTCCACCGCGGCACGCACCAGATTACCGTTGTAGCGCTCCAGCTTTTCCTCAAGGCGCTCGGACAGATGCAGCGCGTCGGCGGTTGCCCCGGCAAAGCCCACGATGATCCGATCGTTGTAAATACGACGGACTTTGCGGGCATGATGCTTGATGACCCCGTTGTTCAGGGTCACCTGGCCGTCCCCGGCCACCGCGGCCTTCTTGTTATACCGAACCGCCAGTATGGTGGTGCCGTGAATGGTCATAAAACATATCCTTGCGTATTTATTTGCGCGTATTTATTGCTTATAAATATTTGAAATATAAAATACAGAGACAAATATAAGTCAGGCCCCATATTTTATCTTATTTCCGCGGATGGGCCTGGTCGTAAGCGGCCATAAGCCGATCAATGCTGACATGGGTATATCTCTGTGTGGTGGAAAGCTGACGATGACCAAGCAATTCCTGGACCATCCGCAGATCAAGCCCGGCATCCAGCATATGCGTAGCGAATGAATGCCGCAGGTCATGGGGCGCCACAGGCACGTTCAGGCCGGCTTTGCGCGCGGCATTGTCCAGCATGCGGGCCACGGATCGAGCCGAAAGGCGCCCTTTGTTTTTATTAAGAAAAAGGGCGCCTTTCGGATTAACCGCACTGCCTTTGGCATCCAGACTGTCACGGTAGGCCCGGACGGCCCCAAGGGCGGTTTTACCGATGGGAACAATGCGTTCCTTGTTCCCCTTGCCCGTCACCCGGATGGTTTTACCCGAAAAATCCACATCCGGAAGATTGAGCCCCGCCAGCTCCGAAACCCGGATTCCGGTTGAATAAAGCGTTTCAAGGATCGCGCGGTCCCGCTTGCCCGAGACATCACCGGTCTTTACGGAATCCAGCAGGCGGAACACATCATCCACGCTTAAATAATTGGGGATGGGTTTGTCCTGCTTGGGCGTCAGTACGGTCTCCGCCGGATTTCCGGAGATCACCCCGTGCTTTTCAAGAAACTTGAAAAACGACCGCACCGCGGACAGTTTACGGGCCATGGACGTCTTTTTGAGGCCCTGGCGGTGCAGATCGGCCAGATATCCGCGAATCATCAGGTTGCTGATTCTGTCCATATCGGCGGCCGGATCGAAAATTTCATCCGCATCAGTGCCTTCATCATCGCCGCCGGTCAGCGCCAAGGCGCGATTGCTCACAAAATAGGCGATAAATCCTTCCAGATCCCTGGAATAGGCCCGGCACGTGTTATCCGAATACCCCTTTTCCGTGGACAGGAAATCGATAAAGGCATTCAGCAGATGATCGAAAGATGATGGATTCATTCAAACAGAATCATTGATTCCAGTTCCTGCCAGTTTCCGATTTCCCGGAACGGATGGGGTTTACGGTTCCAGGGCTGCCGGAAAACAATAGGAGTAACCCCCGCGCTGTTTAACTGAAAACAGGTATCTAAGCGGTCTTCAACAAAATATCGGATGTCGCTTTCTATAAGCACTTCAGCCTTATCATCAAATGAACCGGTGGCCACCACCGCGATATCAGCCGGTTCCACGGAGAGCATGTCACATATCCAGCCAACGATCTGGTCGGCGCTGGGCCGGGCCGTGACAAACAGCGTCGGGCGATGATGTTGGTTCAGCCGCTTCAGGACCGGCGTCGCTCCATCTAAAGGCGCCAGAATAGACGTATGATCGCCATCGAGGATGCGACGGATAATTTCCGTGGAGATCATTTTATCTATGCCCGAAAAACTTTCGATCTCGTATTCGGTGATGTCCTCGTACCGGATATTGCTGAGGCCATAAATCTTTTCAGCAATATCGATAAAAAGCGTCATGGTATCGGCAAACACCCCATCGATATCGAATGCCAGCTCAAACGGGCGGATCATCATCAGATCACGCGGTATTCCGGGACTTTTTTTTCAGTCGGCTGATCCGGCGGCGAAAAATATCAAGCATTTTGCCGCCCTGTTCCTTCATCTCGGCAGCATAAGTTTCGCGCTTGGTTTTTAACTCCTTGATCTTTCCTTTGATTTCCCGAATCGACTTACCCGCGGCCCCCTTTTTCTTTGCCGTGTCTTCAATGCCCCGGGCCTTTTCAATGAGCTTGAGCAACTCGGTCTTGTTCATGCCGTGAACGCCGGTGATATCCGGCAGTTCCTTGGCTATGACGCGCAGTTCCGGGGCCGTCATCTTCTTGAGGGGTTTTTCTTTTTTTTCCTTTTCCTTTTTACCCATTGCGTCTCATGCTCCTTTTAATCGTTTGTCTTTAAAATCAAAATTTTTCGATTCCATTAAAATCCGATTGCCTGATACCCGATAATATCAAAAAAACAAAGCGGAGGCGCGCAACCCCCGCTGATTATATAGTGGTTATATAAATAGCTGAAATATAATTTTTAAACCAGTTGCGCCGGAGTTGTCAAACAATATTTGATATTATATCACATCTCGGCAAGGGCCGCCATGATCTTTTTCATATCTTCCCAGACGGTGCGTTTGGCCGATGGATGGATAAGGATATGTTCCGGCGAAAATGTGGCCATCACCTGAGCGCCCTTAAACAAAAAAAACCTTCCCCGGAGCCTGTTGAAGGGAAGACCGGACGTGCTCAGACTTCGGGCCGCCAAATCACCCAGCGCGCAGATGATTTTAGGCTTGATTGCCATGAGTTCAGACATGAGGTGCCATCGGCAGGCATGGCAAACGGCATCATCGATATCAACGCCCGCATCGGCGGCGGGAGCTGCAAGGGCAACAACGCCGGAAGCGGCCGCCGCTTCCGGGATACGTCCCGCCGGCCGGCATTTTACGGCACAGGTGATATAAACCGATTCCAGATCCAGATGCATTGCTGCGATAATCCGCGTAAGCAACTCACCGGCCGGACCGCTGCCGGGCATCCCCGTTTGCGCATCCTCGGGCTCCGGAACCCCTCTTACAAAGACGATGTCCGCCTCAGGATTACCTTTACCGCGGACCACCCGTTTCCGATTCTCCGCCAGACGGCATCGCCGGCACTGCATCAGGTTCAGACGAATGGCCGTTAAATCCCATGAGCGGGCAACGGCCAGGTTTTCCCGGGAGCAGTCCGCGCCCCGGCAACCGAGCCCCGCCAGATAGCGCAGGGATGCGGAAACCTCCCGGGCGATTTCAGCAAATTCGACAAATGGTTGCGTCGTTGACGACATTGGATTTTCTTCCATCATCGTCCTGACAATTCCCTTACGCGATCAAGCAGGTGATGGGCCGCGGCATCCTTGTCCATCAGGGGCAGCTCCTCCCTGCGGCCCACCGCGTCATAAAGGGTGATGCGGTTGGTGTCGGCTGCAAACCCGGCGCCAGCGTCGCCCACCACATTGGCGGCGATCAGGTCCAGGTTTTTGGCGCATAGCTTGTTGACCGCGTTTATTTCTAAATCCCGGGTTTCCGCAGCAAAGCCGACAAGCACCTGGCCGGGCCGTTTCCGCCGGCCGAGTTCGGCAAGAATATCTACTGTTTTTTCAAGTTCTATCGACATTTTATCCTGGGATTTCTTGATTTTGTGTTCCGCCGGCGCGACCGGCCGGTAATCCGAAACCGCCGCCACTTTGATGACGATATCCGCATGGACGGCATTTTCAAACACGGCTGATGCCATTTCCGCGGCAGTGACCACACGGATAATTTGCGCACCGGCCGGAATATCCAGGCTTGAAGGCCCGGACACCAGCACCACGTCCGCGCCTCTTGCGGCCGCGGCCCGGGCCAGTGCATAACCCATCTTCCCGGAGGACGGATTACTGATAAACCGCACGGGGTCAATGGGTTCCCGGGTCGGCCCGGCGGTCACCAGCACTTTTTTACCCGCAAAATCCTTAAGGTAAAAACAGGCCGCCACCTGTCCGGCAATGGTTTGCGGCTCGGCCATGCGGCCGGGACCATACGCCCCGCATGCCAGTTCACCGTCTCCCGGCTCGACAACAATAAAACCGTCGGATTGCAAAATGTCTATATTACGCTGTACGGCTATATTTTCATACATATGGATATTCATGGCAGGACAGATCAACTTGGGGCAGGTCGCGGCCAGCATCAGGGTGGTCAGGGCATCATCGGCAATGCCGTTTGCCAGTTTGGCGATGATATTTGCCGTTGCCGGCGCGATCACCATGGCGTCGGCGGCTTCGGCCCAGGAGATGTGCCACATGGGTTCGTCTGTTTCCCCTGAGAACATATCCTTAAACACCTTGTGGCCGGATATGGCCGCAAACGTGAGCGGACCGACAAATTGAGCCGCATTAGCGGTCATGGCGACCTTTACCGCGGCCCCGGCTTTTTGCAGCAGCCGCAGCAGTTCCACGCTCTTGTAGGCCGCAATCCCGCCGGATACGCCAAGAATGATATTTTTTTCAGACAACATCTTCAGATTCATCAGGGCCATCCTTGTTTTTCTTATCCAGTCGAGGGCGTCCAACCCATGGGATGTCATTGATTATAACTGCTGCGCAAGGGACAAACCTTTAAAAATACATAATAAAAAGAAAATCATGCGGTGCGGGTTTCTCGGCTCTTGATATCGCATCCCGTATATACTAAGATGACTGCTGAGTGTCAATATGGTAAAAACAGGCAATTATAATCACTAAAGAAAACAGCGATCATGAAAAAATTTAATCATAGAAAAAAATTCGCCTTTCTTGCAATGATTTTCCTGGCAATGCCGGCGGCCTGCGCGGATACGGACCGTAAAACCGTTCTTTATGACAAAGCACGGATCTGTTACGATCAGCAGAACTACGTATGCGCCAGAGACAACCTGGAAAAGGCCGTTGCCGCTGATCCCGATTTCGCAAAGGCCCATGCCGATCTTGGAGAAGTCTATCTCAAACTTGGAGAAGTGAGCAAAGCCTTTGACGCCTATACCCGGGCCGCCGCCCTTGCACCCGACATGACAGAAATCCAGATGCGGCTGGCCACCCTTTACATCCTTAATCGGGATACCGCCACGGCCCACGCGATCTTAAATTCTATTCTGGCCGCAACGCCCGATAACATCGCGGCTCTTTATCTGCTGGCAGAACTCTTTCAGATGGAAAACAATCTGGAACGGGCTGAAAAAATCCTTACATCCATTATTGAACAGGACCCGGAACAGATCCGGGCATATCTGAGCCTTGCCAATCTTTTGGTCCACAGGGAGGATTTCGCCGCGGCGGAGCAGTACCTGGAAACGGCGACCAAGCGCCAATCCGCCTCCCTGCACCCGGTTTTCGCGCTTTTAAACCTTCAACTGATCCAGGGTAAAATTCTGCCGGCGGAAGCGCTGCTGATAGAAACCATCGATAAATATCCGGAAATCGCTGATCTGCATATCCTGTTGGGCAATCTCTACCTCCAGAGCCGGCAATGGCAAAAAGCCGAAGACGCTTTTCTTAAAGCCGTTGAAAAAAGTCCGGCTGACCCAAGGCCCTATATCATCACCGCCAATTTTTTCAACGCCACCAACCGGCCGGATCGCGCCTTGACGATGTATCAGCAGGCCCTTGACCTCCAGCCCGGCAACCCCGGCATCCTTCAGCATATCGCGCGATTCCATTTCAACCGCAACGCCGTTGCCGCGGCAGCAGCCTACAATGAAAAAAACCTTGCAAAAAATCCCGACTATCTGCCCGCCCGGATCATGAAAGCTGAAATTCTGATGGCCGGAAACGCATGGGATGAAGTGCTCGTCCATCTTGCCGGACTGCTGCGAGATCACCCGGATAACACCCAGTTGATCTATATGAGCGGGCTGGCCCATCTTAAAAAAGATGATCTCGGCCGGGCCAAGGCGGATCTGGAAAAGATCAGGCTCGGCGCTCCGGAATACATCAACGCCAAACTGCTTCTGGCGGGCGTATTTATCGGGGAAAACCGTCTGGACCAGGCAAAACAAACCTGCAACGACATTCTTGCCGTTGTCCCGAATCATTATGAAGCCAGAAAACTGCTGGGCAACATCGCCCTGCTCGACAACCGGGTGGATGACGCCAAAAAACATTTTACCGCCCTTATTGACCTGGCGCCGGAAAATCCCGAAGTATACTACCTGATGGGAAAAATCTTTTTAAGAGAGCAGAATTATTCCGCGGCGGCAAAACAATTTGATGCGGCCCTGACCAGGAACCCGAACCGGCTGGATATCTTTTCATCCCTGGTTTCGGCTTTGCTCAACAGCGGGGAAGTCCAAACCGCCCTGAAACGGGTTGATGAAATGCTGGAAAAATCGACCCAGAGTCAGACCCGTCAAGCCGTGATTTATAATCTCAAGGGCCAGCTCCAGCTCTCCGTCGGCGACTTGCGCGAGGCGGAAGCCTCCTTTAAGAAAGCAATGATTCTGTCGCCCGAATACCTGCCGCCCTATTACGCTCTGGCGCATATCTATTCGAAAGACGGCCGGATGGAAAATGCCGTAGCCCAATACCGTTTCGCCGTTGAGCAGGCCCAGCAAAGGGAAATTCCCTACATGATGCTGGGCATCATTTTTTCCCTGCAAAAGGAATGGGACCTTGCCGAACAGCACTATCGAAACGCCCTGGAAGCCAATCCAAAATTTACGCCGGCCGCAAATAATCTGGCGTATCTGCTGGCCGAACAGGAAAAAAATCTGGCCGATGCCCTCCGATTCGCCAGTCTTGCCAATAACCTCTCACCGGAGGACTACCGGATTTTAGATACCCTTGGATGGGTATATGTCAAGATGGGAATGTATGATCAGGCCATCCGCACGCTGACCGAAAGCCTGGGGCATGCGCCGGACAATCCGACCATCCTTTACCACCTCGGAATCGCCTACTATAAAAGCGGCGCGGCCGCCCAGGCGGAGGCCAAGCTCAAACAGGCGCTAAATATCGACGATACATTTGACGGCGCCCAACACGCGCGGGAGATTCTGGCCGCCTTATGAAGCGCCTTTCCTTTAATATCCTGGCCCTGTGCATCCTCCTGCCGCCGATATTATACCTGTTTTCCGTCAACCTGCTGGAACAGCGGATGACATCGAGGTGCCAGCTCCAGATCCAGAATATCTACCTGGCCGATATCACCGATATCTTAAACGGCCTCACCCGCCTGCGGGACAGCGTCCGCGAAGCCATTGACAACTATCTGAACGCGCATTGGTTTATCCTGGCCGGGGGCCGGCTTGACGTCAGCGTGACCACCCGCAACGGCGCCATCATCTATCCGGCCACCTACCAGGATGACCCTTTAAATGGATTGCCCATCGATCCGGTCCGGCTGGCGGAAGAAAATTTTAAAACCTTAAACGATGGTTTAGACATCCATGTCGAGGCCGTTATCGAACCATGGTCCTTTATGGCGATTGGCATCCTCTTGTTTTACCTGCTGATTTTTATGGGGTGGCTGTGGATTCATTACCGTCGGGTCGCCGCCTTTGCCCGACAGGAGGAGTTGCAGCGACAAGCGGAAATCGAGCGTCTCCAGGAGTTCAAAGGTCAGGGCCAGAGTCGGATTGAGGCATTATCACAGGAGCGTGAATCCCTGCTGACCGATTACCAGATACTCCAGAACGAGATTGAAACAAAAAAGCGCCAGGCCGAGGAGACTGAAGAAGACCTTTTCGACGAAATCGCGGCCATGGAGGAAAAACTGGCGGTCAATCTTGCCCTCCAGGAACAGCAGCACGACGAGATCGACAAGCTTAAGGAACAGATCCGGGAACTGGCAAAAACCAGGGACGCGGCCGACCGGCAGCGGGAAAAAGAAGCCGACAGGCTCGGCAAGCGATTCAAGGTTCTTTATAAAAACCTTGAGATTACCGAACGGGCACTGGAGAATCTGGCGGATATGGCCGATGATATGAGCCTGAAAGCCGAAGAAGTCATGTCTCTGCTAAACACGGACCCATCCCTGGTTCCGGTAAAACGCAAGGTGTTTTCCAAAAAGGGAAAAAGCAACGCCCTGGAAATCACGTTCGCCTATAACGGACGGCTCTATTTTCGCAGAAATTCCGATGGCCGGGCGGAAGTATTGACCGTCGGGACCAAAAACACCCAGACTCGGGATCTGGCCTATCTCGACAGTCTTCGGTAGAAGCTTGACGGCCTTGTAAAAAGTCCAATATCTGCGTTACGCGCAATCTCTCAGAATTTCACATACGCTAAGTACGCTGCATTCTTCGATATTGCGCAAGCCTT
>QZJS01000087.1 GCA_003597945.1 Desulfobacteraceae bacterium | reverse complement strand
CTGGTGCAAAACCTGGAATTTTGAAATTATTTCTCCGGCAACCTGAAGCATAAAATTATTTATTTTTACGGCTCCCTGCGAACCGCCGATTACCAAAATAACCGGCTTTTCCGAATTCATGCCAAAAGCTTTTTTTGAATAAATCTGGTCTACGGGCGCGCCAGTGAATGAATGCCTGATAGGATTTCCTATTAAAGCGATTTTGCCGCCGATATTTTGATCTTTAGGCGAAAGCTTTGCAACCGTAGATTCAAAAGAAACTGCCACTCTTTTGGCAAAACGGAAAGCTAATTTATTAGATAAGCCCATCACTGCGTCTGAATCATGGATTACAATTGGAACATGGAAAAACCAGCATGCTAAAACAACGGGCAAAGACCCCGGTCCGCCCTTGGAAAATAAAACGTCTGGCATAAACCAAAAAACTTTCCAGAGCGCCTGAACGAAGCTAAGAGGCAAAAGAATTAAAATATCTATGAAATTCCTGATATCAAAATAACGCCTGAGCTTTGCCGGTAAAATTTTTGAAACCTTAATGCCGTTTTCCTCCAGGAGTTTTTTGTAATTTCCCGGAACGCCAAAATAGCGCAAATCCATTTCGGCATTCGGACCGGAAATCGCAAGTTCTTCAACAACCGATAAAATCGGATAGATGTGCCCGCCTGTTCCACCGCCGGTAAATAGAATACGTATCATATAGATTTAAGGGGTAAGAAATAAAGAAATAAGAAAAGAAGATTTTAGTTTAAATAAAAACCTTAAAACTTATTTCTTAAACCTTACATCTTAGCCATTATATTTACTAATATTACCAATTACGCCTGTCATCGTCAAAAAAACCGCCAATGATGTTCCGCCATAGCTGATAAAAGGCAACGGCACGCCCGTTAAGGGCATCAATCCGGAAATGGCGGCGATATTCATGAAGGCCTGTATTGCCATCACGGAAGTAAACCCGACGCAAAGGATACTGCAACCTTGACTTCATAAGTCATTGCGTTACGGAAAGAGATGCCGGGGGTTTTGCTGACCACCCTGATGCAAGATGGTATTATAAAAGTTTTCAGTGGGTTAACAGATATGTCTGAAGTCAGGCGTGTGTGTATCGCGTGATCGGTTTTTGCTGTGACTTTTTGGTAACCTGATTGTTGGATAGCGTCTCAACATCTTAAATTTTTAATCATTTTCGAAAATATATGATATCTTGAAAATCCGGATAAACAGCCTTTTAGTGCCTGATCCATATAAAGAGCATGCGTATGACGCACAAAACAACCCGTTTCGATGAACCGTCCTCACGCTTTTTTAAATTTTTCAGGCGTTTTTTCAACAAAAAGCCATCCCAGCAGAAGCAGCGGCCGTTTTATGAGCGGAATTTTCACCGCTTTCCTATGGAATTCAGAGTTATTGTGGATTTTGTGGATCAAAAAGACAAGGCGATTCAAGACGCGGCTGAACTAAGGGATATTTCGGGAAGCGGAGCATTTTTTGTTTCCGCTGTTACCCGGCAGTATCATGTTGGCCAGTCGGTATTTCTAACGATTTACCTGGCAGGCACCAATGATGTCGGCGCGCGTGTCCGCGTCGAATCCTCCGTTGTTCGCCTTCAGCCCATGGGAACCAGCTCCTCGCGGGTTGGCGAGAAAATCGGCGTTGCCGTTAAATTCAACGAAACCTTCGCGTTTGAGAGGATCGACGCAAAACCCGCCGGTGACCTGACATGAAAGCCTCATACCGCAGGGACTATAAAAGCATCGGGGGCAAGATGCTTGTCGCTTTGGGGATGATGGCGGTCATGCCTTATGTTTTGCTGGTGTATCTGTTTATTTCCCAGGAAATCACCCTGACCCAGACTGCCGCTGCGTTTTTCCCGCTGATCCTTTTTTCAATCCTGGTCGGTTATTCTCTGCTTCGTCATTCCGCGGACAATGTATTTTACCTGAGCCGGGAAACCGAGATGTTGGAGTCGGGGGAAAAAAATGGTCCGATTCAAATCAGTGCGGAAAGGGAAATCAATGAGATTGCGGCGCATTTTAATTCATTGGTCAACAGGCTCGAGAAAATGAACCGCAAGAACCAGGAACAGGCCATGCAGCTGATGGTCTATTCCCGGGATTTGGCCCTGTCGTACCAGAAAACCAAACAGGAGGAGGATCTTCGTAACCGCCTGAGCCGGTATGTGGGGAGCCATCTGGTGGAAAAACTGGTCAGTACCAAAGACAGCGTTCTGGCGGAAACCGAAAGAAGAGAGGTAACGGTGCTTTTTGCCGATATCCGGTCATTTACCACCCTTGCCGAGCAAATGGCCGCCGATGCGGTGGTGTTGATGCTGAATCAGTTTTTTAGCGTCATGGTGGAAATTGTTTTTAAACATAACGGGCTGTTAGACAAGTTCGTCGGAGATCAGCTCATTGCCGTATTCGGCCTGGTTGATGCCACCGGCAATCCGGCGGACAATGCCATTCGCACCGCCATTGAAATGCAGACGGCAACGGAAGAGATGATGAAACAGCGCAAGGATGCCGGTCTTGAGACGTTTAAAATCGGCATCGGCATCAATACCGGGCAGGCCATTATCGGCAATATCGGTTCATCCAACCGGATGGATTACACGGTCATCGGGGATTGCGTGAACGTGGCGGCCAGACTTGAGCGCATGGCCAAGGGGGATGAAATCATCATCGGCGAGAAGACTTACCTCAGCCACACGGACATTTTCAATATCGAGAGCCGGGGCGAGATTTATGTGAAAAACAAAACAAAGCCGGTGGTTTGTTACAACATCCTGCAATAAGGCCATGGTGCCGGATACATGCATATACGGCGAATCGTTTTTACCTGTCATAGTATTGCCGCTTTAGAGCCTGTTTTGCCGCATCTTTTTCCTGGAAAAGCCGGTATGTAAGATAGTATTTGTATATGTTGCCCACGTACTCGACGGTTTCGCGGCCGATGCGCTGCGCGGCGATGATTTCCACATTGCCGAACCAGATATCGGGATTGAGTCCGGATTCGGCGGCCTCCCGGCGGAATCGGATAATCCGGGCCGGTCCCGCGTTGTAGGCGGCCATGGCAAAGAGCATAGCGTTGAAATCATCGAGGGCGTCGTCATCAAAATATCGGTCCGTGATAAAACGGAGATATTTCAATCCGGCGTGAATATTGGATTCTATGTCATGCACGTCGGGAATGTCGATCCGGAAATGGGCCGCGGTGGACGGCAGCACCTGCATGACCCCCAACGCGCCGGCCGGACTGATCCGGCTTTGATCAATACCGGATTCCTGAAACGCCATGGCCGCGATCATCAGCCAGTCAAAGCCGTATTGATTTGCATACCTCTGAAACAGCGGAACTGCCTCCTCGAACCGCTCCAGCGCGTTTTTACCTAAGGGATTGCTGATCCATTGGTCATTCTGCAGGTATTTATGGATCAGGATGTTGCCCATTTTCGTGCCCGGCTGATGGAAACACCAGAAGTCGTTGAGCTGGTTTTTCAGCATGGGGCTGTTTTTACGGACGGCCCATGCGATTTCGCCCCCGCTGCACAACACCATGTCGTGATGGAATGTGATGTCGCTGAAAACTTGCGACCAGAGACCGGCCTTGATGCTGTCAATGACGCTGATGGAAATGATGCCCGCGTGGATCATCTCAAGGATGTCTTCGTCTTCGAGAATTTCAGACATGAGAATGATGGTTGCCGGCGGCAGACGTCGTTTTTGGAAATGGCGGTTTAATCTGACAAGGCTGTCATAATAGCTGCAGGAAGGCCGGACATGGAGGGTTTTCCCGGAAAGATCCTCAATGGTAAAAATCGGTGGGGCCGCCGGCCCGGTTACCACGATTTCATCCACGTCAGTGAATGCCGGTATCGTAAAGGCCACGCGGTTTTCCCATTCGGGCGACACCATCAGGTGCCCGGCGGCGATATCGCCTCGCCCGGCCATCAGGTCCGGCAGAAGCCGGTCTCTGGGGGTCGGGATGATCACCACGCGGACTTTAAGGATATCGCGTTCCAGCGCCGCGTTGATGTGGTGTTCAAATGCTTTCAGCCGTTCATAGGTCAGTCCCCTGGGCTGTGCTCCGTCTAAAAAATAATGGGTCCGGCTATAGGGCACCAGTGCCCGGATCAGGTTTCTTTCCACCATCTGTTCAAAATCGCCGGTCCATATGTCATGGATGGTTCGCATGGGATCCGCTGGCGGCGGACGGAAATTTTGGGTTAGATGAAGGCTGCCGGCCAGTATCATGCATGCAGCCAGAATACAGATGAGAATAATGCGTTTTAGATGCATGCGCTATTTCATTCTCCTGTAACGGCAAAGTCGCACTTTTCGTTTTATCAATTCAGCCTCTGACATATCGACATCGGAAAATATTGACGCTGATACATTCAAAAAGTGTTTGATCCCCTGCAACGGTTCAAAGGAAATGATTTCGCTGACACGCTTCTACATTATCGCAGCAATAGGAAGCTTTCAAGGGGATTATCAACAGGCTATCGTCAAGAGGGGATCTGTATCATGCTGTCTAAAGGTGTGTCGCACTTGATTGGGTTGCCGCAGACCCTGGCTGCTGTTACCATTTGACCCTGCATCCGATATCTGATATAAAGCGGCGATATAACGATATAGGGCTCTCAACCTTTGCAAAAACAGAATTTTGGTGATGTCGGCAAAGATGAATATGTAAGCAATGATATCAGAATCAGAACAGGAGCTGCGCATGAAATCACAGGATGTGGGAAGGGATCGTTTTGAAATGCTCACCGGCGACATCGCCGGTGACGAGCCGGTCAGCATTGATGCGGTGGGGGACCGGATCAGGCATCTGCGGGAGGAAAAGCATCTCTCGTATGAAGCGCTGTCCAATATGACCGGATTTGAGGTGGATCTGCTGGTAAAGATTGAAAATAGCGAGGTTCAGCCCCAGCTCGGGACCCTGGTGAAATTGTCCAAGGCGTTAGACAGCGCCCTGGGCCGTCTGGTATCCGGCGTGGGGGACCGTTTATACGCCGTCACCCGGAAGCACGAGCGCAAGATCGTTTCCCGGTCCACGTCCGCCAAAGGAAAAAAACTTTATACCTACCAGAGCCTGGCACCCGAAGTCCAGGGCCGGCACATGGAAGCCCTGGTGGTAAGGCTGGAGGAAAACCCCGACAAGGAAATGTCGGTGCATGAAGGTGAGGAGTTTATCTATGTGCTCAGCGGCACGGTGCTCCTGAAAATCAACGAGGACCTGTTTGAACTCGAACCGGGCGACAGCGTTTATTACCTGTCCACCACTCCGCACCTGGTGGCGGCCAAGCAGGGCAGCGCCGATATTCTGGCGGTTCTCTACGAAGGATAGGCCGCTATGGCGGCAACAAACGATGTTTAACCCTGCGCAGGAAGTCTTTCAGCGAACTTAATGAAAGTTCGTTTCCACAAAAAATACCGCGCAACGGGATAAACCGTTTTTTTGCGAAATCGTTTTATTCGGCGTCGGGGCCGGCAATATCCTTTTGGGCACCCATGGCTTGTTCGTATCCGTCCCATTTGGCATCGATTTCCTTCTGGATTTTATCAATGCGCTTTTCGGAAAGGCCTTTAAAACGGCTCTGGGTCTCCAGATAGTCTTTGACCGGCCGGCGCTTCCCGCCGATGAGTTTGCGGGAGGCGCCGGTCAGCCGCCATTTTCCGTTTTCAATTTCATAGAGATCAAAAAGACCGCTTTCCACGGCCATCCGGCCGAGTTTGACGGCGTATCGCGGCTCAAAGCCCCAGCCCGCCGGGCACGGGATATGGATATGGAAGTATCGGGGTCCGGACATGGTTTTGGCCTTTTTGATCTTGTCAAACAGGTCCAGCGGGTAGGATGCGGATGCCGTGGCCACGTAACCGATGCCGTGGGCCGCGATAATGGAGGGGACATCTTTTTTCTGCTGGCGTTTCCCGGAAAAGGGCGTGGTGGTGGTGATGGCGCCTTGGGGCGTGGTGCCGGAGCGCTGGACCCCGGTGTTCATATAGGCTTCATTGTCGTAACAGAAAAAAATAAAATCCTCTCCCCGCTCGCAGGCCCCGGACAGGGCCTGGATGCCGATATCGCTGGTGCCGCCGTCCCCGGCCCATGCCGCCACGGTGGTTGATGTATTGCCCAGCGCGCGCAGCGCGCCCAGTACGCCCGTGGCGCCGGCCGCCGTTGACGCGAAGGTGACGTTTAAGCAGGGAAGCTGGGTGGCGGCAATGGGGTAAAGCCCCTGCAAGACGGTGAGACAACTGGGCGGCACCACCAGGATGGTGTCCCGGCCCAAGGCCTTGAGGGCGATGCGATAGGCGATGCTCAGGCCGCATCCGGCGCAGGCCCGGTTACCCGGATGAACCAGCTCGTCTTCCGGCAAAGTGAGAACAGTGGTTTTTGAAGCCATGGTATTATCCTGATTCTGATATTAAAAATTTGCCTACATTTTCAGCCCGAGCCATACCGGTTTATCCCCGATGGCGTCCGGTGTCCGGCATGATGTTCTCAGAGAATCCAGCAGATGGGCGGTCTGGATTTCCCTTCCCCCGAGACCGAGAATATAATTATGCACCAGCGGCCGGTCCGCGCATGGATACAGGGCCGCCTTGATGTCTCCGTACAGGGCTCCCTGATTTCCATAGCTTAAGGCTTTTTCAAACACGATCGCGGCCTTTCGTCCGACAAGCAGGTTGATCACCGCCTGGTCCGGGAACGGGCGGTAGAGCCTGACCCCGGCCACGCCCACGGCAATCCCCTCCTTGCGCAATGCATCCACCACATCCCTGAGATGATAGGATAGGGAGCCGAGGCAGACGGCGACAAATTCGGCGTCATCACATCGATAGGGTTCCAGAAACGGATTTCCCCCCCGGCCGAAGGCGACGGAAAACTTTTTATCGATATCGGCGGTCACGTCAATGGCCCGACGCAGATCCACATGCAGATCATGGCGGATTTCCATGTACCCCGGCGCCATCTGTCCCCGGATATCCGGCCGGATGTCCGGCAGGGTCACGGTGTTGAGGTTGGCCGGGTTGGCGGGATCAAGGGCGTAGGCCGGTTTATAGGGCGGCAGAAACGCGTCGATTTTTTCCGGGTCCGTCAGTTCAAAGGGCATGTAGGTATGCGACAGAATATAGCCGTCATAACAGACCATCACGGGAATGCTGACGGTTTCGGCCAGGTAGTAAGCCTGGATCACGGTGTCGATGATCTGCTGGTGATCGGCGCAGTATATCTGGATCCAGCCGGCATCCCGCTGGGACATGGCGTCCTGGTGATCGTTCCAGACCGTCCACGGCGCGCCGATGCCCCGGTTGACCACGCACATGACAATGGGCAGGCGGGCCCCGGCGGCCCAGTGAAGCTGTTCCACCATATAAAGCAGGCCGTTGGCGCTGGTGGCGGTAAATGCCCGGGCTCCCGTGCTGGACGCGGCAATGCAGACCGACAGGGCGCTGTGCTCGCTTTCCACCGGAATGTACTGGGCTTTCATTTCTCCGGCTTCCACGAATTCCGACAGCTTTTCCGTCAAGGGCGTCTGGGGAGTGATGGGATAGGCGGCAATGACCTGGGCCCGGGCCAGTTTCACGCCGTGGGCCGCGGCCACATTGCCGGATTCGATGATATGCATGGATCTGTCACTCCTTGATGAAAATGGTCTCATCGACCATGGTGATGGCGTCGGCGGGACATTCTTCCGCGCAGATTTCGCACCCCTTGCAGTATTGATAATCGATGACCGGCGGGATCGTTCTTGATATCACGTTGTCCGGGCAGAACACCCAGCAGGTGAAGCATGCCGGCTTGTTGCGTTTGGCGGGAATGCATTTTTCAAGATCAATCACCGGCCGCTTGACCCGCCAGGAACCGGTCCGGCCGCCGTCTCCCGGTCCCGGCTCGCTGTGGGATTTCCGGTATCCGAAGGGTTTTTCTTTCATCTATTGGCCTCCAATGATCGTCTGATCATAGGTTACTTTTGCGGATTTGGCGTTTCGCTTGGGTTTTTTTCCCGTAAATTCGACTTCAATGCCCCTTGCCAGATCCTCGATGTCCAGTAGTCCCGTGGCCCGGGCAAACGCGCCGATGATCCCCGTGTTGACGATGCCCGCTGGCAGCCCCACCTGGGCGGCGATGGTGGTGACATCCGCGGTGGCCACGATGATGCCCGGAAACGGATAATCGGCAGGGGTCCGGGGCGTGTTGATGATCATCAGGCCCCCCGGCTTGAGTCCGCTGGCCACATTGGCTTCTTCCACCAGCAGGTGATCGAGCACCACCACGATATCCGGCTCGGTAATGGGAGAAAGGTCGTAAATTTTTTCCCTGGAGATTTTCAGGGAAGTCAGCACCGGCGCCCCCCGGCGTTCGGTGCCGAAGGTGGGGGCCATGACCACCCCGGTGTAACCGGAAACAAAAGCCGTGTTGGCAATGATTTTTGCCGCGGTGATGGCGCCCTGGCCGCCCCGGCCATGCCATCGGATCTGTATGACATTCTGGTTCATCGGTCATCCCGTATCGTTTATGTGCAACTGATTGAAAAATAAAATAGAAAATTCAATATTGCAATGAAAGTAAAAATATTTATCCCATCATTGCCGGTATATCAAGGAATAATTAACGTTAACGTAAAAATCGATGTTGGTCCTCATCGCTACTGAAACGAAGCGTAACCGAAAAATGCGGTTTTTACCGGTCCATTAAAGTTGACGCGGGTGAGAATTTTTCTTGATCATCTTTTGCAAAATGATTAGGAGATAAAAGTTATTTTATGGAACCGGCGGTATTTTATTACAAATGGAGAAGACAATGGAAATCAGCATAAGCAAGGCGGCTTCGCAAAAGGCGTTGCCGGACGAAAACGATCTGACTTTCGGGACCGTGTTTGCCGATCACATGTTTAACATGGACTATGATCCAAAACAGGGGTGGCACAACCCCCGCATTGAGCCTTATCAGCCCATTGTCATGGACCCGTCGACCATGGTGCTGCATTACGGCCAGTCGATTTTTGAAGGGCTCAAAGCGTTTAAAAGCGCGTCCGGCGATATCCGGCTGTTTCGGCCCCAGGAAAATTTCAGGCGGTTCAACCGGTCGGCCCAGCGTATGTGCATCCCTCAATTTGATGAGGCGCTTGCATTGGACGCCCTCAGGTCCCTGCTTGAAGTCGACAGGCGATGGGTGCCGGGCGCCGCCGGCACATCCCTTTATATCCGGCCCACCATCATTGCCATGGATCCGTTTCTCGGGGTACGGGCATCGCACACCTACCGGTTTTTCATCATCCTCTGCCCGGTGGGCGCCTATTACAAGGAAGGGTTCAACCCGGTGAAGATCTGGGTGACGGACCAATATGTCCGTGCCGTGCGCGGCGGCACCGGCGAAGTCAAGACCGCCGGCAATTATGCCGCAAGCCTCTATGCCGGCGAAAAAGCCCATGACATCGGCTATACCCAGGTGCTCTGGCTCGACGGCGTGGAGCTCAAATACGTGGAAGAAGTCGGTTCCATGAATATCTTTTTCGTCATTGACGATGAAATCATCACCCCCGCCCTAAGCGGCAGCATTCTGTCGGGCATTACCCGGGATACGGTGATCGCGCTTTCCGCCATGTGGGGGAAACCCGTTTCCCAGCGGCGGATCAGCATCGACGAGGTTTTTGAGGCTCACCGCGCGGGCCGGCTCCAGGAAGTGTTCGGCACGGGCACCGCGGCCGTAATTTCGCCGGTGGGCGAGATCAAGTACAAGGACGAAACCATCCGGGTCGGAAACGGCGGAGTCGGACACTGGGCCCATAAATTTTTTGAAGCCATCACCGACATCCAGTATGGCCGAAAACAAGGCCCGGACGGCTGGATCGTCACCCTGTAGTAAAAGATTAAAAATTTAAAATGACAGTGCCTTAAAATCGGACTTTTTACGGAACCACCAAAAATAAAAGCGCCGCCCCATGGAAACATTAGGCGGCGCTTTTTACGTGTATCGGCTGCGCGTCTGAGCGCATGCCTTATTTAATGTCGATTTTTTTCGTCTTTGCCGCTTCCGCTTTGGGGATGCTGATTTTTAACACCCCGTCCTTGCAACTAGCCTCGATTCTGTTCGGATCAACGGCATCCGGCAGGGTAAAGGCCCGGAAGAATTTCCCGTAGCTGTGCTCCCGCCGATAATAATTTTCCTCCTTGACCTCGGTATCCGCCGACCGCTCTCCCTTGAGGGTCAGCACATTGTCCTTGACATCAATGGTGATGTCTTCCTTTTTCACGCCGGGCAGCTCGGCCTTGATGACGATGTTGTTGCCTTCTTCATATGTGTCCACAGCCGGGCGCCAGTCCGCCGGCGCGAATTCCGTGTCCTTTGCCGCGCCTCTGGGGAATGCTTCTTCAAAAATCCGGTTGATCCGGTCCTGAAGCGACGGCAACGTGGTCCAAGGATCCCATCTGACGATTGCCATGATTCATCCCTCCTTTTTTGTGTCGGGTTTGCGATGTTTCAGGTTCATCCAAAGCCATATCGTTGTTTTTATACGCTTATGCGTTCGTCTGACAAAATATTAATCATTTTTAAGCCGGGTTCAAGGTGCCGGGTGGGATTGGAAAAGGATTTTTCTTGACGATTTCGACCAAAAGATTATGATGAGATCAACAGGCGAGCGCTGGATTTATTCCACCTTGGGGCGGCGCCGGCATCATGTCGGCGCCGCTCTGCGTTTTTGGGATCAGATGATGCCGTAAAGGCAGCCCCCTTTTTTGCCCAGTTCATCCACGCGTTTTGTTATTTCCGGGTTTTCGATCAGCGGCGGGGCATGATGTGTTTTTAACCGGGCATCGATGATCAGGGGGCATTCGCATCCCCAGTGTTTGTATCGGACCGTGCTGTTGACGCCGTAAATATCATGGGAAGGGTTTGACCGGGTAAAGGCGACCCAGAGGAAATTGTTGATATGTCGGGTGGTAAAGAGGGCGTCATCAACCACCAGCACCAGCGGTAGATCATCCCTTGATTTAAGTTGTCCGAGCCGATCGGCCAGGCGGGCCATCTCCTGTTCCGCGGCCGCCATATCGGAAAAGGCCGGACCGGTGACCGCCAGGATGCCGGGAAGCGCCATGGCCGGATCGTTGAACCCGTTCGGGAGCGAAAGATTTTTGGGGATTTCGGTCATCAGGGTCCGGATGGGCGGACCGGCGGCCGCAACGACGACTTTGGATCCCTCATTGATGCCGGTTCCTGAATAATCCAGCGTGTCCATGGTGGTGGCGGTCTGAAAATGCAGATCCTTCCCCCAGTCCACCCGCTCCAGCACATGCCGGAAAAATTCCGCGATATCGTGGATGTCAAGGGTCGGGCGATCTTCATATGCCGCGATGAACAGGTATTTGGCCAGGGCGCAGGCCCCGAAGCCTAAAACCGCGTTGGCGATTTTAAGCAACTCCCGGGGCCGCCGAGGCTCCCAGGGAATAAAGCGTTCATGCCCAATAGCCAGCAGCAGGGGATGGACCCCGGCCGCGTCCACGGCGTGAAGGGCCGTCAGCCCGGGCACTGAGCGAGGCACCATGGGACCGGTGATGTCATGGATCAATTTGCCGAATACCGAGTCTTCCTGGGGCGGGCGGCCCACCACGGTAAAGGGCCAGACGGCCCCGGGCCGGTGGTATACCGCATCCACATGGATCACCGGAAACGGATGGGCCAGGCTGTAGTATCCCAGATGGTCGCCGAAAGGGCCTTCGGGCCGGGTTTCCCCTTCAAACACGGAGCCCGTGATGCAGAAATCCGCGTCCGCGGAAAGCACCCAGCCGTTTTTCCGGATAAAGCGGAACCGGCGTCCGGCCAGGCCTCCGGCAAAGGTTGCCTCGGGCATGCCTTCGGGCAGGGGCATGACCGCGGCAAACGCATGGGCCGGCGGTCCACCCACGAAAATGCTGATCTTAAGGGGCGACTTTTTTTCAAGGGCCGCGGCATGGTGACCGGCAATATCGCGCCGGATCTGATAATGTAGGCCGATCTCCTTATCCGGCGCATAGGCGTTTCCCGACAACTGGATCCGGTACATGCCCAGATTGGAACCAAAGATATTCGGTCGGTCCGGGTCCTCGGTATAGACCTGGGGCAGGAGGATAAAGGCTCCGCCGTCATCGGGCCAGCAACGGATCCGGGGCAGCAGGCCGACGCGGGTTTGCCCGGCCGTCACTGGCCCGGATTTCACTTTTTGGGGCAGCATGTGCCAGAGGGTCCGGGGCAGGTCCGCGTAGGAAAAAGGCGATTTGAAAAACAGGGGGGGATCGGCGGCCAGTCGGATCAGTCGCTGCATCCGGTCCAGGGTATGCCGGAAAATAAACCGGGCCCGGTCCAGGGTCCCGTAAAGATTTGATGCCGCCGGAAACGGGCTTCCGTTGACCTTTTCGTAGAAGATAGCCGGGCCGCCGGCCTGATGCACCCGGCGGTGGATTTCCGCCATTTCCAGATCCGGGTCAACCGGGTGGGGAATGCGCACCAGTGCTTTGTGTTTTTCAAGGTCTGCGATCACATCCGCCGTGCATGTATACGTCATGGCAACAAATCTTTCGGAGATATGGATTGCCGGAACCCGAAGGCGATGCCGTTGTCCATGTAAAGGATCGTCTCAGGCCGGAACATATAAAGTTTAACGCGAAACAGGTTGAAAAAATCAGCCGGACCCATGCGGCCCGAAACGCCGGCCATGTTTTTTACAAAGGGAAACCGGGCCAGATAAGCGGTCAGGATGGCCGCGGCCCGGGGGCCGGCCCTGACGGCCGCCACGGTCCCGGCCATTTGCAGACCCCGGAGGTTTTCCCAGGAATCCGATTCCGCGTAAATGGATCCCGCGGCCCGTTTGGCGGCCAGGGCTTCTTTGATATGCCGGGAATCGGGGCTGGAGAAAAAACAGAATCCGGAAGGGCCGGTCACATAATAGACCGGCGCGGCCCACGGGCCGTCATCATGGGCCGTTGCCAGACACAGGGTGCGGCATGTGGCGATCAGGTCCCCGGCCAGTGCGCAAACACGATGGGCGGAGACTTCGATTTTGGGGTTTTCAATCATGAATTCTAAGCTTCGAGTGTCCGGCAATATGGTCGAAGTCGCGGTCATTGTGAAGCAGTCGAATATCGTACTCAATGGCAACCGAAGCAATCATGCAATCAACCGGTTTCCGAATGGTTATGCCCTTTTTTCGAAGGGACCGGTAAATCTCCGCTGATCGTAAAAATGTCGCCTGCTGCATGGGCAGGAAAATAAGATCGCCAAGATATTCCTTTGTTTTGACAAAGTCCGTGTCGGACCGGATTCCCTGGAGCACCTCCGCCAGGATAACTCCACAGAGCGACAAATCCTCTTCATTTTCAATCAACTCCTGGAGCGTCGCCACGTGCGGCTCGTTACGGCCGGCAAAAAAGTCGATCCAGACGGTTGTATCGACAAGCACCATCAATCACGCGCCTTGCGCCATTCGGGAAGATCCCCCTCCCATTTGACAGTGCCCTTGAGTTCAAGCAGGCGCTTCTGACGGCCCCGGCGGCGCACCTCATGCAGCGCGTAGTCAATGAGAGCGCGCCGTGTCCGGATTCCGGTCAGTTTTTGACATTCATCGGCCAGATCATCGTCAATCACCACGTTTGTTCTTCCCATGCATTCACCTCCAAATCGTATATACACATAATAAATGATGTATTTGTGTATTTCAAGGGGAAAGGTGCAGGATGTCAATGTAAGTTACCGACGCGCCGCGGGCTTCCGTGCGTTCGTGTAAACGCAAATGTTCGCCACGAAATCTACCGAGCGGATCGTAACTCCTCACGAACAACGCGGCGGAGCGTTTCTTCAAGCGGCTGGTCCTGGCGATCGATATACTTACGTAAAGCGTCATTCAGCATTGACTGATAATTACCTCCGCCCTGCTCCTCCACTTTTGCGCGGAACCAGTTCACAATGTCATGATCCAGCCTGATGGTAATTCGAACCTTATTTCCTGAAGCGGGCAGCACGGCCCCACGCTTTCCCTTGCTGAAATCATATTCCGCTTTCATATTGTTTCACCTCGCCACGCACAGCCTTACGTGCGGATATTATGCGTATGTTATCGCCTCGCCATGTATACACCACTACGAGGATGCGCCCAAAACCGTCCATTCCGACTAAAAAGAAGATTATCCGGAAAGAGGAAGATTCCATTTTTCCGCGGTTGCTTCGGGTGTGGCGGGTTTGCAAGAAATAGAGCGATCGTTCGTTTTTTGGATTGACTTGTTTCCATTTTTTATATAATTGGTATTTTTAGCAAAAATCGTAAACGAATGCAACACCATCATCATTTAAAATCAACTGGAGGGGACGCATGCACATCGATGATATTAAAACCGTATTGATTATCGGGTCCGGCAACATGGGCCAGCAGATTGGATTTCAGTGCGCCGCGTGCGGGTTGGACGTGGTGATGTATGATATCAGCGAAGATGTTCTGGAAAAAGCGGTGGACCGGATGGGGAAGCTGGCCAAAACCTATGTGGACGGCAAGCGACTGACCGCTGATCAGGCCGGGGAAGCCCTGGAGCGGATCCGCATTTCAACCGACCCGGCCCGGGCGGGGAAAAACGCGGATTTTGTCAGCGAGTCCGTTCCCGAGGACCCGGAACTGAAAGGAAAGGTTTTTGCGACATTTAACAAGGTGTGTCCGGAGCATGCCGTTTTCACGACCAATACCTCATCGCTGATCCCGTCCATGTTTGCCGATGCCACGGGCCGGCCGGACCGGTTCGCGGCGTTTCATTTTCATGATACCCGGATAACGCGAATCGTCGATATCATGCCTCATCCCAAAACATCGCCGGAAACCGTGGAAATCATCAACGCCTTTGCCCTGCGCATCGACCAGGTTCCCATCATGCTCCACAAAGAAAACTTCGGATACGTGTTTAACGCCATGCTCATGGAACTGTTTAAATCCGCCCAGTCCCTTGCGGCCAACCAGGTGGCGTCCGTGGAAGACATCGACCGGGCCTGGATGGGGGTGATGCATACCCCGGTGGGGCCTTTCGGCATCATGGACAGCATCGGCCTGGACACGGTCTGGAAGATCACCGATTACTGGGCTAAAATTATAAAAGACCGCCAGCAGACCGCCAATGCCGAATTTATGCGCCAATACGTGGAGCGGGGAGATCTTGGCGTCAAAACCGGACGGGGGTTTTACGCGTATCCGGAGCCCGCCTTTGCCAGGCCCGGCTTTATCGATATCCAGATCCCGAAAGGATGAGGTTGACGGTTTTTAAATAAAATGTCTAATTTCTGCGTTGCACCGAAGTTTTAGATGTTTTAACGTGAAAACGCGCGCATCATAAACGGCAAAAAAGGATCTAAGGCCATGTGGTGGAAAACGCTGGGTCTTCCGGGTCGCCTGTTTATTATTTTAGGAATGTTGACGGCCATTATCATCGGCATCGGGTTTGGCGCCGTCTGGCATGCCTACCGGTTTGATTCCATGATGAACCGGTTTGTCACGGTGGATGTGGCGGCCCTGCAACTATCCAGGGAAATAGAAACCGAACTGGCCAGTCAGAAGGGCTTTGCGACGTATTTTTTTCTCGACGGGAATGTCAAATGGCTCAGTGAGCTGGCCATTCACCGCATGGCCTTTGAAAATCTGCTCAAGCGCGCCCGGGATCTGCCCCTTTCCGAAGACATGACGGCGCTGCTTGATAAGATTCAGGCCGAATTTGAGGATTATGTCCGGGGAAAAGACCAGGTGATTGAACTATACCGGTCCGGGGATCATGAGTCGGGAGAACGCCTGCACTGGGGGGTGCGGGAAAAGTTTTTTCAGCTCACCGAAGATTGCCGGATGTTTCGGCGAAACCATGAACAGAAGATCCTGCAATCCCTGGATGAGACCAGAAGCCGGGCCCGGCAAACCACCGGCATCGTGATCGCGCTCATGGCATTAAGCGCGGTCCTGACCGGGCTGCTGGTTTTTATCCTGTTTTCCCAGGTGCTGATTCCCATCCAGCGTCTTTCCCGCAAGGCCGCGCATCAGAATGAAAACGCCGCTGAAAAACCGGGAAGCGATATGCGGCTGCTGAGTATGCAGATTACGGGTTTGATCGAGGACATGGACCGGACCCGGACGGAGCTGCAGCAGAGCAAGCAACTGCTGATGAATTCGGAGAAAATGGCGCTTGTGGGCAAGCTGGCCACGGAAGTGGCCCACAGCATCAGAAATCCCATGACATCCATCAACATGCGGCTGTTTTCCCTCAAGCGGAACCTGGAGCTGACCGACATCCAGAAAGAGGATTTCGAGGTGGTGGCCGAGGAGATGCGCCGCCTGGATAATATCGTCCGGAATTTCCTGGAGTTCTCGCGGCCCCACAAACTCAGGAAACAAAAGGTGGATATTGCCGCCGTGATCGATATGACCATCGATCTTCTGGCATACCGGCTGGAACTGCATTCGGTTTCGGTTCAAAAAAGCGTGGGGCGCGGCCTTCCCCTTTTAGACGGTGATCCGGAACTCCTCAAGGAAGTTTTTGTCAATCTGATGGTCAATGCATGTGAAGCAATTGAAAACGGTGGGGAGATTAAAATCCGGGCCGAGGAGGCCCTGATCGAAAGCATGGGCAGGGCCGTGATTATCCAGTTCAGCGATAATGGTCCGGGCATGTCCGAGGAGTTGCAGGCAGTGGTCATGCAGCCCTTTGAAACCACCAAGCCCGATGGAACGGGCCTGGGGTTGTTCATCGCGGTGCGGATTATCGAGGAGCATGGCGGCAGACTGCTGTTGCAATCCCGGCTGGGCCAGGGAACCACTTTCACCATAACGCTTCCGGCGGCAGGGGAGGAATCCTCATGAGCGTCATTCTGATCGTAGATGATGATGATCAGTTGCGAACCAGTTTCGCCAAACTGCTCACCGAGGAAGGATATGACGTGCGGACCGCGCCCACCGGGGAAGCCGGTATTGAGGCGGTCCGGCAACAGAACCCTGCTCTTGTGATTATGGATGTGCGCATGCCCGGCATCAGCGGGCTGGAAGCCTTTGAAGCCATCCGGAAAATAGACGCCAAACTGCCCGTGATCATCATGACGGCCTTCGGCACCACGGAAACCGCCATCCGGGCCACCAAGCTGGGGGCCTTTGATTATATCTTAAAACCCTTTGACATCGCCAATATACTGGAGATGATCCAGAAAGCCCTGGAGGCCGGCCGGTTCATGAAATCCCGGGTGGAGATGGACGCCGGACCCGATACGGCCGTGCCGGACGCCATTATCGGCCGAAGCGACGCCATGCAGGAAGTTTACAAGGCCATCGGCCGGGTGGCGCCCACGGACGCCACCGTGCTGATCCGGGGGGAGTCCGGCACCGGAAAGGAATTGGTGGCCCGGGCCATTTACCAGTACAGCGGCCGTGCGGATAAGCCCTTTACCGTGATCAACTGCGTGGCCATTCCCGAAACCCTTCTGGAAAGCGAGCTGTTCGGATATGAACGCGGCGCGTTCACCGGCGCCGGCAACCGCCGGCTGGGAAAGATCGAGCAGGCCAACGGCGGCACGGTGTTTTTAGATGAAATCGGCGATATGCCGCTGTCCATCCAGGCCAAGATCCTGCGACTGTTGCAGGAAAAGAGCATTGAGCGGCTGGGAGGGGCGCGGTTGATCCCCGTGGATGTGCGGATTATCGCCGCCACCAACCGGAACCTGGAAAAAGCAATCGAAACGGATGGCTTCAGGGAAGATCTTTATTACCGACTCAAGGTGGTTTCCGTGCCCCTTCCGCCGCTGCGCGAGCGAAGAGAAGATATCCCGCTGCTCTGCGATTATTTTCTGTCAATCTATTCAAGGGAAATGAAAATCCACAACCCCGGCATGACCCAGGAAGCCAGGCGGTTCGTCAAAGAAAGCCCGTGGCCCGGAAATGTCCGCGAACTTGGCAATGCCATTAAAAAGGCCCTGATTTTTAACAGCGGGTATCCCGTCCGGCCTGAAGACATCATCCCGGCCATATCCCAAAATGAGGAAAAACCGCGTGCCGGCGATAAGCAATCCATCGAGACGTTGGGCAGGCAATGGATACGGGATATGCTTACATCTGAAGCGCGTGAAGACCATTTCAATGATCTGATGGATCAATTCGGCAGTCTGGTGATCAGCGAGGCGTTAAACCTTTGCGGCGGCAACCGGAGCCGGGCCGCCAAAATGCTGGGCATGAGCCGGCCGACCCTTCAGGCCAAAATCGAAAAATTCAATCTCCTGGTGGAAACCGCCGTCCGGCAGGGCGACGCGTAAGTAATTTTACCTGTTTTCTTTTTCTTCCTGATTTCCCCTTATTCCCGTCCGCATGTCTTTTTTACATTTTGTCAAAAAACCTGGCATCAGCCGGTGCATCAGCCAACAGCTTTTTATTTTCATTCATACTTTTTTTGTTATTATTTTGTATTATTTCTAATAGTTAATAAAAAGTAATCGGCTTGGCACAAAGCATGCAAACCCATTTTTCAATCCCTGAATAATATATGGCAAGACAGGAGAATAGATCATGGGCAAAGACTTTACCATTTTAGTAGCTGACCCGAATCCGAATGTCCGTCAGTTTCTGGCGCGTGAACTCACGGGTTCGGGTTACCATGTGGTGACGGCGGAAAATTACAAGGAGCTTTTTAAATACATCACCGGGGCAACACCTCCGGATCTGATCATATTTGATCTGAATCTGCCGCATACCAACGGGTTTGACGCCCTCAGGCGCATCAACTGCCTGATGCCGCCGATTCCCACCATCATTTATTCTTATCTGGCTGAATATGAAAAACATCCCGAAAGCCGGAAAGTCGAGGCCTTTGTTCAGAAAGAGGATGATCCCAACATTCTGTTTTCAGCGGTCGAGGATGCGCTTGAAAAATATTACGCGGATTCAAGCACATTATAAAGGTTTTTTGAACGGGCGCAGGAAAGGAGAAACCATGGCCATTAATTTCAGAATCATACGACAAAAAGAAAAAGATAAACTCCACCTGAGACTGCAAGGCGATTTTGACGGTTCCTCGGCCCTGGAGCTGGTCAATGCGCTCAAAGATGCGCCGGATTCGGCGGATGCCATATACATTCATACCCAGGATATTGCATCGATGCTGCCGTTCGGACGTGAAGTGTTTATCAATACCTATCCGGATTATAAAAGAGTCTGCGGCAAAATGGTTTTTACGGGTGATTGGGGGAGCCATATCGCACCCAAAAATAAAAAAAAAGCGCTGCATTAACGCCCTGTGGGGAGGTTCGGCAACATGGCTAAACAAAAACTGCTCGTTTTGATGGATGCTTCCGATCGGTCGCTCAACACATTGGATTATATCCGGCTGGTCCCTCCTTTTATGGAGATGAGGATTAACCTTTTTCATGTTTTTACCGGAGTCCCGGATGAATTCTGGGATTTGGGAGACCATCCCCTTTTTAATCCCGAAGCACGGGAATTAAAAGACTGGGAAGCCCGGAAAAAATATGAAGTCGCGGTGTTCATGGAAAAAGCCAGGGAAACGCTCATGGCCGCGGGATTTTCGGGAAGTGATATCGATATCAATATTCAGCCGCGGAACAAGGGGGTTGCACGCGACATTCTCGAAGAGGCGGGCAAAGGTTACGCGGCGGTGATCATGCGCCGGCGCGGCGCGGCT
>QZJS01000054.1 GCA_003597945.1 Desulfobacteraceae bacterium | reverse complement strand
CACGCCGAAAGGCCATGAAGTTATCGATCTTGGCTCCAGCAACGGCACCATCGTCAACGGGAGCGCCGTTTCCCGGGCCATGCTTGTTCCGGATGACGTAATTGAGATCGCCGGGAACAAAATTATTTATGTTAAGGCTTCGGATACTTCAGGGGCGGCGGTCAAGCCGGTAGCGGAAGAGGAAGGTGATTCCGACATTCATCTTCAAAAGGTGGTCGCCACCAGCCCCCATGACGCGTTGCTGAGTTCTCATACCCTTCTGGTATCCGTCGGAAAGACTTCCGGCGCTTCCCAGAATATCGATCCGACGCTGACACTGATGAGCGAAGTTTCCGAGAACCCCGAGACATTTTCCGCGATTGAGCGGACCAATAAAGTTCTCTTTGTCCTCTATGAGATCAGTCGCCAGCTTCATGTCATCCATGATTTTAACATCCTGCTTGAAAAAATCATGGATCTGGTTTTTGTGGTTATCGACGCGGATTATGGATTTATTGTTCTCACCGGGTCGGACAAAAGCATCGATCTGGAACCGGTGGTCGTAAAATACAGAGACGAGCGCACCAAAAATACTCAACAGATCCGTCCGAGCAAAACGATTATCGAGCGCGTCATCAAAGACAAGGTGGCCCTGCTGACTTCCAATGCCATGGGTGACTCCCGGTTCGATGCGGCCAGAAGCATCCTGATACAAAAGCTGCGCTCGGCCATTTGCGTTCCGTTGTGGAAAAAGGGTGAGATCATCGGCATCATTCAGCTCGACAGCGTCCGGATGGAAAATCTGTTCACCCACGACGACCTTGAACTGCTCAAGGCCATCGGCAGCCAGGTGTCCATGATCATCGAGCAGGCCAGTTTAAATGAGAAAATCCGCGAAGAAGAGCGCATGCGGCGCCAGTTGGAGCGGTTTCATTCGCCCCAGGTGGTGGAGATGATCCTGCACAGCGGTCAAGACGGGCAGGATAACATCATGGAACCCCATGAGGTCACGGCCACCATCCTGTTTTCGGATATCATCGGGTTCACCAGTTTATCCGAACAGATGCCGGCCCGGGACATCACCGCCATTCTCAATCGTTATTTTTCGCGCATGACCGATATCGTTTTTAAACACGACGGCACCCTGGACAAATATATCGGCGACGGCCTGATGGCAGTTTTCGGCGCCCCCATTGAAAAGGAGGACGATGCGCTCCGGGCCGTCCGGGCGGCACGGGAAATGAGAGAAGCTCTGGCGGATCTGCGCGATGATGAGGGATCGGCACTGCCTTTTCAAATCCGCATCGGCGTCAATACCGGGCGCATCGTGTCCGCCAACATCGGCTCGCTCAGGCGGATGGAATACACGGTTATCGGTGATCCGGTCAACACCGCATCGCGCCTCGAATCCCTGGCCCAGCCCAACCAAATCCTCATCGGCGAAGAAACCTTCCGCCGGGTCAAAGACACCTTTACCATTCATGCGGCGGGCCCCCGCAAGGTCAAGGGAAAAGCCGCCGAGATTATGGTCTACGAAGTCCTTTGAAAGCTAAATCCGTTCGTTTTTTATTACGCTTTTTTGTAATTGGTGAGAATCTCATCAAAGCCGGCGGCTGCGGCCTGCCGGGCCAGGGCATCGGTTGGAGGAAGAAAGGCGACCACCGTGGCGTCTCGCTCGTGGAACCGCCGGACCATGGCCGCCTGGAACAGGGATAATCCCATGAATGTCGGGGGCAGGGCATAGGTCCTGCCGGGTCGGATCGCGCTCAGCCCCGGCTGCCCGGTCAGCATGGCAAGGCCCGCGCGCCAGCACTCCGGCCGCCGGGCATAAAACGCGACACCGGGAAAATGTGCGGCCGCGAGGGCCTCGTGGTCGGAACGCCAGGTCAGTATTTTGGTATTTTGAACGATTTTCTCAACCATGCCTTCGGTCTCGGCCCAGCCCGACAGCGCCATGATGGTTTCCGCGCCGGTTTCCGGCTTGATGTCAAGCACCCACCGGCATCCGGAAAATTCGGCGACAAATTCATCGAAAAACAGCAGCCGGCCCCGGCTGTTTTTTGCCCAGGCATTTTCATGGCTGCCGGTTTGACCTTTTTGGGGAGAATCGCCGCCGGTTCTGGGCGCTCGGCAGTCCGGCGGATACCTGTTATCCAGTCTGATATCTGCCAACTCGGCGGCGGTCATCTCCTGCACCAACCGCTTATCCCCGGTCAAACGCTTAAGGGTCGGGTCGTGGACCAGCACGATCCGTTTGTCCCGGGTGATCCTCAGATCGGTTTCCAGACAGGAAAAACCGAGGTCCACGGCGGCCTGAAAGGCGGCCCGGGTGTTTTCAGCGGCGTTTTCCTTGTATCCGCGGTGGCTGATCCATAGCGGTTTGTCAACCATTTTCCCCCCAATCAATAGCTGCCCAGGATCTTGAAAAAATCGGTTTTCTCACGCAACCGGCCGAGCACCGGCCCGAACTCATCTGATTCGATATCGCCTTCCAGATCGATATAAAACATGTATTCCCAGGGTTTGCCGTGAATGGGCCGGGATTCAAGCTTCACCAGGTTGATGCCGTTGTCCGCGAAAATTTTTAAGGTGGCAAACAGGGCGCCCGGCTGGTTTCCGGTGGAGTAGACCAGGGAGGATTTCCGTCTGGAGCCGTTTGTCGGCGGGGTGGCGCTGATGACCACGAAGCGCGTAAAATTTCGTGGATTGGTCTCGATTCCCTCCTCGAGAACTTCCATGCCGTAAATTTCGGCCGCGTCCTTGCCTGCCAGGGCCGCGTCCGCCTTGTCGCCGGCCTCCCGGATCTGCTTGACGGCCTGTGCGGAATCCGTAACAAAAACCAGATCCCAGTCCGGGTGCCGGTCCAGGTATTGCCGGCATTGCCTAAATACCTGGGGATGGGAATGGACACGGCGGATCTCTTCGATTTTCGTGCCCGGCAGACAAAGCAGATCGTGTTTGATGCGCAAGGTGATTTCCCCGATGATGCGGAAATCATATTCCAGCAGCAGGTCATAGTTTTCATGGATGCTGCCGGCCAGGGAATTTTCAAGAGGGATGATCCCGAAATCCGCAGCGCCGGAATTGACGGAGTCAAAGATTTCCCTGAAGGAACGCATGGAAAGGGGGGTGACATCAGATCCGAAATACTGGATGCAGGCCCTGTGGCTGTTACTGCCCATTTCCCCGAGACACGCCGCTTTCGGCTCCTTGCCCGTGGTTTTTTTGACCGCGCGCGCGGTCCTGGTTTTGTCCAGATATCCGAAATCAAGCTGCTTTCCCACCACCGGCGCAATCACATAAATATCGCGCATCAATTGGAAGAACTGGTTGGGATAGAGGCTCTGTGCCCCGTCGGACAGGGCCCGGTCCGGATCATTGTGGACCTCTATCATCAGGCCGTCCGCGCCTGCAGCAATGCCGGCCCGGGCCATGGGGCTTACTTTTTCCCGCATGCCCGTGGCATGGCTCGGGTCGATGATCACCGGCAGGTGGGTCAGAGCCTTGATCACCGGGATGGCCGAGAGATCCAGGGTGTTTCGGGTATAGGGTTCGAATGTGCGGATCCCGCGTTCGCACAAGATGACGTTGCCGTTGCCCTCAGACAGGATGTATTCGGCCGACATCAGCCATTCCTCGATGGTGGCCGACAACCCCCGCTTGAGTATCACGGGCTTTCCGAGGCGGCCCACGCATTTGAGCAGATCAAAATTCTGCATGTTGCGCGCCCCGATCTGGACCACATCCACGTATTTCATGATCAGATCCGCCTGGGCCGGGGTGGTGATTTCCGTGACCACCGGCATGCCGACGGTTTCCCGCACCTCTGCAAGGATCTTTAGTCCATCTTCGCCCAGCCCCTGGAAGGCGTATGGCGATGTACGGGGTTTGAAGGCCCCGCCCCGAAACAGTACGGCCCCGGAATTTCTAACTTCCCGCGCAATGGCCAGTGCCTGCTGCCGGGATTCCACGGCGCACGGTCCCGCGATCACCACAATGCGTTCGCCGCCGACCTCCACATCACCGATGCGGACCCGCGTGTCTTCCGGGTGCAGTTGACGACTGACCAGCTTGAACGCGGTCTTGACGGGTATCACTTTTACCACGCCGGGAAGATTTTCAAAAAACTCCGGCGAATGCCCCGCATCCCCGGTGGCGCCGATAATGGTCTGGCCGGTGCTTGTAATTTCGCGGAAGATGCAGCGGCCGTCCCGCAGGATGTTGAGAATGGTGTTTTTCTGTTCCTGGTTGATTTCCGGTTCCAAAACAATCAGCATGGTTTTCTCTCCTTGGGCATCATGCGCCATAAAAAAAGCCCCGGGGGTCGGCCCGGGGCTTTGCGCATTAAAAAAACCCCGGGCGGAAGCTTTCGTCCACCCGGGGTACCTTTGTCGACTTTTTAGGTCAAACCTCCGGATGGACGCTTTTAAAGTTAAAAAAGAAGCGCCGAAAACCGAGCCGTGCATCATTGATTCGGATATCCGGAGTCATGCGGGTCATGTGATCCTTTTTGTTATTTTTGCGATCATAAAACGTGGAACAAACCATGTCAAGAATTAAGATTTAAAACCAAAAAACCTGTTGACGCAAGGCAGACATTGGCCTAATATTTTTTCATGAAATATCTGAATTGGAGTCATGAAAAGAATGAATTGCTAAAATCTCAAAGAGGTGTTTCCTTCGAAGAAATTGTGCTTTTAATCGAATCGGGGCATATACTCGGTATCGAGGAGAACCCGGGTCGGCCCGGTCAAAAAATTTTTATCTTAGAAATTCGAAACTATGCTTTTGTTGTTCCTTTTACGGAAAGCCGCGATGGAATTTTTCTCAAAACGGCTTTCCCGAGTCGAAAATACACAAAATGTTTTGGATTAAGGGGCCAATGATGAAAAAGTTAGACAAAAAGGCCTTTGAGGCAATCGATAACGAAGAAAGCGATCTGATGAAATCCATAGAAGGGGAGCAGTGGCGTCCCGTTAAGGATTTCAAGAAGCAGAAAGTCAAAGCCGTTGCGGCCGCCCAAAATACGCTGAAAAAAGACAAACGGATCAATCTGCGGTTGACGCAAAAGGATTACCATCAAATTCAGGTGAAAGCCGTTGAAGAGGGAATTCCCTATCAGACGCTGATTTCAAGCATTATTCATAAATATTTAAATGGTTCTTTGACACAAAAGCTGTAGATGCAAGGGTTAACAACGGGAAAGGACATGGAGCAGCAAATTTCCGGCGAGAAAGAGCGCGTTTTTGAAACCTACGGCCGTCATGTGTCTTCGGCAAAGGCCAGATTTTTTCTGGATGTGGGGATCGATTTTGTTTTCGGCCGGCGTGAAGGCCCGTTTGTCTGGGACATGGACGGCAGGCACCGTTTGATCAACTGTCATTCCAACGGCGGGGTTTTCAATCTGGGACACCGGCATCCGGCTGTGGTGGAGGCCCTTGAATCCGCATTAAAGACTTTAGATATCGGCAATCATCATCTGGTGAGCCGTCAGAAGGCCGAACTGGCCGAACAGCTTGCAAGTCTGTGCCCCGGGGATCTGGATTACGTGGTGTTCGGCGTCAGCGGCGGAGAGGCCATTGACACTGCCATCAAGATCGCCCGCAAGGCCACCGGCCGGCGGGGGGTGATATCGGCGTCCGGGGGGTATCACGGGCATACCGGCCTGGCCCTGGCCGCCGGAGATCCCAAATTCCGCGATCCCTTTCTGTCTTCATCATCCGATTTCCGCCAGGTTCCCTTTAACGATGTCGAGGCACTTGGGCCGCTGCTGGATGCGGATGTGGCCGCCGTGATTTTAGAAACCATCCCCGCCACCCTGGGCATGCCCATTGCCCATGATGATTATTTTATGAATGTGGCCAGGCGGTGTCGGGAAAACGATTCCCTGCTGATTATCGATGAGGTTCAGACCGGGCTGGGCCGAACGGGTCGGTTCTGGGGTATTGAGCACTACAATACCGTCCCGGATATCCTGGTGTCCGCCAAGGGGCTGGGCGGCGGACTTTATCCCGTCACCGCCACCATTATCCGCCGGGATCTCGAAGCGGTTTTTCACGATGACCCATTCATTCATATCTCAACGGCCGGTGGCGCGGACATCGGGTGCGCGGTGGCCAAAAAAGTCCTGGAGATCTCATCGGAGCCGGCCTTTCTGAATCATGTTAAGGCCATTTCCGAGATTTTTATCAAAGGGATGACCGGATTGATCGGCAAATACCCCGTCCTGCTTTCGGCTTTCCGGCATAAGGGGTTGATGGGCGGCATCAAAACCACCAGCGCCGACCTCGGGCCGATTCTGTCCAAGACCTGTTATGACGCCGGCCTGCTCTGCATCTACGCGGCCCATGATCCCTCCGTGTTGCAGTTTCTGCCGTCGTTGATCATCAATGCGGACCTGGCCGAAGAAATCCTTCAGAGACTGGACCGGGCTTTTGGTGTAACGTGCGAATTCATGGGCATTTAACTTTTTAAGCAGAACACATAGTGAACGTCGATATTTCATTGCTTCAGTCTTTTGAGGATCAGTTGGATCCGGCATTTCCGGATCGCAGCCCCAATCCGCCGGAAATCCTGGGTTACGGGGAAATATCGGCAACATTCGCCATAAAGGAGATGCCCGGCATCGCGTTCAAGCGTATGCCGCCCTTTTTGCAACCCGGGCAGGTCATGGCATACCGGAAGGTGCTGGAACAATACCATGACCTGCTGACCCAATCCTGCCATATCCCGGTTTCCCCGTATCGTGTTTTTGACCTGACCAATCGCCACGATGAACATATCGTTTATGTGGCCCAGCCCCGGCTTCCCCGGCAATCCATCGGCAACGTCATCCTTTCAAGCGGAAACGTGACCGATATGCTGCAGATGGTCTCCTGCGTCATGGATCATCTGCTGAATCTCCGCGAATTCAATATCCAAAATCATCCCCATCTGCAAATCGCCATCGACGGCCAGATTTCCAACTGGGGGTTTATACACCCGGAAAGTGCTGGGAGCGTATTCGGGGCCGGGCATGGAACCTGGGGCGGAGCCGGAGAAGGAGCCGGTATGGCCGCTGTTTATTTCGACATCACCACGCCGCTGTTCCGCATCGACGGCATCGAGCAACTCGATACCGAAATTTTTTTAAAAAGCTGCCCGTCCCCCCTGGTTTGGCTGGTGCGGTGGCAGTTTCTGGATGAAGTGGTGAGCCGGTATTATGATGTCCGACTGGTTCTGATGGACCTGGCGGCCAATTTTTACAAGGAGGGGAGGGCGGATCTCATCGATCCGGCTCTAACCTTGATTAATGAAATGATCCGGGAAAAGGAAATCGGCGAAGAGGTTCCCGTGCTGACGCGCGAAGAGATCGACCGCTATTATAAAAACGACGCCTTTATCTGGACTGTTTTTCTGGCATTGCGGCGCATGGACCGGTTCGTGAAGACCCGGATTTTCTCGAAACGTTACAATTTCATTCTGCCCGGCAAAATCAGCAGATAAGGGTTTATTTTTAACAAGGAGAGGAATTTTTATGTGCGATACCATGGTCATCCGTCATCAGGATGCCGTCTATTTCGCCAAGAACAGCGACCGGGAGCCCGGGGAAGCGCAACTGGTGGTGCGGATTCCGGCGGAGAGCCCGGAGCCCGGTCAGCGGCTGAAAACCACCTATATTGACATCGACCAAGCCCCCCGCCGCAATGGGCTGATGTTAAGCAAACCCTTCTGGATCTGGGGAGCCGAAATGGGCGCCAATGAACATGGCGTGGTCATCGGCAATGAAGCGGTGTTCACCCGGCTGGTGGATGATGCTGAAGGACTGATCGGCATGGACCTGCTCCGCCTGGGCCTGGAACGCGGCAACAGCGCTGATGAGGCACTGCAAGTGATCACCGATCTTCTGGAACTCCACGGCCAGGGCGGCCCCTGCGGATACCGGGACAAGCGGCTGCGGTACGACAACAGTTTCATCATCGCTGACGCCCGCCGGATCTGGGTCCTGGAAACCGCCGGCCGTCACTGGGTTGCAAAAAAAGTCGGTACGTTTGCGTCCATATCCAATTGCCTGACCATTGGAACGGATTATGATATCTGTTCGGAAGGGCTTGAAAATTTCGCCCTGAAAAAAGGACTCCATTCCGGCGGCGGCCGGCTTGATTTCAAAAAAACCTTTGATACGCGACTGGTGCCGTATTTTGCCGGGTCTGCCGGCCGCCTGAGCGCGAGCGTGGCGTGCCTGCGCCGCTTTGCCGGGCAGGATGTCATTAACGTAGCCCATATGATGGAAATGCTGCGCAGCCATTCTCCCGGTCACACCGAACCGCGCAACGGATCCAATGGCGATGTGTGCATGCATGCCGGCGGTTTTATCCGGCGGAGCCAGACCTGCGGGTCCATGGTATCGAAGCTGTCGAAAGACAATGCCATTCATTTTTTCACCGGTACGTCCGCGCCCTGTATTTCGGTATTTAGACCGGTCTCGTTTGATATGGATACGGATTTTTCCGTGCTCAACCCGGACGGTGAAACCGTGGACGGCTCCGTCTGGCGGCGGCACGAGCATGTGCACCGCCGGGTCCTTTTCAACGAAGAGGCGCGACTTCGGTTGCGCCAATTTGTTCATGAAACCGAAACCCGCATGCTGGCACAATTAAATGGGGCAAATTCCGCTGCAACGCTGGAAAACCTGATAGCGGCGGACCAGATCACCGTCGAGGCCCAGGATCAGTGGTGCCGCGAATTTGGACGGCTGCCCCTGAATTATCCGCTGCTGCATCCCTACGGTATTTACTGGAAGCGAATGAACCGGCTGGATGGTTTTGAATGATGCGGGATCGGCGCTGATCCCGACCCCGATCCCGACAAGTATACTCCTTCGGCGGGGTTTACTCCAGATCCGTCGATAGAATAATCCGACCGCCGTGTTGCGTAATGTCGTTTTTAGCGGTTTCATAATTTTTTTGATCCAGGGGACGGGACGCGTCTTCGATGAGAACGGCGGAAAACCCGAGTCTTAATGCGTCATTGAGGGTGTAGTAAACGCAGATATCACCGGCAACCCCGCAGCAGTAGACCTCGGTGACGCCTTTTTCCCGCAGATAACCCGCCAGCCCGGTGCTGCGGCGGCGTTGATTGTCATAAAACGCGCTGTAGCTGTCGGTTTCCGGATCAACGCCTTTGCGGAAAACGGCTTCCACGGGCCGGAGATCGAGTTTATGGTGAAAGTCCGCTCCGGATGTGCCTTGCACGCAGTGGTCCGGCCAGAGGGTCTGGGGGATGCCGTTTAAATCAATGGCTTCAAAGGGCTTTTTGCCGGCGTGATTCGACGCGAAACTTTTATGGCCGGACGGATGCCAGTCCTGGATGGCCACCGCCAGGTCGAATTTTTTCGAAATCCGGTTGATCACCGGGATGATGGCGTCCCCGTCGGGCACGGCCAGCGCGCCGCCGGGCATGAAATCATTTTGCACATCACCGATAATCAAGGTTTTCATCGGTTTTTCTCCTTTTCTTCCGTTCCTTTGTGTTCGTTGATCAGGCGGTCGCGTTCCGCTTTGAGCCGGTCGCTGATGCCGATTTTATAGATATGGGGATATTCGAAGCGTTTGTATTCATCGGGCAATTCATTGAGCCTTTTTTGGCAATACCCGGTGATTTCTTGGACCGACAGAGGCGCATTGAGTCGCCGGCCGTTCTCCATGACCTTTTGCAGAAGCGATTTTTTTCCATATCCGCCGACGGCAAGGGATTTTAAGGGATCAAAGGGATGATGCATGCGGCTGATTTCCGTTTCATCGGCCAAAGCCACCACATCGGCGCCCAGCAGACCGGTGTCGTTATGAACGCGAAACACCTGCTTTCGGTGGGGAAGGGTGATCTTTTCGATGGATTCGGATATTTTAATGCGGGGCCGGCCACCGGCGAATGCCAGTTTGTAAACTCCGTCCAACGCGGCGTCGGGCTGGCCGGTCACCAGGCTGGTGCCCACGCCGAAGACATCGATGGGGGCCTTCTGATCCAGCAGGCTTTTGATCAGGTATTCATCAAGCTGGTTGGATGCGGCGATTTTAGCGTCATGGAGCCCGGCATCATCGAGCATTTGCCGGGCTTTCTTGGAAAGATAAGCCAGATCACCGCTGTCTAAGCGGATGCCCTTGAGTTTGCGGCCTTGTTGTTTCATCTCAAGGCCCACCCTGATGGCATGGGGAACGCCGCTGGCCAGGGTATCGTAGGTGTCCACCAGCAGCACGCAGTCATCAGACCGGGAGGCGGCAAAGTCACGGAAAGCGGTCAGCTCGTCATCATAACTCTGGATATAGGAATGGGCCATGGTGCCTGCTACGGCGATATCATAATCCCGGCCGGCCCGGACATTGCTGGTGGCGTTAAACCCGCCTATGACCGCAGCCCGGCTGGCATAATAACCGCCCGGCCCGTGCGCCCTTCGCAGGCCGAAATCAATCAGCACGCGATCCCCGGCCGCCATGCGCATCCGGCTGGCCTTGGTGGCGATCAGGGTCTGGAAATTAAGAATATTGAGCAGCAGGGTTTCAATGATCTGGGCCTGGATAATATCGGCTTCCACGCTCAGCACCGGCCGGGTGGGAAAGACCGTGTCACCCTCGTGGGAACTGTAAATCGTGCCGGTAAATCGGAACCCCGCCAGATAGTCGAGAAAATCGGGGTCCATCCCGTTTTTTCGCAGAAAGGCGATATCCTGAGAGTCAAAGCGAAGGTTTTCCAAAGCATCGAGCAGGTCCTCCAGGCCGGCGAAAATCGCGTATCCGCCGTTAAAGGGGATTTTCCGGAAAAAATAATCGAAAATAGCCGTGCGTTCGTGGCGTCCTTTTAAAAAATAGACCTGGGCCATGGCCAGTTGGTATTGATCGGTGTAGGTTCCGGTGAAATTGATCATGGATTATGCTGTCCCTTCCATCGTCTCGGGCATCAATTTTGACCTAAAATTAACAGTATTGCATAAATTTCTCAAGTTTTTTAATATGATCGGGTAAAGGATGCCGGTTTTATCAATCAAAAAAGGAGCGCTATCATGATCGGGGCCATTGCCGGAGACATCATCGGGTCCGTATACGAGGCCAGTCCCATCAAGACAAAAGATTTTCCGCTTTTTCATCAACATTGCCGGTTTACCGATGATTCGGTTCTGACCGTTGCGGTGGCCAAGGCGGTGTTAACCGACGGTGATTACCGCAGATGGGTATGGGAAATCGGCCGTCGCCATCCCCATGCCGGTTATGGCGGGTCGTTTATCAACTGGCTTTATTCGAGCGATCCCCAGCCTTACAATAGTTGGGGCAACGGCGCGGCCATGCGGGTCAGCCCGGTGGGTTTTGCCTTCGATAATATCGAAGACGTGCTGTCCGAAGCGGCCCGCACCGCACAAATATCCCACAATCATCCCGAAGGAATCAAGGGCGCCCAGGCCGCGGCCCTGGCGGTATTTCTGGCCCGCACCACCCGGGGCAAGGATGTTGTCCGACAGGAAGTGGCGGATCGGTTCGACTATGATTTGAACCGGTCCGTGGATGGAATCCGGCCGTCTTATGGTTTTGATGTCTCCTGCCAGAAAACGGTTCCGGAAGCGGTCATTGCCTTTCTGGATGCGGATTCGTATGAAGATGCGGTGCGCAACGCCATATCCCTGGGAGGCGACAGCGATACCCTGGCCTGCATCACCGGAAGCATTGCCGAGGCCTTTTACGGCCCGCCTTCACCTGAAATTATCAATTGGGTGAAATCATGTCTGGCCCCGGATCTCTGGTCCATTACCGCGGAGTTTTGCAGCAAATATAATTCTATCGCGGCATAGCCTGAGAAGCTATAGACTGGAAGACAGAAAAGGGTTGCCCATCGGCAGACGTTTTTCGGGTTTTCATATTGTGCCATTTGATCTTATGGGTATTTGATGATATAGACGATCAGCACCATAATCTCCCGATACATACATCCATTTACCTTACGGAGGAATTTACACATGAAGGAAAAAACACAAAAGAATCTTTATAATGCCTTTGTGGGCGAGGCAAAGGCCTATTTTCGGCTGCTGGCATATGCGGAAAAAGCTGATGAAGAGGAAGTTCCACAGATTGCTCTTCTGTTTCGGGCCATTGCCGAGGCTGAGCGGGTTCATGCGATGCGGAATCTGAATCTTGCAAAGGATCTGGTAGTAAAAGACACGGATACGAATCTTGAAAACTCCTTTCAGCGGGAAAAAAATATCAGCGAAAATGTTTATCCGGATTTCATCAAGGATGCCGAAGACGATGGCGAGCAGGCCGCCGCCATTGCATTCAGCCATGCCCGGGATGCCGAAGGCTATCATGCCAAGCTGTATGAGCGGGCTATTTATAACGTGATCAAGGACAAGGTTTCCGCCTATCATGTCTGTCAGGTCTGCGGATACGTGACCGACAAGAACATTCCTGATAAATGTCCGGTTTGCGGCGCGCCCAAAGAGAAATTTAAAACCGTGTCCGAATAAGGCGAACGTATGCATAAATTGCGGCGATCCGATCCGGAGGTGGTCCTGATTACCGGGGCTTCCTCCGGATTCGGTAAATCCATCGGCCGGTATCTGGCCGGAAAAGGATACCGGGTTTTCGGCACCAGCCGCCGGGCGTCATATGATAGACCTGAATCCGGAAACAGCTCAGGCAATGACTCCGGAAATTACCCGGGAATGAAAAGCGGCAATGAATCCGGCCATAAAGACTTCGCGGATTTTTCCATGATCCCCATGGATGTGACCGACGCTGCTTCCATTGCCGCCGGGGTTGATCATGTGCTGGCAAAGGCGGGACGCATTGATGTGGCAATCAATAATGCAGGATTTACCCTCAGCGGCGCCGTGGAGGAAGTTTCCATCGAGGAGGCCATGGCCCAGTTTGACACCAATTTTTTCGGCGTCTGGCGGGTCTGTCAGGCGGTATTGCCCCATATGCGGGAACAGGGCGGGGGGTGCATCATCAATATTGGCTCCCTCGGCGGTCAGATCGGTCTGCCGTTTCAGAGCGCCTACAGCGCTTCCAAATTCGCCCTCGAAGGGCTGACCGAAGCCCTTCGCGTGGAGATCAGGCCGTTTGGCATCCGGGTGGTGCTTATTGCGCCCGGGGATTTTCATACCAATTTCCCGAAAAACCGCGTCCTTGGGGCTGACTGCGGTGAACATTCAGCCTATTTCAATCGGTGTAAAAGCACGTTGGCTCGGATGGAAAGCGACGAGATCAACGGTCTTCCCCCAAACGATATCGCCCCATTTGTGGAGAAAATCATGCGCCACCCGAATCCCGCAGTTCGTTATACCGTCGGGAAAATCGACCAGCGCCTGGCCGTCTTCATTAAAAAACTGGTTCCATCCCGGCTTTTTGAAAAAGGACTGATGTTTTACTACCGGATGGGATGAATCCCACTGGGCTTATTTTCATTCTCCATACAGATAATCCGCCACCCATTGAAGGCCGGTATCAAGTAACCGGGATTTTGACGGCATGCCGGATTCCCAGTCCCACTTGCAGACCTCGTAGAATTCCTTGAGCATCAAGTCCATGTCCGGTTCAATGCCGGCAGTGGCGCCTTCCTGCAGGGGCCGGCGCGCAATTGCCGGCAGTTTGTCGTGTTCGCGCGTGACGCCCAGAATATTATTGATGGCGCGTTTGATGTTTAAGGAACGCTCGCCGAACGTGAGCAGGTCCATGGATTTGGTGTTTATGTTGGTGATGCAAAAAAATATTTTGGCGATCATTGCCGCAGGCAGGGGCGAAAACTGGCATAGCGTAAAACTGTTGTAGAGTTCGCAGAACCACAGAATTTTAGCCGACAGCGCGCCTTTTTGCGCGGGATCGTTTTTATCGGAAAAGGTGATGCCCAGGTCAATGCCGACCTCGGTTCCCGGCGCGTCCAGGCTGTAGAAACTTCCCTTCAAATGGCAGGCGCCCCGGGGTCCCACCGCGTATGTCAGCGCGGATCCCTGGTAGGCCCGGGGATCATGCATGGGAATTTCAAGGCCCTTGACATGGGCCGCTTCCTCGGGATCAACCCCCAGTTCCTCCGCCATGCGCTTGACCCCTTTGCTCAAAAGCGTTCCGATCCCCTCCTGCCGGATCATCATATCCGCAAGCTTCAGCACAATGCTCCCGTCTCCCCAGGGGATTTCCATGCCGGCCGTTTCAGCGGTCAACATGCCTTTTTCATACAGGTACATGGCAAAAGCGATGGCCACGCCCGCGGAAATGGTGTCCATGCCGTGGCGGTTGCACAGATGATTGGCCCGCACCACCGAATCGATGTCAAAATTCATACACAACGGCCCGAATGCCGCCACCGTCTCATATTCCGGGCCGTCTACCTGCTTGATATCCTCGCTGAAATTTTTGATGACTCTTCCGCATCCGATGGGACAGCCCGTGCAGGCGTAATTACCCATGGTGTAACGGGTTCGAAACGCCGGGCCATGCAGTTTGGACGCGGGAAAAATACTTTTGGTAAAATATCGCGCCGGCGCGTCGCCGAGGCGCATGGCCAGGTCCAGGTAGAAATTGGTACCATAAAGCCTGTAGGCGTTGGTGTTCCCATGGCTGCCGATGCAGTCGCGGGCTTCGGAGATCACCGATTTCAACTGCTCCGGATTGGCGATTTGGGCTTTTTGATTCCCTGCAACCGCTATGGCTTTGAGATTTTTCGACCCCATCAGCGCGCCCATGCCGCACCTGCCCGCGGCCCGTCCCTCGTCATTCATGATGGTGGCAAAATGAATCCGGTTTTCACCGGCAGCTCCGATGCAGGCCACGGAGAACCCGGCATTGCTTTCCTTGTTTTCCTTGGTCTCCTTTTTAATGACCGCCTGGGTTTCATAGATGTCTTTTCCCCAGAGATGCGATGCGTCTTTGATTTCAACAATTCCGTCATCTACGCAAACATAAACCGGCGTATCCGAACATCCGGTTATCATGATGGCGTCAAAGCCGGTAGCCTTGAGCCGGACCGGAAACTTTCCGCCGGTGGTGGCCTCGCCCCAGAGGCCGGTGGCCGGGGAAATGCCGCACACCGCGGCCCGGCTGACCATGGGAACATTGGAACCCGTAAACGGACCGGCGGCAAATATCAGCGGACTTTCGGGGGACAAGGGATCGAATCCGGGTTTGACAACGGGGAAAAGGAGTTTGGCCGCCAGCGTGGACCCGCCGATAAAATTTTTCTGGTCATCTTCACTGATGGCTATTTCTTTCGTTTGTCTGCTTGTCAGATCGATTTTCAGATATTTTCCAAAACAGCCTTTCATAAACGCCTACCTCCATATATCCGAAGTCATGTCCAGCAATCGTCCTTCATAAGCGGCCAGAAAGATATCCTTGAACTGCTCCCGGGTCAGATCATACCAGGCAAAGTACACCGCCGGGTCCGTGGGCGCCTGGTCCAGAATGAAATCGAGATGGTTTTCCAGGTCGGCCATGGCGACATTGGCTTCTTTTAACCCGACGGGCGCGTTTACCGCCCGCATCAGCGCGCGGATCTTGTCGATGAGGTTTAAAAGGCTTTTTTCGTCGGATTCCGGGTCGCGGACTCCCAGCATGTCGCACAATTTTAAATGCCGGTCCGTGACCCTGGCATAGACCTGAAGTTCATAAGGGATAAACAAAAGCACCATCATGCCGTGATGGATATGAAACAGTCCGCCGATGGTATGGCCCAGGGCGTGTGAAATCCCGGAGCCGCCGTTTGCCAGGGGGATGCCGGCCATCATGGCCGCCTGCTGCATTTTCATCCGGGCCATGATGTCGTTTCCATCCGCGTATGCGCGGGGCAGCCATTCAAAAATCATCTCGATGGACTTAAGGGCGATGGCCTGGTTGATCTCGTCGGATTTGGGCGCCATAAACCCGTCAATGGCATGCGCAAGCGCATCTCCGCCGGTGCCGGCCGTGAGTTCCGGCGGCATGCCGGCCGTAAGCGTCGGATCAAGAAGCGCGTAGTCCGGCACGAACTCCGGCAGCGCGCCTCCGAGGGGGAGCTTGACGCCATCGGGAAAAGAGATGACCGCCACCCCTGATACTTCCGAACCCGTGCCGCTCGTGGTGGGGATGGCGACCAGTCTGGCTTTGTGACGAAGATTTAACGGAACAAGGGGGCTTAAGGTTTCAATATTCACGTTGGGGTGCTCATAGAGCAGCCAGGCCGCCTTGGCGGTGTCCATGGCCGATCCGCCGCCCAGCGCAAAGATCAGGTCCGGCCCGTACCGGCGGATTTGGGCGGCGCAATCTTTCACGGTTTCAATGGGCGCGTCGGGCATGGCCTTGGCCCACATGTCAAACTGGAAGCCGTGGCGCTTTTCATAAGGGTTTTTAATTTTTTGCGCGAAACGTTGGGCATATTCATCCGTGACGATAAAGGCCTTTTTGGATTTGCTTTCCCGGGCGATTAAATCCACGGCATCCGGCAGAAGCTGGGCCTTGTCGAGGAAAAGATTAAAACCGGAAAATACCCGCGGAATAAAAAACGGCTTTGCAATATCCCGGATATATTCCGCCTGCACCATGGGTCCGCCGTAAGTTTTCAGCAAATATTCATGTGTCCAGTAAGACATACCGCCTCCTCCGTCAGAATCATTTATGACGGCCTTGTAAAAAGTCCAATATCTGCGTTACGCGCAATCTCTCAGAATTTCACGTACGCTAAATACGCTGCATTCTACGATATTGCGCAAGCCTTGATCTTGAACTTTTTACAAGGCCGTCCGATGGCGACTTTTTACGAGACTATCATTTATAGCGCTGCCGTATTTTCTGTATTTTTTAATTTCTGCCTTGCCGCGTTACTGCATGACGAAATTGATGGCCCCGCCGAACCATGTAAACGCGTGCAGTTTTCCTTCAATGGCGACCTTATGGGTTTGAATGGCGTCTGTAATTCCGGGTTCGCCTTTTTTCATGGCAACAAAGGCGGTAGCGGCATCGTTCCAGACCATGGCCGCATCAAACCGGTTCAGTTCCTGGTCGGCTGAAAATTTACCGTTTTCAAAGATAAATCGCTTTCCTTTTTTCCCATCGCTGGTCTTGATGACGATTTTGCATTCATGCCCCATCAGAAATTTTTTAAAATTTTCATCGGTGTTTGAAGCTTTTTTAAATTTTGAAGATAAGATGGCAAGAAGCAGCAGAAATCTCATGATATACTCCTTATGGCCCGGCGTTTGTTCATAACAGCTTTTTCGTACAACCGATTAATATGGTCTTTCATCTTATTCGAATTGACGTTTAAAAGCGACAAATTCTTCCTGTAATGCCGTGATGGTTTTTTCGAGTTTGCTGATCCGTTCCACCATGGTTTCCAGGCCGGTGATGCGCTGTTGTATATCATTGAGGCGTTCGGTCTGTTCCCTTCCGGGAACTACCCGGTTTTTCCCGGAAGGCTCCGGATAACTTGTATCTGCGGATTCGCCTCTATCGGTCGGCAGAAGGTCTTCCTCCGGATCAATATCTCCGAGCAGGTGGGCGAACCTGGGTTCCTTGCGGCCCGGCTGACGGGGCAGTTCTTTCACATAAATACCCCGCTGGGGATCCATGAGCTTGCCGATGATATGTTCGACTTCGGCCGTGCCGTGAAATTCGAACATCCGGGCGCACCTGGCCCGCAGTTCCCCCAGGGTCTGGGGCCCCCTCAGCATCAGTTCGCAGAGCACGGCCGTTTCCTGGATGGAAAATTCCGCGACTTCCTTCATGTTGTGTTCGTATTTGGAAACCCGGCTTCCGGCGGTCCGTACCTGCCAGACCAGATGATCATTGCGCAGTTGCTGTAATGCATCCAGCACTTCAGTCTCACTCAGTTCCATCACCGGATCACGGTTGGATTTCTGATTGCATCCGAGAATCAGGGCGTTAAGGCTCATCGGATAATAATCCGGCGTGGTCATCTGCTTTTCCATCAGTACACCTAAAATTCTAATTTCTATTGGTATTCTATTTATATCCATTGCACGGCTCCCAGGAGGTATTGTTTTAACTTTTGATTTTCTTTTTGATAATGACAGGTGTATGATTTTTAGGTAACTAAATTACTTTACAATCATTATTCAGATTATGAAAGGGGCAATATGAGAAATCAATCACGAATGAAGCTTTTTTGTATGCTTGTTCTGGTCACTTATATTGGTTCGGTTCAAATTGCCGGGGCGTCATCCCTGGCGCAATATCTCGATGGTCCCGACGGCGGCCCGGCAGCAGGCGTGGCGGTGGTTTCCGAGGGAATCTCGATTGCGGCGGGCGCAGGCGGCGGAAATGAAACCCATGGAACTCGGGCTTCTAAAATCAATATGGGCAACACGCATAAATATCTGGGATACGGCACCCTGCTGTTTGCCGGCGCTGCGGCGGTTTCCGGCGGAGATAACGGATTTCACAAGGCCGCGGGCGGCGGCACTGCTGTGCTGGCTCTGGCCGCCTGTGCAACAGGCTTTTATGAATACGGACAGTATTTTCGTATGGATGAAGGGATTTCCAAATACGATATTCATATCGTGTTAGCAACGCTGGCCACAGCCGGGTTTGTGGTGGTGGCGGCATCGGCCATTAGCGATGACGACGATGGCCATGCGGGCATCGGCGTGGCCTCCACAGCACTGATGGTGGTGCCGATTATCATATTAAAGTTCTGATTTAAGGGGTGGATTTTACAATGCGGAATTTACCGATCATGAGCGAGATGCCCCTCAATACCAAACTGCCGTGGGCTCAGGGGAGCATGCCCCTGATGCTGGCCCCGATGCAGGGCCTTACCAATCGGGCCTTGCGCGGCCTGTTTATCGAACGGGTGCGGCCGGACGTGGTTTTTACCGAATTTGTCCGGGTGAAGGCCAGCGCCAGAAAGAATATCGCCGTAAATGACCGGCAGGAGGTGGTCAGCGCCGAGGGCGGGGTTCCCCTGGTGGTTCAGTTGATCGGAAATAATATCGAAGCTCTGCTCACCGCGGCCAATACCGTTCAGGCGCTTGGGGCAAAACATCTCAATATCAATCTTGGTTGCCCTTTTGGCCGGATGACCGGCAATACCGCGGGCGGCGCGCTGCTTCGCGAGCCTGCTGCCCTGGCCCGGATGCTCGGCCTGCTGCGCCGGGAGATAAAGGGCGGTTTTTCCGTCAAGGTGCGCTCGGGATTTTCTGATACGGCCGAGATTTTTTCCCTGCTCGGGCTGTTTGCCGACTGCGGGATCGATTTTCTTATCATCCATCCGCGGACCGTTAAGCAGCGCTACACCGGGGACGCGGATCACGGAATCACCGCGGAAGTCGTCCGGCAAAGCACCTTGCCGGTCATCGCCAACGGGGATATCTTTAGCGAAGCGAAGGGCAGGCGGGTTCTGGCCGAGACCGGGGCGGCCGGTCTGATGCTGGGCCGGGGTGCCATTGCCGACCCCCTGCTTTTTGAACGGCTGCGGGGCCGTTATCCCGGCACGTCGGCTCCGTCCCGCAAGGTTGAAGAACTGCGGGAGTATCTGCTCGAATTATCAGGCCGCTATCATGTCCTGTTTTGCGGCGAACAGCAGGTTCTTTCCAAGCTAAAGAAGGTGCTCTGCTATGCCCATGCTCCCGAGGTTTATCCTCTGGTTCAGCAGCTCAAACGATGCAAAAGCCTGTCTTGTTTTCGAGAGCTGCTTGATCCATTATCAGCAGGGACTGTTGATAGTCTCGTAAAAAGTCGCCATCGGACGGCCTTGTAAAAAGTTCAAGATCAAGGCTTGCGCAATATCGAAGAATGCAGCGTACTTAGCGTACGTG
>QZJS01000068.1 GCA_003597945.1 Desulfobacteraceae bacterium | reverse complement strand
CCGGCGGTATTCACCTTCCACCGTTGATACGACTTTGTAGCCACCCTGGATGGCGGCAAATGCGACTAACTTCGACATGCGTTCCTCCTTCGTTGAGGATTTATATTAAATTATATTCTCATATGTAAAATAAGGTAACAACCGGTTATGCCTGCAGTGCCTGGCGGTCGGCCATATCCATGAGCACCCGCTCCCGTGCCTTGTCGATGCCCAGGGCTTTGCGCTTGGCGTCGATATGGGCGATCATGAGCTGAGCATGCTTGATGGGATCGGCCTCCAAGTCCCACTTGCCGCCGTAAATTTTTTCCATCTCTTTGGAGAGATAATCATGGAATACCGGCGCGCCGCTGGTGGGCAGGTGCAGACCGAAGACGGTGTAAACACCCGAAGAGACAAAGTAGTGACCGATGCTGATGGCCTTTTCACTCATCCACTCGGGAGCGGAACCGGCGGCCGGCAGGTCACAGATATCATTGCCCAAACCGCCCGCCTTGACCACTTCGGTGGCGGCCAGCAGGATACGGCTGTTATCCACGCAGGAGCCCAGGTGCAGCACCGGCGGAATACCCACGGTCTCGCATACCTCGGCCAGGCCCGGGCCACAGTAAACGGCCGCGGATTCCGGCGTCAGCAGACCGTGCATGGCGCAGGCAATGCCGTTGCATCCGGTGGTGAGAACGATGACGTCGTTTTTGATCAACTCCTTGACCACGGCGATGTGGGCCTCGTTGTGGCGGGTCCGGGCGTTGTTGCAGCCCACTACGCCGGCGATGCCGCGAATCCGGCCGTTGATGATGTTGTCATTGAGCGTGTAATAGGTGCCGCGGAAGGTGCCGCCCAAGTGATACAGAATGGACTCAACCCCAAAGCCTCCGATAGCCGTGGCCTTGTACTGGGGAATCATTACTTCGCTGCCGCGGTTCTTGAAATTGTCGATGGCCATGCGGACGATCTTTTCGGCATCTTCTAATGCATGATGTTCATCGAACTCGATATGAATGACGTTGTCCTGCTCCATCTTGGCGATGGGGTGGGTGGTGATCAGCTTGGTGTGAAAACACTTGGCCACATTGGCCAGGTTCTGAAACACGCACTGGATATCCACCACCATGGCGTCGCAGGCACCGGTGATAATCGCCAGCTCCTGCTGCAAGTAAGTGCCGGCCTGGGGGACGCCATGTCGCTGGAAAATCTCATTGGCCGTACAGCAGATGCCGCCGAGCTGAATTCCCTTGGCCCCCTTGGATTTGGCATATTCAATGATCTCCGGGCGCTGGCAGGTGGCCACGATCATTTCCGAGAGCACCGGCTCATGGCCGTGGACGATGATATTGACATGATCTTCCTTCATGACGCCCAGGTTGGACTCCGCCTGAAGGGGGTAAGGGGTGCCGAAGAGCACGTCCTGAAGGTCGGTGGCGATCATGGAGCCGCCCCAGCCGTCGGCAAGGGATGCGCGGGTGCACTGTTTAATGATGTTCTTGTAATCCTGGTCCACGCCCATGTGGGTGCGGTGCATGATTTCGACGATCTCGCGATCGATATTGCGGGGCTTGACGCCGGTTTTGGTCCATTTTTCATACAGCGGGGCCGGGGCGCGCTTCAGGTAGTCGAGTTCCCCTTCGGCCTTGCCCCATTCGTTGAGGGCTTTTTCCGCCACTTCCAGGGCGATTTCGTCCAAATCACGGTCTTTTTTCTCGCCGTCCACATCCACGGTAACGGCCACGCCGAAATGGGGGGCGATGGAAAGCAGCTTATCGGTATCCTTGATCTTGTAGGCATGGGTCTCTTTGCGTGCCGCAGACATGAAAACCTCGGCCACGCAGCGGCCATGGTCCGAATGCGCGGCGGCGCCGGCAGCCACCATGCGGGCAAAATTTCGGGCCGCAATGGTGTTGGCAGTGGCCCCGCAGAGTCCTTTGCGGGTGTCTTCGCCTTCGATCCCGCCCTTGGGCAGCGGCAGGCGGCAGGGACCCATGGCGCAGTTTTTACAGCAGATGCCCTGGAGTCCGATGTTGCAGGCCTTCATCTGAGCGGCACGATCGAAAACCGTGTCAATGCCCAGCTTCTGGGCGCGGGCGATCATTTCCTGGGTCGCGGGGTCAATCGAGGACGCAATCGGGTCGGCCAGCTTGGCTTCCGTTGCTTTCGATGCTGTCTTTTTGATTTCTTCCGTCATCAGAGGTTCCTCCTCATATTGTAATGGTTTGGCAATAGCGTGGACGGTGCATCACCCGCCATCGCCTGAATTGTGATTACATCGGGCTGATTAATATAATGGAATTTTTCTATGAATTCTGTCGAGCCGTTCAAGAATTTTGTCAAGTTCGGTTTTCTGCTGGGCCGCCGCAGTCATGGAAACCGCTCCTTCCTTATGGCCAGCAGCGCGTTTGGCGGCCATTTCCTCCCGCTCCCGGGCCCGCTTTTCCCGCAGGGCCTGTTCTTCAGCGTCTCTTTTTTGTCGTGCTTCAGCCTCGGCTTTCTTTTTGGCGTCGGCTTCCGCCTTGGCTTTTGCTTCCGCATCGGCCTTTGCCTTGGCTTCAGCATCGGCTTTAGCCTTGGCATCCGCCGCCGCTTTAGCTGCGGCATCGGCTTCAGCTTTTGCTTTGGCGTCGGCTTCGGTGTCTGCCGCAGGCGCCGGTTTTACCGCCGGCGCTTCCGCCTTGGCCGGTTCGGCCTTGGGCGCTGGAGCCGCTTTCGCCTCGGGTTTTGCCGCCGGTTTGGCCGCTTCCTTTTTCGGCGCTGGTGCGGCGGCTGCCTTCTTTTCCGGGGCCGGCTTGGCTTTTTCGGCTTCAATGGTCAGATCCGGGGCCGGCGCCATCTTGGCGAAGTCAATATTGACATCATCGAGCTGCTTTTTGACGGGCGCGATATCCTGAGCGCTGCCGCCGTCTGTAATCAGGCCGATGAAAGCCTTGACCAGGCGTACCGCCTCGGGATGCCGCATGATCAGTATATCGGATCCGGACATCAGGTAGCTCACGGCCCCGACCACTTCCATCATGATGCCGCGTCGCTCGGGATCACCCAGAAGGGGAGCGTCGTCCACGGTCTGATTGGCTTCCTTGCAGCGCCAGATTTCATTAGCGAGATTGTTGATGATGGGGAGCTGAAGCTTGTCGTCTCCCTGGGCCAGGGCCGCCATGCGGAGCCGTTCCATGACCGAGTAGGAATATTCCAGGCCGTATCCGAGCCCGCCGGTGGTGGGATCGATAATCAGCCGGTCCTGGGGAACGCCGAGGTTTTCCAGAAGAATATTGACCTGCTTGGCCAGGTTCACGTCAATGGGCGAAGATGAAATAACGGTATGGCCGTAGCCCATGGCACTGGCGCCGATGCCTTTGTGGTTTTTTTCCTCCACGGGACCCAGGCACAGATTCTCTCCCTCGCAGGATTCGGAAATCTTTTTCAAGACCTCACCATCCTTCTGGACGTTTCCCGTACCCCAGATCAAAAGAGGCACGTCAATTGCCTTGAGCACTTTCTTGACGGTCTTGACCGCGTCATCCGGGCTGGCATCCTTGTCGTTGGGGTCCGTGCTTTTAAGCTGAAGCACGATCATGTCCGCGCCAAAATCCTTCACGCATTTCTTGGCCCAGGCCGCCGGATCCTTGAGCACGTCCCCAAACGGTTTTTTTGCCGCTTCGGCCCAGCCTGTAGGCTCCATGTCCCAGATTTCCATGGCGATTTTGGGTTTATTGGGCATGTCCCCTTCAAACAGATAAAACGGGTAACAGCTCTCACCGCCAACAGTCACCGCCTTTTTGCCTTTACCGATGGTAATCGGCCTGATGCTGCCTGCATAGGTTTCTTTTACGATTTGAAAGCCCAATGTTGCCTCCTCCTCATTAAGGTTAAATGGTTACGATCTTTTCAACCTGTTGTTAATATCTCTACTTTTTACATATCTATTGCCGAATGGAATCATTTCCGGTCGCCCGTTGACTTTACCGAAAACGCGCCCATTCAAGTCATGCCGTCATTCCTTCCATCTTTCATTTACAAGCAAATTTAATCCGCAGGAAAAGCGGATACAAACATTAATCCAAAAGGGTATCATTTAATATAAAGAAAAATTATTTGTCAATAATCATGCTCGTTTTTTTTCATATTTATTTGATGAAAGCGAAAAACATCTTTTACAAAAAAATGAGACATTTTCGGGTAAAAATATGCGAAGGGCTAAGCAGTCAAAAATTCAAGCAGTTCCCGACGTTTTCTTCTGCCGCGCATCCATGCGCGACTTTAATTTGGGGAAAAGATTGATATCCGTATGCGGTAAAAACAGGGCCGCGATATAATTCTCCATGTATGAGGGAGTCTCTGAAAGCTCAAAATTGGTCATTTGGCTTAAGGTCCGGCCAACGTCACTGCGTATGCGGTTGGTCAGGGAACTCATCCGGGCTCCCAACAGAGATCCGTTGCCGATGAACACGACCTTGTCCGGATCGATCTCAGGCAACAGACCGATAACCATACATTTTTCCAGGTCAACGTGATTTCCGAAACCGCCGGACATGATGATCCGGTCAAGGTCCTTAATGCCCAGTCCGACTTCCTTGAGAAGGGTAATGCACCCGCTGTACATGGCCCCCTTGGCCCGGATCAGGTTGTCGATATCGATTTCCGTGAGCACTACGTCCCGGTCGATGCCGGATACATCCTTCCACGCCAGGACATATTCCCACACGCCCTGGACTTCACGAATGCGCGACGTATCCAGCTCCCGGTTGAATTTTCCCCGGTTGTCGATGACGCCCATCTCAAAAAGAGTGGCCACCATGGTGATCAGTCCGCTGCCGCAGATCCCCTTGGGCCGGACATTGCCGATGGTGATATTCATCGGCTCATAACTGATCGGATCCATGGAAAAGTCCTCGATGGCGCCTTTGGCGGCCCGCATTCCCAGCTTGATGCCGCCGCCCTCAAAGGCCGGGCCGGCCGAAGCGGCCGCGCACACCAGCCAGTCCTTGTTGCCGATGACGATCTCCGCGTTTGTGCCGATATCCATGTAGAGCGTCAGGGCCTCTTCGTGGGCCATGCCGGAGCCCATCACACCGGCAATGATGTCGCCGCCCACATAACTTGATACCTGGGGATAGACCAGTGCCGGCACATGCTCCGGCAGATTCAGGCCCAGATCCGCCGCCGGCACCGGGGGATAAAGGGCGGCCGCCGGCACATAAGGAGACCTGCGGAGATATCTGGGATTGACCTTTAAGAAAAGCTGGGTCATTGTGGTATTTCCGGCCAGGGTAATGGTGGAGATTTCATCCGGATTGACCTTGGATTCGGCAATAATTTTTTCAATAACCCCGTTGATGGTCTCCACCACTTTCGCATTAATTTTCTCCATACCCCCCGGTTTCTCGGCAAATACGATCCGCGTGATGACATCCTCGCCGTAACTGATCTGTGCATTGAAATCGCCATACTGGGCCAGAACCTCGCCGGTGACCAGGTCGATGACCTGCCCCCAGACGGTGGTTGTTCCGATATCAACGGCAATGGCGTAATTTCGATTGGTGGTGTCCCCCGGCTCGATGTTGATGATCCGGTTTTTCCCCTCCTCCCGCACCGGGCGGGCGATATTGACCGTCACCTTGAAATCGGCCTGGCGAATCACGTCCGGAATTTTTCGGATGACCGACATGTCGAACTCCAGGCGATGCTCATTATGGTCGTTGCGGAGGGAACGAGCGATCCGGGAGACATCGGGCGCATTATCCTGTACCGTGGGAGGCGTCAGCTCAAGGTATTTTTTTTCAACGGGCGGCACAAAAAGCCCCTTGTCCTTGAGCTCATCAAGATTGACCGTTCGGATGCGCGCGGTTTTCCGCGGTGTGTCCATGCGGTTGAGGGACGCCTTGTCGATCTCCGATTCCACGGGAATGCGGACCACTATATCACTGCCGATATTCGACAAACAGGCCAGCCGATAACCCTTGTCAATATCCTCCCGGCTCAGTTTTTCAGAAATACCGCCGGAAATTTCGCCGGACTCGATCATAACCCGGCATTTTCCACAAATACCCTCACCGCCGCAGGATGCATTGATATGTACGTTGGCGTCCATGGCCGCGCGAATGAGTGTCGATCCCGCTTCGGCCATCACTTCTTTACCGTGCGGAACAAACGAAACTTTATATTTTGCCACTGATCCACCTCATCTTCGGTTAAAATAATTTAGCATATGCTCATATATACCGGCATACGATGCCGGGTCAACCGCTTTTCTTTGAAGGCGTTAAGACGGATTCATCAACCACCACGCACCCGTTGCGCGCATTTTGTTGTTTTTTCTGAAGTTCGCCGTATCGTTTGCGGGCCCATTTCAACACCAGCACCAGCACCAGACAGAGCGCCAGGGTCAGCCCGAACAGGACCGCATTCATGTCCGCCGCGGATTTACCCAGCAATACGAATGGAATGGAAAGGGTCCCCTGAATTCCCCAGTTCAGCCAGAAACAGTATCTGAAAGGGACGGCTGCCAGCGGCAGGAGGTAGATCTTGACCGCATAGGGCAAGCCCGGAATAAAAAGAAAAAGCACGCTGAAAACAAGGACACGGTCGGGTGGAATGCGGGGAATCTGGTAGCCCTTTTTGACCACCAGATATTTTTCCACCGGCGACCTGAAAAACCGGACCACGCCGTAAGCCACGAGAAGCTGAAGGGGCATGATGATTTCAAGAATAAGCAATCCGTATCCAATGCCGAATTTGATCCCCAGCAGAAAAAGGAAAATACTCATGGGAACCCCGGCCATGGGCAGAACCAGCATCAGGCCGATAAACAGTCCTGCCGGTGTCCGCTCATTCACCACGGAAGTGACCTGATGATAGAGATCAAAATGGAAAAGAAAATAAAGACCCGCGCCGCCCATGCCGCCCAGGATCAGCGCCGCCCATATTTTGTGATGTGAATTCACGTTTAAAAAAATCCCCGTAACGCCCGGTCCATTGCAATTGGCCGCTTTTTTCAACAATCTGAAGCGTGCCGTGGAAACGCTTCAACGCCGCCACGGTCATATCGTAAACCGTTTCGGTCTTCAAGGCTTTTGCGGAAAATCAGCCCATTGAAAAGGCCGGGTGGTGAACCGGGCATATACGGGCAGATGGTCCGAATAACCCTGCCCGAGATGTTTTCCCCTGCCGCGTTGGGCCCGCTGCCAGCGGTAAACGGCGCCGCTTTCAAACAGGTATTCCGGATCAAACCGGTCAAAGGAGTTATCGACGTAAGCGATTCCCCTGTCATCGTATAATCCCATAGAGACAATAATAGCGTCCGGGCTGTTTTTCCGGCCGAAAAAATTCACCGACCATCGCCTGTATTCGGGAAGTTCCAACCAGAGATTATAAAGGTATTTATTGCCGGGCTGCCGGATCAGAAGAGTTTCGTCCACCAGGCGGCCGTTCTTGACGGTATTGAGTATATGATTGATTCCGGTGATGCCGCCCGTATCATTGAATCGTTCGAGGTCCCTGAAAGTTTCAAACTCATTGTAGTCCGAATTAAAATCGCCGGTCAGGATGAAATCCGTGGCCGTTTCCAGTTTTCCGATATCTTCAGCAAGCGCCCTGGCAAAAGGGAGTCGTTGGCTTTCCGGACCGAATTTCGATTTCCAGTGATTGACATAGACAACCAGATGCCGACCCTCGATATCTAAAACCACCTTCAGGATCGACCTTGCCATCGCGTTCGCCACATGAATTTCCGATATTGACGCCATGGGGAATTTCGACAGCATCGCGCATTTTACGGCGGTCGGCTTTGAATCGGCAATGGCTGCATAAGCATAATGAGCACCCATCCGGGCCAGCCGCTCCTGAAGATATTGCAGGGCCTGCCTGGATTCGATTTCCTGAAGCGCCACGATCTCCGCATCCAGATCCTTGATGACCCGTGCGATATTGCCGCACTTGATATCCATCATCTCACGGTTCCAACCGAAAGGTTCTCCGGGTATGTATTCCGAATATTCGGTGGAGTCATGCTTATGATCAAAAAAATTTTCAACATTATAACTGGCCACGGTAAAAATTTCCGCCCGGATATCAGCCGGGCGGAAAAAAAGAAAACAGACCGCAACCGCCAATGCGAAACGCAAAGATGGTCGTATAACACGATAATGATTCATTCGATCACTTCATGCCTCTTCAATGCCCCATGGATATAATGGCGGATGCATTGCGCGCTGATATTCGTTCATCCTCGCAGGCTAAGGTCTTTACCAAAGCGCGGGTATTGCCGGCGGCGGTCGCTCCATCGGCGGTTAGGATTAAAAAAAACTTTTTTTATGTGTTCGAAATATGGGGCCGCATCCGGTTTATATCGAAATTCAATGATACTATTGAAAAATTAATAAAAATTTATATTGACATAAAAAAATTTTACCATATATTAGAACACTTATAGAGAGCTGGTCGAAAATTTGCAACAAATTTCGCTTTCGGCAGAATCTTTGCGTGGATTCCAGCAGCTCTTCAGCAGGCATCCGCGCGCGTCACATCCGATATGACGGGAGATCAAAATGGACAACGTTCTTATCGTCGACAGCGACAGGGAGCACCTGGCCGCCATCCGGAAAGGCTTAAAAGAACTTCATCATTTCGAACTGCTGACGGCCATAAATGGGAAAACCGCCATTGAAACCCTCCAGCAGGCCCGTGTTTCGGTGGTTGCCGTCAACATGCTGCTTCAGGATATGGACGGCATCGATCTTGTAGCCTACCTGACGCGGAACCACGCGGCCACCCCCTGCATCATCATGACCGAACCCGACAAACCATTTCCGGTTTTTCCGGCCGGCGCCGGCAACGAATTGATCCTGTCCTATATTGAAAAGCCGTTTGCGTTCGGAACACTGGCTTCCATGATTCTTTCAGCTCTCAATCTCAAGGACGAAGGTCTGGCCATAAAAGGCGTCACCCTTAAACACCTGCTTCCCCTGGCGGCCCTGTGCGGGAAAACCTGCCGGATGGAGGTAACTTCCGGCAAACAAAAAAAGGGCTTCCTCTATTTTCGCAACGGCGTCCTGCTTGATGCCATTTATAACAACCAGTCCGGAAAGGAGGCCGCCAGACAAATGTCCACCTGGGATCAAATCATGATTGCCGTGTCCCCGCTTCCCGAAAAACGGAATATCCCCAGGATCACCGAAAAACTCATTGATATTTCCGGCGCAAAATGGAAACAAAAAGCCCAGGCCGACGAACCACCGAAAAAAAAGGCCGCGGCCATCCCGGCTTTATCGGCGGATCCAAAGCCCGCCCCGGTCACACCGTCAACTCCGCCGCCGACCCCGCAAGAACCCGCATCCCGACTGGAAACGGCGCTGAAACGCCATGTCCTCACACTAAGGGCCATCAAAGGGTACCGGGGTGTGGCCATTTTAAGCCCTGACGGATCAGTTCTTGCGGCCGACACGGCGGGCGAGCCCGTTGATTTTTTTAATTTCGCGAAAGAATTCAACAACATCATCTCATTCTGCAACAAAGCCGCCAGCCAAAAAGGCTTTGATCAATGCACCGGCGTCACGCTGCACACCAAAAAAGGGATCATCATCATGATGGCCTCTGATGTATACAAACACGGCAACTTCCGTTTTATCGGTCTGATGGCGCCCGATGCCAACGGATATTTCATGCAGGTCCAACTGGAAAAAATCATCCCCCAGATCCTGACCGCTGAATAAAAAAACCAACGTAAACCGCTATCGGAATGCCGACAGGAAAATCAGAACCCTCGCTCATGCCGCCGCACGAAAACGAAAAAAGGACACGAAGAAGCGTTCGTATTCTTCGTGTCCTTTTTTCGTTTAAAAGGCCGGTAAACTGAGTCGTAAAAAACTATTTAACGCGGGCCGTCGGAAATGAGCAGCTATTTTAAAGCAGCCGTCGTGACCAGGTACTTGTCGATGAGCTTTCGATCGTCTTCGGGCGTAATTTCTTCAGGCAATTTTTCCAGGGCCAGGGCTACGGCCATATCCAGCAGCTCGATTCTTAATTTTTCATGGGCGCGATGAATCTGATAATCGATTCTGTGGCGCGCGCTTTCCAGCATCAATCGGCTCTGCACTTTTGATTCTTCGATAATTTCCTGTTTTTTGTGTTCACCCATCTCGATGATCTTCGCCTTGATCCCATCAAGACGCGTCGCGCTTGCCTGCAATGCCTCACGAGCCTGCTGCACATTGACCAGCATTGCATCCTTTTCCTGCCGGACCTGATCGATTCTTTTCTGAATGTCAGTTTGCTGCCCCTTTAAGAAGGCGACCAGGGGAGGACCTCCATACCGGACCAGGAGAAAAACAAGAATAAAAAAATTAATCCAGCGCATCACCAGATCATATGTAGGCCGCCACTGGGCCGGCGATTCCCCGGCCCACGCGGGATCGGCCGCGCAAAAAACAAAGATCCCCGCGACGAGCAGACACCATTGCACTTTTCGGGACAAGATGCTATTCATGCGACAAACTCCGATCCAACGCCTTTTCCATAATCACCTTCGATAATTTCAAGGACTCTTCGGCCAGATGCTGTTTTACGTTCAGGATCTGCCGGTCCACCTCCTGGCGGGTCTGCGCCTTTAATCTTTCTATTTCGGCGCTGACCTCACGAAAAGCCACGTCCGACTGCTGACTGGCCTCTTTTTCCAGCTTATGCTGAATCAAAAGGGCGTCCTGCTTGGCTTTTGCCTCTTCATCGCTTAATGTTGCAAAGATTTGCTTCATATCGGCGTCAGCCGCCTCGATCTCCTGCCGCATGTCTTCAATACGACGTTCACGCTCCCCCATGACATCCTGCAACGGGCGGAACATCAGCCGATTGATAATAAACAGAAAAATCAAAAACGAGACCAACTGAGCCGCAAGCGTGGCATTGATGCTGATCAGCGCCACCGTGCTGATTACTTCCATGGCCGGACTTCCATATTGATTGATCTTAAATGTATAGTGCGGGTTTTACATTCAGCTGCCGCTAAATAACCGTAAAACCGGAAACACCGCCAATAGGATTGCTCTATACGACAAAGAGCAGCAACAGCGAGATAACCAGTGAATAAATTCCCGTGGACTCGGAAACCGCTTGGCCCACCAACATGGTGCGCGTGAGCAGCGCGGCTTCCCGGGGATTGCGGCCGATGGCTTCGCACGCTTTGGCTGCGGCCATACCTTCGCCGACTCCCGGTCCGATTGCGCCCAATCCCATTGAGATGCCGGCGCCTATGAATGCGGCAGCTTTAACCAGATCCGCCCCGGTAATCAACATTTCAGTTCCCGTTACTGGCATTGTGACCTCCCTAAAGTGTTGGTATCATAAAAAGCTAAATAAAGCACTTGATATCGATCGGTTACATCATATGACGAAAATTAAAACCAGACTGATCACCATTGCATAAATGGCGGTCGACTGGGACACCGCCTGGCCGACCAGCATGATGCGCATCAGGAGACCCGTGTCTTCTTCATTCCGCGCTATCCATCGCACGGCACCCTCAGCGGTCATGCCGTTTCCAAGTCCCGGACCGATGGCGCCGAATCCCATGCAAATCCCCGCAGAGAGCAACGCCATTGAAGGACTCAGAGCAGCGGTCTCAGGAAACATTTTAAACATCAGGACAAAACTGATGAGCAAACCGAAAATGCAAGGCGTCTGCGCCACGGCCTGGCCCACCAGCATGGTTGTCGTCACGTTTCCAACGGCCCTTGGCTGACGGGCAATCCCCTCACAACTCGCTCCCGCAACCATTCCGCCGCCGTATCCGGATCCGATGGCCGCCAGACCGGTACTCAACGCCGCACCCATAAAAGCGGCCCATGTCGGATTTAAAGGCACATCGCCGAAATTCACAAACATCAGCATCAAGGAAACCACCATGGCGAAAATGGCGGGCGTCTGGCAGACGGCGGCGCCGATGAGCATATTCGTCGTCAGCAGACTCTGGGCTCCGGGTTGCCGCGCAATCCCTTTGCAGGTCTCGCCTGCGGGATGTCCCGAACCGGCGCCGGAGCCGATGCCCCCGAATCCCATGCACAGACCGGCGCCCAAAAGCGCGGCGGCTTTTATGGCGGAGGCATCGCCGTAATTTAAAAAAATCAGCATCAGGGAAATAACCATGGATAAAATCGCCGGGGTCTGACAGACAGCCGATCCGATGAGCATGACCGTCAGCAGCCGGTTTGAAAGCCTGGGCTGCCGGGCTACAGCGCGGCATGTCTCAGCCGCGGGCATACCCGAGCCGATGCCGGATCCCAACGCCCCCAAGCCCATGCACAGGCCGGCGCCCAAAAGAGACGCGGCATTGGCCAGATTCGGATTGGCAACATTAAAGAAAAGCAGCAGTATGGCGACCACCAGGGCAAAAATGCCCGCTGATTCCGCCACGGCCTGACCCACCAGCATGTTTCGGGTTATTTCACCCGCCATCTTGGGATTTTCTGAAATGGCCATATCCGCCTGGGCCGCCGCGTACCCTTCACCCAGGGCTGCGCCGATGGCGCCGAAACCGATAGCCAGGCCGCCGCCCGTGTAAGCGGCCATTTTTACCAACGATTGAGGATCAATTTCAAACATGTTATTCGACCTGTACCGCGATATAAACGATTGTCAGCATGGTGAAGACGAACGCCTGGATGGTGCCGATGAAAAATCCGAAAAAGGCATACAAAAACGGCGGCAGGAGGACGCTGTAGGTCAGGTAGGAAACCACCATGATTATGATCGATCCTCCCATGATATTGCCGAACAACCGGAAGGATATGGAAATAACCTTGGCCAGCTCGCCGATGATGTTAAGGGGCATCATAAAAAAAACCGGCTCAAAATAGGCTTTCATATACTTCTTAAACCCCTTGGCGCGGATCCCCGCGTAATGCGCCAGGACAAATCCCATCAGACCAAGGCTCAACGGCGTGTTCAGATCCGTGGTGGGCTCGAACAGATGGGGCAGCACCCCGATCCAGTTGGACATCAGAAGGAACATGAACAGGGCGCAGACCAGCGGCGCATAAGTTTTGGCCAGCTTATCGCCCAAGGCATCCCTGGTCAGAACATAAAACTGGGAAACAATGATCTCCCCCATTACCTGAATCGGTCCGGGCACGATATTGCGGTGCCGGGTCGCCATAAAACCGAAAAAAAGCAACACTCCGATGACGATCCATGTCATCACGATAACATCCAAGTTAAAAGCGAAGGTATATCCGCCCACCGGTACAATCAATTGTGAAATTCTGCCGATTTCATTCATTGGGCATGTTCCCCGATTCCATATTTTACAACTGCCTTGAAAACATCATCCGTTTGGCGGCATCCGTCAATATGACCGCCTGAACCATGAAAAGCCCTGCAATAGTCGCGACAATATGATATTGATCATACCGTATCGAAACGACGAGAGGAACGGCCATTAAACCGAACCGCGCCAGCATCAACGAAAAAAAAGACATGGTTCCGGACCGTCCTGGATTCCCGAGCCTGGACTGAAGCGATTCCCCCATCAGCACGAAATTAACGACGCTGAATATGGACCCTAGCATCAGGCCCTTTGCCATTTCTTTATAACCCAACATGATCAATGCCAACGCCAGAACAATAGCGATAAACATCGCCATTGACCCGTATTTCTTCTGGAGCTGCTTAACAGTCTCCATGATTATTCCGCTCGCTATGTTTATCCTTGAGCATATCCCCGATCTGCCTGTAAACCGTAACGGCGCCGCCGACAATTCCGAACAGGATAAAAAGAATCAATAAAACGCCTCGGGTCCCCAACCATCGATCCAGATACAGACCCACGAAAAAACAAAAAATAATGGAGCCGGCCATAGTCAGGCCGATCTGCATCACGAGGGCGGCGTTTTCCGCCCAGGCCCGGTTTTTCCCGTAATTGAAATAACTTTTTCGCCTGTCGGACAAACCGGTTCCTCGCGATTTTGCTTCTTTCCCGGCGAAACGCCGCCTTCAGCGGTTTATCGGCCAATCCGACGGCCGGGTAAACCGGCGCCTTTTGATATCCAATCGAATCTTTTGCGGGCAATCCCAATGGAAACAAGCAGATAACCCCTTAAACCGATCTTTTCCAAAGGAAGCTAAGACCTACTCCTGCGCGGTTATGAAGTCAAGTTAAAAAATCAAATTTAAAACATGGGAAACTGCCCGCGCCGGAAGCATCGGGGTTTAAAATTGACATCACTGCCGACGCATGCCATAAAATCACCAGGGCGTCATCGAAAACCGGTTACTGCTTCCAGCGGCCGATATTAGCGTCCGCTGGAAGCCACAGGGCAGAGAACGCGCATACAAACCAAAAGGGGTGCAATGGTCATAGATTCCCGAGACAAAATGACCCGGTTCGGTTTCACACGGCAGGAAATCAGCTGGATTCTTTATGACGTGGGCAACTCGGCCTTTGTTCTGGTCATTATGACCACGCTCATGCCGATTTTTTTCAAGGAAATCGCCGCATCTCAAATGCCGGAAGCAACCTCGACGGCCTACTGGGGATTTGCCAATTCCGGCGCCGCGCTGATTCTTGCCCTGCTGGCCCCGGTACTGGGGACTTTTGCCGATTACCAGGGCAAAAAAATCCGATTTTTTACAACATTTCTGGTCATCGGTCTTTTTTTCAACCTGTTGCTGCCCTTTATCGGCGCCGGCGACTGGCTGCTCTGTCTCCTTTTTTATATATCAGCCCGGGTGGGATGGTCCGGCGCCAACCTGTTTTATGATGCCTTTATCGTGGATGTCACCACCCCGGATCGCATGGATCGCATATCCGCCCACGGTTATGCATGGGGATATATCGGCGGCGTCATCCCCTTTGTGGTGGTCATCGGACTCATCATGTCCGCGCCGGCGGCTTCTTCAAACGGTCTCCCCGCGGACGCGACCCGGATCGGATTTTTGATCGTGGCGGCCTGGTGGTTGATCTTTTCCATCCCGATCATTCGAAATGTGCGGCAGCGGCATTTTATTGCGCCGGTGGATCATCCGGTATCGGCCGGTTTGAGGCGTCTGTGGCGCACGTTTAAGAATATCCGGGCGCACAAGCAGTCGTTTTTATTTCTAATCGCCTATTTTTTCTACATCGACGGGGTCGACACCATCATCGTCATGTCCGCGGCCTATGGAAGGGACCTGGGTTTTGGCATCGGACAACTGATCGGCGTGATCCTTTTTATACAGATCATCGCTTTTCCCTTTGCGCTGCTCTACGGCCGGCTCGCCTTCCGTTTCTCCCCAAAGGCCATGCTGCTTGCCGGCATCGCCGTCTATTTTGTCATCACGCTTCTGGCTTTTTTTCTGCCCGATATCGCCGACCAGCAAAACAGGGTCATGGTGTTCTGGCTGATCGCCTTTCTGGTGGGATCATCCATGGGCGGCATCCAGGCCATCAGCCGCAGTTTCTTCGCCCGGCTGATCCCGCCGGAATGCAGCGCTGAATTTTTCGGATTTTATAATGTTTTCGGGAAGTTCGCTGCCATAACCGGCCCTTTTCTAATGGGCTTTGTGGGCATGCTCACCGGCCATTCCCGCTGGGGCGTGCTGAGCATTCTGCTGCTGTTTGTCGTGGGCGCCCTGCTGCTGATGAAAGTGGATGCACCCGATGGATTTCCGGCGCCCTCTCCTGACCGGATTTCCCAAGATTAACAGCTTCCGTTAAACTTCCCGAAAGTCCGTTTCCTCAAAAAAATCGAATGGCGGGATCAACAGCTTTTTACAGACCCGTCAAAGTTTAGTTGATTTTATAACAACAACCCGTTACAAAAACATAAAAACAACGGACGCGGAAGTTGCGGAAGCAATGTTTTAAACCGCGGCAACCTAATCACCCATTAATCGGGACACTCATCAGTAAATATAAAATGAATACGCAATCAACCTATATTACCGACAAACCGCAGACACGAAGTAAAAAACTCGACATCAAGATCCGTGAAATGGAAATCGACGACCTGGCCCCGGTCTTTCACCTGGGGGAAACCCTGTTTGATTCCGATACGCTGCCCACCATGTACCGGACCTGGGACGACTACGAAGTCACGGGATTTTTCAATGAAGACCCCGAATTCTGCCTGGTGGCCGAACATAAGGACCGCATCATCGGTTTTGCCCTTGGCACCATTATCATCAAGAGCCGTTCCGCCTGGAAATACGGCTACCTGATCTGGCTGGGGGTGGACCCGGCGTTTCAGAAACAGGGAGTGGGGGAAAAACTCTATTTAAGGTTCCAGGACTTAATGATCGCCGAAGGCGTGCGCATGCTCATGATGGACACTTCGGCCAACGACATCGCCGCCTTGAAATTTTTTAAAAAACTGGGCTTTAATCAGCCCCATGAGCAGATCTATATGACATTGAACCTGGATAATCATCGAAAATCCAAATCCCGTAAAACCAAACCCGCAAAATAATCCGTTTACCTCCATGCGCCCAGCCGATATCTTAATCCAGCCCCAGCGCCTGAAGCAGCTTTTCCAGCGGCTGGTCGATATCTACAGCCCGTCCGGCAAGGAGGAGGCGATCCTGGAGTACATTAAAAACTTTCTGCGACGCCAAGGGCTTACCGCCACCCGGCAGCCGGTGGACAGCAACCGCTACAATATCATCGTCCAACCGGAAAACAGGGAACCACTCGTTGCTTTCATCGGACATCTGGATACGGTGGAGGCCTATGATCTTGAAACATTCGGCTACACCGAACAAGACGACACGGCGTCGGGTCTCGGCGCCGCGGACATGAAAGGCGGCTGCGCGGCAATGATCGAGGCATTCCTGGCTTTCCACCAGGCCAGAAAATCCCTGCCTGCAGCGGCCCTGTGCCTGGTGGTAGGGGAGGAAGAAACCGGAGACGGGGCGGCCCAGCTTATGAAAACCTGCCATTTTCCGTGGGCCGTGATCGGCGAACCCACCCATCTGGTCCCCTGTCTGGGCCATTTCGGATATATTGAAATCCAGATCGCCGCCGAAGGTATCCGCACCCACGCATCCCTGGCCGATCCGGCCCGGCATACGGTGGAGACCCTGCTCCATACCATGCTGGAACTTACCAGATTTATGGCAAAAAAGACGGAACTCGCTTATAACATTCACGATCTTTTCAGCTCCCGATCGGGTTTCGCCGTGCCGGAGCGATGCGAAGCCTGGATCGACATCCATCTGCCGCCGGCCGCGCCCATCGGCGAAATCATCGGGGAACTCGAAGAAATCTGCATGGCAAGGCACCCGGATTCACCTGATATCCAGATGAGATTCCGCACCGTCACCATTGATGCCGGATATCAGATTCCGGAAAAGGGGATACTCATCGACGCCCTCAAGGATGTTTTCACACACCAAAAGATAGCATGGCAGCCCGATACCTTCCGGAGTCATTCGGATGCCAACCAGCTTTGGCAGGCCGGCGTCAAACCGATCGTCCTCGGTCCGGGACGACTGGAGATGGCCCATACCCGGGATGAATCCGTCTCCATAGCTCAGGTGGTGTCAGCGGCGGAAATTTATTTGGATCTGATGTACCGCTTAGACAAATGAGACAACCCGGCCCGCATGGATGCCGCTTAAATACGATATGGAATTACAACTTGTTCAGGCGGCTCTGGGCAGGTTGAAATCAAACCAGGATTCGGGCGTCAGGGGCGAAAGGCCCCAGGTGATCCGGGCCTTGTCGCAGCGGATATTGGCTATCCCGTTTTCCCAGGCAGGCTCGAATTCCCTGCAAACGGACGCGCGGTTTTCATAGATGGCGCAGGCGACCCGGCGGCCGATTTCACCGGTCAGGGCCGTGCATCGCGGCATGGGCTGATTGGTGCCTTTCATCACAACAAATTGAGGGGAAAGTTTTTCCGTCAGTTCGGCGGGAACCCCGCCGGGCGTAAATTCGTCAATTTCGGCCCAATAAAACGAGGCGCGGAAAAATGCGCAGCAGGCACCACACTTCAAACACGGGTTGACAGGCATTGTCGGTTCGCATCCTGATTCAAGGAGAAGGTATGCCGGCTAGGGTTGAACCGTTGCCGGATTTTAAAAACCGGCATGATCTATATCAGCCGTTATGTACTGTCAACATAAATAATTTGCAGCAAAAGGGAAATCCATGGAAACCTGCATACCCGCCGATAATGTTTTAGATGAACTGCTGGCCCTTCTCAAGCTTGAAAAAATCGAGGAAAACATCTTCCGGGGAAACAGCCAGGATCTTGGCTTCGGCAATATCTTCGGCGGCCAGGTGCTGGGCCAGGCCCTGTCGGCCGCGTCCCATACCGTTCCTGCCGATCGAAGCGCTCACAGTCTGCACGCTTATTTCCTGAGACCCGGAGATCCCGCCATGCCCATTGTCTATGAGGTGGACTGCATCCGGGACGGCAGGAGCTTTACGACACGCCGGGTGGTGGCCATCCAGAAAGGCCGGGCCATCTTTTCCATGTCCGCGTCATTCCAGGGGGCCGAAGACGGGTTCGAGCATCAGGAAGACATGCCCGACGTGCCCGGACCGGAAGGGTTCTTATCCGAAATCGAGATGGCGCGCCGGGTGGCGGACAAGATCCCGGCCGCCATCCGCAACCAGATTCTATGCATCAAACCCATTGAAATCCGACCGGTCAATCCCAACAACCCGTTTTCACCGAAAAAAATGGAACCCCGGCGTTACGTCTGGTTTAAGACCATCGCCAAAATGCCCGACGACCTGTCGATCCACAAGTACATGCTGGCCTATGCGTCGGATTTCGGACTGGTGGCCACCTCACTCTATCCCCACGGCAAAACCTTCTGGGATGCGGACATGCAGGTGGCCAGCCTGGATCACGCCATGTGGTTTCACCGGGATTTTCGCATGGATGAATGGCTGCTCTACGTGATCGACAGTCCCAGCGCGTCCAGAGCCCGGGGCCTCAACCACGGCCATATTTATACCAGAGACGGCCGTCTGATCGCCTCCACCTCCCAGGAAGGCCTGATCCGGCACCGCCGTTGACGTAAACATAGAAACCACGTTGCGGCGCCGTCGCCCCGACTTTTTGCAGCACACGCTAATAATGATATTTACTTCACCCGGAATTTGATATATTTTGCGCCTTAATTGATAGGTAATCCGGTTCGACCCCGGCGCATCATGTGATGCCCCGCATCAGTTCTCGATTTGGGTGCTGTTGGTTGAGACACTGGTGGCGCATGACAAAAAACGGCACGGCAATTTGAAAAGGATTCTGGTCAAATGAACATTTACGTCGGCAATCTCCCCTATGACCTCACCCAGGACGAACTCAAAGATGTTTTTGCAGCTTACGGCGACGTCGCCACCGTCAACATCATCACGGACAAAATGACGCGCAGATCCAAGGGTTTCGCTTTTATTGAAATGCCGGACAAGGCGGCCGCTGAAGAGGCCGTGGGCAAGTTAAACGGATTTTCCTTAAAAGGCCGCAATATCACCGTGAGCGAAGCCAAGCCCCGCACCGAGCGAAACGACCGGAAACCGCGGAATTACGAACGCTATTAGCCACTTGATGGTTCAACCGCTTGGGCTTTTGGAATTTCTGAAACGATTCCCGGGCAAAAAAGCCGGGTGGCGTGGCCGCATCAGTTTCAGGCCAGCCGCGTATTGACCAGTTCCGATATTTCCATGACCGGCAAGGTGTCCTCCAGGCCCGCGCTTTTTGCCGCGTCCGCGAGCATGATCGCGCACTGGGGACAGGCCACCGCCAGGACCTCGGCCCCGGCATCCGCGGCTTCGCGCACCCGGACCATTGCCGGCGCGTCATCACCGCCCGAAAGCATGTCCGTAAAGAAATTCCCGCCACCGCCGCCGCAACAAAGGGCGTTTTTCCGGTTTCGGTCCATTTCCACCAGCCGGACGCCGGGCACGGCCCGCAGGATCATGCGGGGTGATTCGTAATCTCCGTTGTGGCGGCCCAGGTAGCAAGGGTCATGAAAGGCGACCCGCAAGGGCGGCGCATCAGGCGCGAATTGCAGACGGCCAGCGGCAAAGGCCAGGGGCTGGGTGTAATGAAAC